>CAXUEL010000069.1:0-14606 GCA_964249915.1 uncultured Acetobacteraceae bacterium | reverse complement strand
GCTCCCCACCCGGCATTCCCGACACCACCACCCCGGCGGAGACCGCCGCCGGGCAGCGCGCCTCGATGGTGCCCTTCAGCCGGTCCAGCAGCACCGCGGCCGACGCGGGGTCGCCGAGATCCGGGCTGTCCGCGCCATACACCACCCGCAGCGCCAGCGCCGGCCGGCACCAGTCCGGCGCGCCGTCGGCAAACACGTCCAGCCTGTGCGCCGAGGATGTGGCGAGCAGCGTCGACCCCGCCTCCGCTCCGCCTCCCGCAGCTCCGCTTCCCGCAGCCCCGCTTCCCGCAGCCCCACTTCCCGCAGCCACGGCCGGCCCCACCGGGAGCAAGGCCACGAGCACGCCAAACCAGCGCTGTCGACGGCGACGCAGCGCGGCCGGTGGGCAGGCGCCGTCCGGCGCCCATCCAGGGTCGGTGACAGCCATCGCGACACTCCTCGCGCGAACCGATCGTCATGTCCTCGGCCGGCCGGGACGACCCGAACGGCTCGGAAGCACGGTGCCGCTTTCCGCGGTTGTGCACAGCAAACTTCGGATCAAGAAATTATAACGGCCTAAGGTCTTGATCTGCCGTCTCACGAAACGATCCGCAGGCCGACTTCTCAAGAACGGCCCGGTTGCGTTTCGACCTCAGCGCGCGCCGTTGCCCGCTTGCCGGACCAGCGCCTCCGCATCCCGCAGGTTGCCGGCAAGCCCGGTGTCCAGCGGATGCGCGGCCGCCAGGGCCTGCGCATCCTGCTCGGCCAGCGCCGCATCCGAGGCCGCGGCGGCGAGGTTTCCGCGCTTGACCAGGGCCCTGCCCAAGCCGGTCCGCAGCACCACCAGATCCTGGCGGAACCCGACATCGTCCGCGCTCCGGCGCACCAGGCTTTGCATGATCGCGATGCCGGCCTGATAGGCGGCGACCGCCGCGTCGGCATCGCCGACCTCCAGCTGCGCATCACCGATCGAATTGTCGTTGTCGGCGATGCCCCTCTGGTACTCGAGGTTCCCCGGATCGAGCGCCGCAAGCCTGGCGATCATCGCCCGGGCCATCAGGTGGGAGGCAAGCGCCTTCTGCGGCTGTCCCAGCTCCGTCTGCTCGTCGGCCACGTCGCTCAGTGCGACCGCCAGGCAGCGCACGACATAGGTGTTGTCCGGATCCAGCAACGCGAGGCGCTGCCGGATCGCGAGGTCGGCCTGGTAGACCGCGAGCGAGTTCTGCCGGTCGCCCAGGGCGTCCAGGGCGTCGCCGATCTTTTCCTCGGCGATCGACATCGACAACTGCACCGTCGGGTCCGCCGGATGCTCGGCCAGCACGCGCGCCAGCACGCGCTGCGCATGCCGGTAGGTCGCGAGCGCGCCGGGATTGTTGCCTTCGCGCTGCTGCACGTCGCCCACCGCCTCCTCGGCCGACGTGAGCTGCTTCTGCAGTTCGGCATCCTGCGGATGCGCCGCGGCGAAGCGCGCCAGGACCGCGTAGTCCATGCGGTAGGCCGCCAGCGCGCCTTCGAAATCGTGCTGCTTCAGCTTCACGTCGCCGATCCAGCGCTGGCTCCGCGCCAGCTCGATCCCGAGTGCGGTGTCGAGCGGGTCGCGGACCAGGAGGCCCTGCTGCAGCAGCGCGGCCTGCTGCCCCGCCGCCAGCGCCCGCGGCAGGTCGTCCTCGTGCCAGTAGGTGTTCGCGAACTCGTCGAGCGCCTTGGCCTGCAGGCGCTGCAGCCGGGAATCGCCGGGCACGAAGCGGCTCATCCGGCCGAGGATCGCCTCGGCACTTCGCAGCATTTCCCCCTGGACCTGCACGGAGAGGCCAGGCCGGTCACGCAGGCCGCGCACCATGTCGTCGATCAGGCTCGCGACCGTGTTACCCACCGCGGCCGTGACCGCCTCGGCACGGTCCCGCTGCGCCTTGGCGATCTCGCGCTCGCGCAGGATCAGCACGGACAGCACCACCGCGATCGCCAGCAGGACCAGCAGCCCGGACGCGGCACTCCTGGTGCGGCGGGTGAGCTCGACCGCATGCGCCGCGCGCTGCGCCGCGGCGGCCGCCTGCAGCCGATCGGCCTCCGCCGCCCGGACCAGTTGCTCGCGCTCCGCCGCCTCCCGCTCCTGCCGTGCCTGCTCGGCCCGGCGCGCATCCAGCCCCTCCAGCCGGTCCGCCAGCGCGGTGGCAGAGGCCAGGCGACGCGACGGGTCCCCCGATGCCGTTTCCAGGATGTCCTGCCGCAGCAGCGGATCCGCGACGTCGGCCTGCCAGTCCGGCGTCAGCGGCCGGTCGAGGTCGCCCAGCACCATCTGGTAGAGCAGGATGCCGAGCGCGTAGAGGTCGGTCCCGATCGTCGGCGGGGCGCCGCGCCGCACCTCCGGCGCCGTGTAGAGCAGGGTGGCGGCCGACCCGGCTGCCTGGTCGCGATCCGCCGCGCCGGCGACGTTCCCGCGCGACCCGAACCCCGCCAGCCGGATCGCGGCGCCATCCCCGATCTCCGTCACCAGCACGTGCTCCGGCCGAAGGTCCCGGTGCAGCACGCCGACGCTGTGTGCGGCCGCCACGGTGCGTGCCACCCGCGCGACCATGCCGATCCGCTCCGCGACCGGCACCTCGCGCAGGCCGCCGCGCGATCGCGCCCAGTCCCGCAGGTCGGCACCGCCATAAGAGGTACCGACGAAGTAGGGCGCCGCCTCGAAGTTCTCGTCTGCCACCGCGACGAGATCGTCGCGCTCGCCGAGGGCCGTCCGGAGGATACGCGACAGCGACGCCTGGTGCTTCAGCGCCTCGAGCCGCTGCCCCGTCACGGCGAACCCGAACACGCGCAGGGCGCCGGAACCGGGATGCCGGGCAAGCCACGTCCCCGGCGACGCGCCGCGACCGAGCGGGCGCTCCAGCACCCAGGGGATCGCGTTCGGCACCGTCATGCCGGGCTGGAACGCGAAGGGCGGACGCGGCATCTCGGCGGCCGGCCGCGTATCGGCCGGCACCCCGATCCGGTAGCCGATCCCGTGCACCGCCTCGATGATCTTCCGGTCGCTGTCGCCCAGCCCCTGGCGCAGCTTCGCCACCGCCGTGGTGAGCGACTGCTCGACCACGGTCAGCCCGGGCCAGACCGCCCGCATCAGCTCGCCCTTGGTGGTCACCTGTCCCGCACGGCCGAGCAGCTCCGCCAGCAGCGCAAGCGGCTTGGCCTCGACGACGCGAAGCTGGCCGCGCACGCGCAGCTCCCGCCGCGCCTCGTCGAACTCGGCCTCCCCGATCCGCCAGATGCGCGGCGTCGGGGGCGGCATCGAGGGCGTCTGGGGCAGCGCGCTGCCGCTCGTTCCGGACTCCAAGCCCACCTCCTGAAACGGATGGCCGGCGACGTTGAGGCGTCCGGGAACAGGCCCGGGACGATGAAGCTGCTGTGGCGGATCGCCCCGGTCAAGGCGCCTCGGCCCCGCGGGTCCCGATTATGAGACGCGCCGCCCCCGCAACCGGGTTGTTGAGAAATCCTTGAGCATAGTTTTGCTGACCGTGCCCCGCCGCGGCGCCAGATGGACCTCCCGGCCGGGCTTCGGGACCGGCCACGAGAGGAGCACGATCCGATGCGTGACCAGTGGCGGCGCCTGTTGTTCCTTCTGGCGATCGGGCTGACGATCCTGCTCGTCTCGTTCCCGCCCTTCAGCGTGAACGGCGGCCCGGACGAGTACGCCTTCGCCCTGTCGGCGCCGCCCAGCGCGCGACAGGCCTACGAGGCCGCCTGGGCGCTCGGCGGCCAGCAGGGCGGCGACATGGTGGGCGAGGTCATCCACTACTCGATCGACGTGCTGCGCCTGCTGATCCAGCTCGCCGTGGTCTGGAGCACCTACCTCGCCCTGCGCCAGACCGTGATGAAGGGCGCCTCTGCCTGAGCCATCGTCCCTGCCCGCACCGCGACGGGCGGACGCCCCATGCGTCCGGCCCTGCCGGGGACGACGCGCCTCCTATCGCTGGCCGCGCCGCCTGAGCTGGTCGAAGTACACGATCGCGATGATCAGCAGGCCGGTGATGATGCCCTGCCAGAACGGGTTCACGTTCAGCAGGTTGGCGCCGTTGTTGATCGTGGTCAGCAGCATGGCGCCGAGCAGCGGGCCGATGATGCTGCCGACCGCGCCGAACAGCGAGGTGCCGCCGATCACCGACGAGGCGACGCTCTGCAGCTCCCACCCTTCCCCCGTGGTGGCCACGCCGATGCCGATCCGCGACGCGGTCAGGATGCCCACCACCGCGGCCAGCAGCGCCGACAGCACGTAGGCCAGCGTCATGGTGCGGCTGACCTTCACCCCCGACAGCCGCGCCGCCTCCGGGTTGCTGCCCACCGCGTACAGGTAGCGGCCCCAGCGGCTGTGATGCAGCAGCACGTAGCCCGGGATCGCCACCGCCAGCACGGCGAGGAACAGGTTGGGCACGCCCAGCACGCCGTGCCGAGAGAACGCGCCGAAGGACCGCGGCAGCCCGCCGATGGTCTGGCCGTTGGTGATCAGCAGCCCGGCGCCGCGCAGCGCCGTCATCGCCGCCAGGGTCATGATGAACGGCGGCAGGCGCAGCCGGACGATGCCGAACGCGTTCACCAGCCCCACCAGCACCCCCACCAGCAGCGTGGCGGCCACGGCCAGCGGGATCGGCCAGCCGGCGGCGAGCATCAGCGCCACCACGGTGCTGGTCAGCCCGACCGTGGCCCCCACCGACAGGTCGATCCCGGCGGTGATGATCACGAAGGTCTGGCCGATGGCGATGATCGACCACAGCGAGGCCTGGCGCAGCAGGTTGGTGAAGTTGCCGAGCGTGGCGAAGCTGTCCGTGCTCAGCGTCAGCAGCAGCCAGAGCAGCAGCAGCAGGCCGAGCAGCGTCAGGTTGAGCAGGAAGCCGAACTGCAGCCGGCGGCCGGCGGGGCCACGGCCGGTCGCCGCCGGCGCCGTGGCGGACTGGATCCCTTCAGACACCGATCGCCTCCGCCAGGATGGTTTCCCCATCCGCCGCGTGTCCCTCGTGGGTCGCGACCAGGGCGCCGCGGCGGAACACGTGCAGCCGGTCGCTCAGGTCGTACACCTCCGGCAGGTAGCTCGAGATCAGGATGATCCCGGCGCCGCGTCGCAGCAGGTTGGCGAACACCTTGTAGATCTCCGCCTTGGTGCCGACGTCGACCCCCACCGTGGGCTCGTCGAAGATGAACAGCTCGGCGCCGTGGTTGAGCCACTTGCCGACGACGATCTTCTGCTGGTTGCCGCCCGACAGCGTCGCCGCCGACACCGCCGCCGACGGGGCGACGATGCGCAGCTCGGCGATCTGCCGCCCGGCGTCCCGACGCTCCCGCTCGCGGTCCACCAGGCCGAACCGGCGGCTGATGCGCTCGAACACCGGCAGGTTGAGGTTGAAGCCGACCGGCAGGTTCAGGCACAGCCCCTGGTCGCGCCGGCTTTCCGGCACCAGCGCGATGCCGTGCGCGATCGCGGCACGCTCGTCGCGGATCGTCACCGTCTCGCCGCGCAGCCTTACCGACCCCGCGCTGTGCGTGGTGCGGCCGAACACGGCGCGCACGAACTCGCTGCGGCCGGCGCCGATCAGGCCATACAGCCCGACGATCTCGCCGCGCCGCACGGTGAGCGAGACGTCCCGGAAGCCGGGCCCGCTCAGCCCCTGGACGTCGAGCAGCACCTCGCCGATCGGCACCTGCTCCTTGTGGTGCACCTCCTCGATCGAGCGCGCCACCATGTCGCGGATCAGCGCGCGCTCGTCGGTCTCCGCCACCACCCGGGTCGCCACCTTCTGCCCGTCGCGCAGCACCGAGACGCGGTCGGCGAGCTGGAAGATCTCCTCCAGCCGGTGGCTGATGTAGACGATCGTCACCCCCTCGCGGTTCAGCCGGCGGATCAGCCGGAACAGCTTGTCGGTGTCCTGGCGCGTGAGATAGCCGGTGGGCTCGTCGAAGATCAGGAACCGCACGCCGCGCGCCGCCGCACGCGCGGTGGCCACCAGCTGCTGCCGGCCGATGGTGAGGTCGGACAGGATCGCGTCCGCCGGAATGTCGAAGCCGAGGTCGTCGAGCAGCACGCGCGCATCCGCCACCATGCGCCGGTGCTGCAGCAGGCCACCGCGCGTGCGCTCGTCGCCGAGGAAGATGTTGGCGGCCACCGTGAGGTGCGGGCACAGCACCACCTCCTGGTGCACCGCGTTGATGCCGAGTGCGATCGCCTCCAGCGGCGAGTCGAGCGCCACCTCGCGCCCTTCCCACAGGATCGTGCCGGCAGTGCGCTGGTGCACGCCGGTCAGGATCTTGATCAGGGTGGACTTGCCGGCGCCGTTCTCGCCGACGATGGCGTGGATCTCGCCGGCGCGGAAATCGAGGTCCACCGCGCGCAGCGCGTGCGTGCCGACGAAGCGCTTGTCGACCGCACGCAGCGCCATGACCGGCGCCGCGGCGGCGGCCTCGCTCACTGCAGCGCCGGGTTCAGCAGCGCCTGCGACGTCGGCGTGTCCATGTTGGCCGCGGTGATCGCGGTCACGCCGGTGTCGATCTGCTTGGGCACGTCCTTGCCGTGCGCGGCGGCGTCGGCGATCTTGATGCCCTGGTAGCCCATGCGGAACGGGTTCTGCACCACCAGGGCGGCGATCACGCCGTCATGCAGCGACTGCACCAGGTTCTTGTCGCTGTCGAAGCCGACCAGCGCCACCGACTTGGTCTTGTTCGCCTCCGCCAGCGCCTGCGAGGCGCCCTGCACCATCTGCAGGTTGCTGGCGAACACGCCGACCAGCTTCGGATGCGCGGTCAGCAGGTCGGACATGATGTTCAGCCCGGTCGTGGCCTGCCCGTCGGCGATCCGGTTGGCGATCAGCGTGAGGCCGGGATACTTCGCCAGCTCCTCGCGGAAGCCCTGCGCCCGCTGGTCGAGCGAGCCCACGCCGGGCAGCGAGGTGATCACCGCCACGTCGCCGGTGTCGGCGCCGGTCTTGGTCTTCACCGCCGCCGCCAGCGCGTCGGCCGCGACCCGGCCGCCCTGGACGTTGTCGGTGCTGAGGAAGGACAGGAACGCCTTGCTGTCGGCGGCCGAGTCGATGCCGATGATCTTGGTCTGCTCGGCCGCCGCGGTGATCGGCGGCCCGAGCGCGGCGAACTGCGTCGGCGCGATCACCACCGCGGCGGGACTGCCCGACACCGCGTTCTCCAGCGCCGTGACCTGCCCGGAGATGTCGGCCTCGCTCTGCGCGCCGAGCTCGGGCACCTTGATGTGCAGCTCCGTTCCCGCCTTGCGCGCACCGGCGATCACCGTCTGCCAGTACTGCGAGGTGGTGTCCTTGACGATGATCGGGATGGTCTCGGCCCGCGCGGTGGCGATCGAGGCGCCGGCAAGCAGCAGGGTGGCAACGATCGGCGTGGTTCTGGTCATGACGATTCCTCGGACTCTCCCCCGGACGCTCCTCTGACAGGAAGCGTTTCGGCTTCGACAGGTTGGGCGCCTCGACTCGCCCAGGTCAAGGCACGATCCGGACCCAGCGGGCCAGGATCGGGCACCGGGGCGCCGACCGGTGCCGGGGAAGTCGCGGGCCGCCGCGTCCGGCGCCCCGGGTGCCGGGAGCCAGCCCGTCCGGCGGTGTCCGCCATCGCGCTCCGCCGCCCGCGACCTTGCGGCTGCCCGCAGGATGCTCGATGGTCCGGTCACCGGTCAGAACGTCGGTTTCCCTCCGGACGGCCGGTCGAGGAGACGCGACATGTTGCGCGGCATCCACCCGCTGCTGACGCCCGACCTGCTGCATGCGCTCGCCGCCATGGGCCATGGCGACCGGATCGCGCTGGTGGACGCGAACTATCCGGCCGCCGCGGGCGCCCGTCGCCTGATCGCGCTGCCCGGGCTGGACGCGCCCGCTGTGCTGCGCGCCGTGCTGACGGTGCTGCCGATCGACACCTTCGTTCCCGATTCGACCCTGACCATGAACGTGGTCGGCAACGCCGCCGAGGTTCCAGAAGCGGTGGCCGAGTTCTCCGCCGCGCTGGCGGCCTGCGGCGCGCCGGTCCCCCGGGGCGTCGACCGGCACCGCTTCTACGAGCTTGCCGCCGCCTCGTTCGCGATCGTGCAGACCGGCGAGCGCCGGCTCTACGGCAACATCATCCTCACCAAGGGGGTGGTCCATCCCGACGAAGGGTAGCGGGCGCGGTGCCGGAGCAGGCGATCCGACGAACCCGGCCCCACAAGCGATCGGAACCTGACCGGCGGCGGCGCCACCGCCCGGTTTGACGCCAGGAGAGCGGACGGGCGCGGGCTGCCGGGGCTGGATCGATCCTGCCGCCCCATCGCGCCGCCGGACGATCGGTGCCTCGCCCGGCCGGGACAGACAGCTGCCGGCAGCGGGTCGAGGCGACATGGCGGCTTCCGGGGAACGGCATCCACATCGGGAGCCGCTGCCAGCGCCCGGACCCGGCGTCGTCCAGCATCGCCCGCCAGGCCGTGGCGGATGCCCTCCCGTGCCGCCCTCCGGCGGTGGCGAGCCGGGCGGCAAGTATTCGCATCGTTAAATTATCGTTTGACCACCGCCGCGTTAATAAAACGTTCGGCTGCATTTACATCTTAAAGGCGAGTAGAACACGGTGTATGTAACCTCAGGTTGTTAACGCTCACAGGATGTGAGACCACACAAGGGTTCAGCACCGTGATCAACGCAGCACAGCTTCTGGCCGGCCAGCAGGGTTTCACCGTCGGTTCCCTCGCCGACGGCGCCTACGGGATCAACGACGTCGCCGGCCTGTTCGGCAGCGCCGACGTCCTCACCGGCGGCGACGAGAACGTCGCCGTCGGCGGCATCACCAGCAACAGCATCGTCACCCTCGGCAACGGCGCCAATGCCGTCGGCCTGGTCGGCAACGACAACATCGTCACCCTGGGCGCCGTGCAGGCCGCGTCCATCACCGGCGCCAGCGCCGACAGCGCCATCGCCGGCCTGCTGGGCCTCGGCGGCACCGCCGACCTCGCGCTGCTGGACGGCACCGGCAATTCCCTCACCGTGGCCGGCGCCGTCGACGCCGCCCTGATCGGCACCAACAACTCGATGAGCTTCGGCGACCCGAGCTTCGCCTCGCCGACCGACACCGGCGCCGCCGCCGGCCTGGTCAACGTCGAGCTGTTCGGCACCGGCGACCACGTCGTCCAGGCCGCCGACGCGGCCTCCGGCAGCAGCAGCGCCCAGGCCAACATCTCCGGCGGCTCGGGCAGCAACTACGTCGACGTGGTGAGCAACTCCACCATCGATCTCGACGGCAAGCAGAACACCGTCATCGCCGGCGGCGGCAGCACCAGCGGCAGCCATTTCGACATCGCCGCCGGCAGCGGCCAGGACTACGTCACGCTGCTGGACAACCTCGACTCCAGCGGCAACCTGGTCGCCAGCAGCGACGTCGTGCGCCTCGCCGGCACCGGCAACCAGGTCACCGGCGGCAGCGACGCCACCGTCACCGGCGGCTCCGGCGCCGCCACGCTGACGCTCGGCACCGGCACCGGCGGCCCGCTCGGCACCTTCGACGTGAGCCTGGGCGGCACGGGCAACAGCGTCACGCTGCAGAACTCGGTGTCCCTCGCCCTGAACGCCGGCACCGGCTCCGACACCGTCAACCTGCTCGACTCCAGCGGCAGCCTTGCCTTCCGCGGCTCCAACAACATGCTGTTCATCGGCGGCGGCAGCGCGCCGGGACCGATCGCGGTGAACGACCAGTCCAGCGGCCTGCGCATCGACGTCGCCAACGCGCTCTCGGCGCCGCTCACCATCACCGGTGCCGACAGGTCGCTGCTGATCGACTTCGCGCCCGGCGCCAGCAGCCTCAGCAGCGCCGCGCAGATCACCCAGCACCTGCACGCCGACGGCGCCGGCGGCATGGTCCTGTCCGCCGGCACCGGCCTGGACAGCCCGGCGCTGATCCACTTCGTCGGCAACACCCACGTCAGCGCCGCCAACTTCACGTTCGGCTAGACCGGGACGACGTCAGGCCTCGCGCACGGGGCCTGCGCGGGCGGCAGCCAGAAGGGCTGCCGCTTGGGCGCTGAACGCCCCGAAGGCCACCAGGCCTACGCCCGGGCCGTGCTCCGGCTGGCAGCCTGGAACTCAGTCGCCGCCCGTTCCGCGCCGTGCAGGGCCGCGCGCGTAGACCCAGACCACGGGAAGCAGAAGGCTTCCCGGCGAGAACGGATCCAGGAAGTCGAGCTCGACCCCGACCCTGATGGCGTAGAACACGACCAGCGCGCCCAGGAACGCGGTGTCGGAGTCCGGACGGACGAGGCATGAGCGCAGCGACGCGGCGGCGACGGCGAGCAGGGAAACCGCCACGATGGCGACGCCCAGCCTGCCGAGCTCGACCGCGCTCTCGTAGTAAAGGTTGTGGAAGTGGAAGCCGACGCGGCTCTCGATCTGCGCGAAGCGCCACAGCCCCTCCGCCTCGACATGGCCCTGGACCCAGAACGCCTGGTAGCCGACGCCGAGCAGCGGACGCATGCCGATGTAGTCCCGCGCCCGCGACCACAGGAAGGTGCGGCCGGTCAGGCTCGTGTCCTTGCCGGCCGCCGCCAGGACCGAGGACAGGTCGAAGCCCTGCTGCAGCGCCAGCAGCAGTAGGCCGCCCATCCCGGCAGCCAGGATCGCGGCCAGCGGGAGCAGGAGGTTGCGCTGCCGCGGCGCGACGCGCGACAGGGCCGCGACCGAGACCGCCGTCACCATGGCGCCGCCGCCCGCCAGCAGCGCCCCCAGCGAGTGCGCCTTGACCAGCATGACCGGATCGAGCGCCAGCCCCAGCAGCGCCAGCAGGCGGAGCAAACGCGGCTGCCTGCCGTCGGTGGCCACCGACACGCTGCTGATCATGGACAGGCAGACGAAGTTCGCCAGGTTGTTCTTGCTGCCGAACACGCCGATCAGCGCGATCTCGCCGGTGGTTCCGACCGGCGCGGTGGTGCGCGTCACCGCGCTCAGCACCACGCCCACCAGCAGCGCGCACATCAGCGACGAGATCAGGCTGCGCGGCCCTTGCGCGCGCGCGGACACGATCGCCACCGCGGTGAACACCAGGAACTCGGTGCCGAGCTTGATCGAGATCGCCGGCTCGATCGACCAGACGGTGGACAGCACGGCGAACAGCGGCAGCAGCCACGGCAGGCGGTACTGCTCCAGCCAGACCAGGCAGCGGCCGGGCCAGGCGGCGACGTAGGCAGCCCAGGTGCCGACGCAGACCGCCATCGCCAGGGTGCCGTAGCGCGTTTCCAGCACGAAGCCGGTAAGCGACACGAAGGACAGCCACCAGACCGGATCCGCCGGCCGCCGCGCCGCGCCGGGCAGCGCCAGGACCGCCCCGGCGGGCAGCCCGAGGCTCGGCGGCGGCACCCCCTAGCCGTCCAGGCGGACGCGGTTCAGCACCACGCCGGCGAGATGGCGGCGGTCGAGGCCGGCGGAGCGGAGCGCGTCCAGCAGCGCCGGCGGCTCCAGTCGCCCGGCCGGCAGCACCAGGGCGAGATGCTCGATGTCGGGAAACAGCATGTGCGCCTCCGCCGGCCGGTCGAGCGGCGGAAGGTCGATCACCACGAACTCGTGCTCGCGCCGCAGAAGGTCGAGCTGCTCGCGGATCTGCCGCTGCGTGCCCGACGAGTCGGACAGGGCGAGCAGGCAGCTCTGGTAGCCGGACGCGCCGAGCGACCGGACCAGGCCGGCGGCGACGCTGCTGGTCCCCGCCCCCGCCATCGCGCCGACCAGGCCGATCAGCCTGCACCGGCTGGACTGGCCCTGCTGCTGCAGGCGCAGCTGCAGGGTGCGGATCCCGAGGCCGAACCCGTCCTCGGCCATGTCCGCGGCCGGCCTCCCGGCAGCACCGGCCGCGTCGGCGTCGGCACGGCGGACCCGGCCAGACAGGCGGAGCCGCGGAGCCTCCCGCTCCGGCAGCACCGCCAGGCAGGACAGCCCGGTCTCGGCCAGAAGCCCCGGCGCGTCGCGCAGCCGACGGTCCAGCGCGTCGCGCAGCAGGCCGAGGGCGAACCCGATCCCCAGGCCCCCGACCAGGGAGCCGGCGAGGATCAGCTTGCCCTGCGGCCTGCTCTTGGCCAGCGGCGGCCTGGCCTCGGTCACCACGCGGGCATCCGCGATCGGGAACGCCTCGCTCTGCGCCGTCTGCAACGCGCGCTGCAGGAACGCGGTGTAGAGCGAGCGATAGGTGTCGGCGGCGCTCTGCAGCGACCGCAGCGTCGCCCGCGCGGTGTCGGTCGAGGCCGACTGCGCCACCAGCCGGTCGAGCTGCCCCTGGATCGCCGCCTGCCCGGCGCGCGCCACCGCGAGGTCGCTTTCGGCGGCCTGCTCGATCCGGCGGCCCTCGCTGTCGATCGACGCCTGGAGCTGGACCATCTCCCGGCGCAGCTGCACCACCGCGCCGTTGCCGCCGCCGTAGCGGGCGGACCATTCCGCGACACGCTGCGCGTCGGTGAGGTAGTGCTCGCGCAGCCCGTCGATCACCGGGCTCTTGAGCACGTCGGAAACGGCGATCTCGGCCCTGCTGCCGGGCCTGGTCATCTGGCGCACCCGGTCCAGCCGGGCCGCCGCCTCGGCGCTGCGGCCGCGCGCCGCGATCAGCTGGCTGTTCAGCTCGATGAGCTGCTGCTCGCTCAGCAGCCCGCGCCCGGTGTCGACGATGCCGCTGCGCGACTTGAACAGCTGCACCTGCTGGTCCGCCTTCAGCGCCCTGTCCTGCAGCGCGGCGAGCCGCGCCTCCTGCCAGTCCGCCGCCTGCCGGGCCGAGGCGTCGCGCACCGCGATCTGGTCGGCGAGGTAGGCGTGCATCAGCCCGTTGGCGAGCCGCGCCGCCAGCGCCGGCGTGTTCGCGGTGGCGTCGATCTCGATGACATAGGTCAGGCCGATCCGGTGCGGCGACACCATGCCCAGGAACTGCTGCACCAGGCGGTCCTGCGGCGCGGTCGACGCGTCCGCGCCACCGTCCTGCGACCCGGCCGGCGGCCGCAGCAGCGAGGCCAGCCTGGACAGCATCGAGGGCCTGCCGGCGAAGGCCGGATCGGTGCCGAGCTTCAGGTCGGCCACCACCTTGCGCGCCAGGCCGGGCGAACGCAGCACCTCGACCTCGCTCTCGATCAGCGCGTTCTCGATCTGCGCGTCGGACACCGCGGGATGCTGCTGCAGCAGGTCCGCCTGCTTGGCGTCGATCATCAGCGTCGCGGTCGCGGTGAAGCGCGGCGTCGCCGTGAGGAGGTAGCACAGCGCCAGCAGCACCGTCGCCGCCAGGCAGGCGAGCAGCAGCATCCGGTGGCGCCGCAGGAAGCCGGCGAGCTCGCCGACCCAGGCGAACGGACGCTGCGGGGCGGCGCCCGAGGCCAGGAAGACGGGTTCGTGCGGCAGGGGGGAGTTCATGGCGTACCCTTCGCGAGATGCGACGTGCCGGCCGCCTCGGCGCCCTCCGGCCCGCGGCGGACAAAATCGAGCAGGCCGCCGTGGCAGGCTTCCGGCGAGAAGTGGCGCCGCGCCGCCTCCAGGGCCCGCGCGCCCAGCTGCAGCCGTGCCGCACGGTCTCCGAGCTGCGCGAACGCGGCGCGGAACTCCGCCGCGGTGTCGGCCTGGATCACGGCGCCCGCGACCTGGCCGCCGATGCCCTGCAGGGTCGTCTCGGTGGCGATCACCGCCTTGCCGTGGCCCATCGCCTCGACCAGCTTGATCTTGAGGCCAGAGCCCAGCCGAAGCGGCGAGACGACAATGCCGGCGCGCCGGTAGAGCGCGTCGAGATCGTCCACGCGGCCGAGCAGCACGACGTTCCGCGGCACGGCGGACAGGCTGCCGCAGCAGGTGCCGGCGATCTGCAGCCGCATCCGTGAACATCGTTCAAGCAGACCCGGCCAGACCTCGCGCAGGAACCACCCGATCCCGTCGATGTTGGGCATCGCGTTGCTGCCGACGAACAGCACGGTGTCGTCCTCCCCGGGCTGCGGGGCCGCCACCGGCTGCACCGCCATCGGCGCCAGGATGACCGGCCGGTGCGGCAGCAGACGCGACACCGTGCCGCCTTCCTCCGCCTGGATCGCCACCACCGCGTCCGCCTGGTCGAGCAGGGCCATCTCGCCGTCCCGGTCGAGCCGCACGATCCGGCGCTCGGGATCCTGGGAGAAGAACAGGTCGTGCATGACCACGGCGCTGGGCGTGCGCGGCTGCAGCGCGAACGGGATCGCCTCGTTCAGGAAGGCGTAGTCGGTGAGGATCACCCGCGACGGGCGGACGACGTCGGCGACGAACAGCTGGTCGGCGTCGGTGAGCGGGACGGTGATGGCGTGCGGCGCCTTGCGGTTCCAGCTCTCGACCGTGACTCCGAACCGGCGCAGCAGCCGGCCGGCGATCCCGGCCGCGGCACGCAGGCCGATCCGCGGGTCGCGGGCGATCACCACCCGGCCGAGCCGGACCGCGCCGCGTATGCGGATCGACGCGAACACGTCCATCGCCGGATCGAGCCGGAGGAACGGCCAGCGGCCGAACATGGCCGGCGACGGCGAGACCAGGTCGATCCGGTAGCCGGCCCGCTTCAAACTGTCACACAGGCCGAGCAGGTAGGCAGAGCTGCCGTTGCTGATGCCGACGATCCGCTGCCGCGACAGCAGGCTGACGCGG
>CAXUEL010000068.1:1783-14633 GCA_964249915.1 uncultured Acetobacteraceae bacterium | reverse complement strand
GCCCGACCTGGCCAAGCTGCGCCGCGCCGAACGAGCGCGCCTCCTCCTCGATCGCCCGGAACGGCAGCGCGCCGGCGGCGAGGCGCTGCTTCTTGCGCGCCGCGTCGCCGATCCCCTCCACCTCCTCCGCCTGCTCGAACCGCCACACCGTCACCGGCACCCCGTCGGCGCGGCCGAACAGCACCAGCTTGCGCAGCGGCTGCATCAGCGTGCCATCGGCGCCGATGCCGTTGAGCCCGGCCAGCGGCGACACCCTGCCCTCGATGCCGTCCTCGTCCGGCAGCGGATGCAGGCCCGCGTCCCAGTAGCGCTCCACCAGCCCGGCCATCAGCCAGGCCCCGTCGGCGAGCCCGTCGACGCCGTCGAGGCGCACCAGCGCCTCGGTCAGCCAGGCCGCGACCTCGATGTCCTTGCCGACGGTGCGGAGGATGCCGAGCGCGTGCTCGCGCACCAGCTGCCAGTTCTCCGCCCCGCTCGGCCGGGTGCTGTCGGAATCGGTCTGCCGCTCGGCAGCGCGGGCATCGGCGCGGGCGTCGCGCAGGCGGAAATAGTGCGAGGCGGGCGAGATGTCGGCGCGCGGGTCCTGGCCGGCCGGCGCGTCGCCACCGATCGCGTCCAGCAGGGAGGCGACCTCGATCCGTGGCTGCATCAAACCGACCGCATCCCGTGCCATTCCGCGCCAACCGAGCCCGCGCCAGCCGAGCCCGCGCCAGCCGGGCCTGCGCCGGTCGGGCGTGCGTCGCGACCGTGCCCCGTATCGTTCCACAGTGTTGCTGGACAGGGCGCGCTGTCAAACCTAACGTTCCGGGACCGGCGGGTGCCGGCGGGAGCGTCCATGGCCGCGATTGACCTGTCCCTGCTCGTCGCCCGCCTGAACCCCACCTGCCGCGCGGCCCTCGAGGCCGCCGCCGGCCTGACCCTGTCGCGCACCCACTACAACGTCGAGATCGAGCACTGGCTGCTGCAGCTGCTGGGCACCCCAGGCAGCGACATCCCGGTGCTGCTGCGCCACCTCGACGTCGACGAGGGTCGCCTCGCCGCCGATCTGCAGACCTCGCTCGGGAGCATGAAGACCGGCAACGGCCGTCCGCCGTCGCTGTCGCCGGAGATCGTGGCGCTGTGCAAGCAGGCCTGGCTGCTGGCCTCGGTGGAGCGCGGCGACGCGGTGATCCGCTCCGCCGACCTGCTGATGGCGATCACCACCGACGAGCAGGTGTCCGCCCCGCTCCGGCGCGCAGCACCCCGGTTGTTCCGGATCGATCCCGGCTTCGACCGCACCGCGCTGCCCGCCCTGCTCCTGCGCAGCATCGAGACCGCCGAGCCGTCCGCGGGCCGCGCCGACCCGTCGCCGGCCGACGCCGCACCGCGCCAGGGCCCGTCGACCGCGCTCGGCCAGTACACCGTGGACCTGACCGAGCGCGCCCGCGCCGGCCGCATCGACCCGATCCTCGGCCGCGACCCGGAGATCCGCCAACTGGTCGACATCCTCACCCGCAGGCGGCAGAACAACCCGATCCTGGTCGGCGAGGCCGGGGTCGGCAAGACCGCGGTGGTGGAGGGCTTCGCGCTCCGGATCGCCGCCGGCGAGGTGCCGCCGGCGCTTCGGGACGTGGTGATCCGCACCCTGGACCTCGGGCTGCTGCAGGCCGGCGCCGGGGTGCGCGGCGAGTTCGAGAACCGGCTGCGCGGCGTGATCCGCGAGGTGCAGGCGAGCCCGGTGCCGGTGATCCTGTTCGTCGACGAGGCGCACACCCTGATCGGCTCCGGCGGCGCCGCCGGCTCGGGCGACGCCGCCAACCTGCTCAAGCCGGCGCTGGCGCGCGGCGAGCTGCGGGTGATCGCCGCCACCACCTGGGCCGAATACAAGAAGTACTTCGAGAAGGATGCAGCCCTCACCCGCCGGTTCCAGCCGGTGGTGGTCGGCGAGCCGGACGAGGCCACCGCGTCCGCCATGATACGCGGCCTGGTGGGAACGCTGGAAGCGCATCACCGCATCCCGATCCTGGACGAGGCGGTGGAGGCGGCGGTGCGCTTGTCCGCCCGCTACATCCCGAGCCGACAGCTGCCGGACAAGGCGGTCAGCCTGCTCGACACCGCCTGCGCCCGCGTCGCCATGAGCCAGGCAGCCTCGCCGGCGATGCTGGAGGACGCGGAACGCCGTCTCGCGCTGATCGACACCGAGCGCGCCATCCTCGGCCGCGACGCCGACTACGGCGCCGAGCACGGCGAGCGCCTGTCGGCGCTGGAGGCGGAGCACGCGGCGGTGTCGTCGCAGCGCGCGGCGCTGGACGAGCGCTGGCAGCGGGAGCGGGAGATCGTCGGCCGGCTGGAGCAGCTGCGCGCCGCGATGCAGGCGCCGGAGCCGGCGACCGACGAGGAGCGCGCCCTGCTCCGCGCCGACTACGCCGAGCGCAACGCCGCGCTGCAGGCCCTCCAGGGCGAGCACCCGCTGGTGTTCCCGGTGGTGGACGCGCAGGCGGTGGCCGAGATCGTCGCCGGCTGGACCGGCATCCCCACGGGACGCATGCAGACCGACCAGATCCGCACCGTGCTCGACCTGCAGGCGAGCCTGGCACGGCGCATCGTCGGCCAGGACCACGCGCTGCGCGCGGTGGCGCAGGCGATCCGCACCTCGCGCGCCGGCCTGACCGACCCGCGCAAGCCGATCGGCGTGTTCCTGATGGTGGGCACGTCGGGCACCGGCAAGACCGAGACCGCGCTGGCGCTGGCCGAGCTGCTGTACGGCGGCGAGCAGAACCTGACGATCATCAACATGTCCGAGTTCAAGGAGGAGCATAAGGTCAGCCTGCTGATGGGCAGTCCACCCGGCTACGTCGGCTACGGCGAGGGCGGCATCCTGACCGAGGCGGTAAGGCGGCGTCCCTATTCGGTGATCCTGCTCGACGAGATGGAGAAGGCGCATCCCGGAGTGCAGGACGTGTTCTTCCAGGTGTTCGACAAGGGACACATGAAGGATGGCGAGGGACGCGACATCGACTTCAAGAACTGCGTCGTCATCATGACCTCGAACGCGGGCACCGAGGTCCTGTCACGGCTGTTTGCCGATCCCGAGACCGCACCCGACGCCGACGCGCTGCCCGGCCTGCTGCATGAAGAACTGGTGAAATGGTTCAAGCCGGCGTTCCTCGGCCGCGTCCGCCTGGTGCCGTACGTTCCGCTGGACGACGCGGTGCTGCGCCGGATCGTTTCGCTGCAACTCGACCGGATCAGGCAGCGTTTCCGCAGCCGTTTCAAGGCCGAGCTCGAGTTCGATCCGGCGATCGGCGAGGCCATCGCCGGACGCTGCACCGAGAGCAGCGCGGGCGCCCGCGCGATCGAGGGCATCCTGTCCGACACCCTGCTGCCGGAACTGTCGACTCGCGTGCTGGAGCACATGGCCAGAGGCCTTGCGGTCAGTGCGATCTCCGTGGATATGGAGAGCGACGGCGCGCTTCGTTACTGTGTGAGATAACTGCAAGGAAAGGAAGATCCATGGCCATCTACATGAAGTTCCCAGGTTGCGACGGCGACGTCACCGAAAGCGGGCACACCAGCTGGATCGAGCTGCACGGCTTCCAGTGGGGCGTCGGCCGCGGCATCTCCAGCGTGGTCGGCTCGTCCGCCGAGCGCGAGTCCACCGCTCCCTCCATCAGCGAGGTGACGGTGACCAAGGAGAACGACGTGTCCACCGGGAAGCTCATGCAGGAGGCCCTGTCCGGCCACGGCCAGGAGGTGCAGATCGACTTCACCCGCACCTTCAAGGACCAGCAGGACATCTACCTGACCCTGATGCTGACCAACACCATCATCAGCGGCTACTCGCACACCTCCAGCGGCGACCGCCCGATGGAAAGCCTGTCGCTGAACTTCACCCAGGTGCAGTTCACCACGCAGCAGATGTCGCCCGACGGCACCACCGGCAGCCCCGACCACGTCACCTACAACCTGGCGACCGCCAAGACCTCGTAGGCCGCCGCCGCACCGCGCCGGAGCCCTCCGGCTCCGGCGCTCAGATCAGCATCAGCTTGTCGCCGAGCGCCATCCAGCCGGCCGGCTCCTTCACCAGCGCCGCCACGTCGTAGGCGCCGAACAACCGCGTCGCCCCGCGCTTGGTGAAGATCTCCCAGAAGATCTTCGAAGCCGGACCCGCTCCGGGCCCGTCGACCCGCCGTGCCTGCGCCTGCCGGTCCGGAACCGGCGCCGGAGCCGGCGCGCGCAGGCTGCCGGATCGCGACGCGGCCGGGGAGATGGAGGCGGCAACGCCGCTGCCGTTCCACGGCCCGCCGAGGCGGGGCGACGGCAGGTCGAGCGGCGGAAGCGAGGGCGGCGCGTCCGCGGCGGCGTGGCCCTGCTCGTTGTAGGCGATCCAGTGGATCTGCGCTGCGGCGGCGAAGCAGGCGCCGGTATAGGTCAGCTTCACCCCGGTCTTGACCACCGCGGCGGCGATCGCCGTCGGCATGGACGCGAGCGGCACCACCGACCCGGCGAGCTGCACGCCCCGCGTCGCGAGCTTGGTCGCCTTGACCGCCTCGAGAAGCCGGCACCATTCCTGCACCGTTCGCGCCTCGGCATACTGGGTGGCGATGTAGCCCAGGCGGGCCATGTGCATCGCCGTCAGGCCGGTGGCCTGGCCGTGGTAGATCGTGCCGGCAACGTTCACGCCCGCGGTCGGCGGCGCCAGGCTGAGAAGGTTGCCGAGCGCCTGGAAGGCGCTGCCGCCCAGCTTCTTCCAGCGTCGGCTCGTGAGGTAGCTTTGCGTCACCGGGCTTCCGACCCCCGGCGCGGCGTCGAACTTCGCGAACAACGGGTTGCGCTTTCCTGACAGCTTCTTCAGCGCCTCCTCGCCCACGCTTTCGCTGAGCTTCGATCCGTCCACCACCGCCTGCTCGCCGTAGCCGATGGTCCGCAACGGGTGGCCGTACACCCCCTCGAAGGCCGCGGTGATGATCGTGGACACCTGCAGCACGACGTCATAGGTGTCGGCCTGCTGTTGCCCGGACGCGTCCAGCGCTTCCTGCTGCTCGGCCTTGCCGGGCACGAAGCCCAGCTGCTGGTAGGCGGGCCGGTTCGGCATCTGCGGCAGCTTCGGCAGCGAAAGCTTGACCATGCTGGAAGGCGCTCCGGACGCTGCGGGGTGTCCGGCCTGCCTAGACAACGGCGGCACGGCCGGGAAGCGCGGCGCGTCGGGTTTAACAGGATCATCACCGTTCCCCCGGCGCCGCGCCGCCGGCCCGGACCGGCCTTGCGAGCGGGCGGCCGTTCTGCTCAAAGCCGCTGGTGCGCCGCACCGCATCCTCCTCCCCGCCGCACACCGCACGACGCGGCGTCGGCGCATGAGCCCCGCCCCGGACCAGGACGGGCTGCCGGTGCCGCGCCGCTACTGGGCGATGCTGGCGGTGGCGCTCGCCGTGCTGATGGCGGTGCTCGACGGCGCGATCGCCAACGTGGCGCTGCCCACCATCGCCGTGGACCTCCACGCGACGCCCGCCGCCTCGATCTGGGTGGTCAACGCTTACCAGCTGGCGATCACCGTCAGCCTGCTGCCGCTGGCCTCGCTGGGCGAGATCCTCGGCTACGCCCGCGTCTACCGGGTCGGCCTGCTGCTGTTCACGCTGGCCTCCCTGTGCTGCGCCTTGTCCGACTCCCTGCTCACCCTGACGGTGGCGCGTGTCGCGCAGGGCTTCGGCGCCGCCGGGATCATGAGCATCAACTCCGCCCTGGTCCGCTTCATCTACCCGCGCTCCCTGCTCGGCCGCGGCATCGGCATCAGCGCCCTGGTGGTGGCGATCTCGGCCGCCCTCGGGCCCACGGTCGCCGCCGGCATCCTGTCGGTCGCCAACTGGCCGTGGCTGTTCGCGATCAACGTGCCGATCGGCGTGCTCGCCCTGGCCGTCGCGGTGTGGAGCCTGCCCAGCCCGCCACGCGCCACGCACCGCTTCGACTGGCCCAGCGCCCTGCTGAGCGCCGCGACCTTCGGGCTGCTGATCACCGGGGTCGACGGCGCCGGCCACGGGCTCGGCGTCCCCGCCGTGATCGGTCTCGCGCTGCTGACCCTGCTGTGCGGCACCCTGCTGGTGCGCCGGCAGCTCGGCCGTCCGGCGCCGCTGCTGCCGCTGGACCTGCTGCGCATCCCGGTGTTCGGGCTGTCGATCGGCGCCTCGATCGCCGCCTTCACCGCGCAGATGCTGGCCTTCGTGTCGCTGCCGTTCTTCATCCAGGGCACGCTGCACCGTTCGGCGGTGCAGACCGGCCTGCTGCTGACGCCCTGGCCGGTGGCGCTGGCGGTGCTGGCGCCGATCTCCGGCCGGCTGTCCGACCGCTACCCCGCCGGCCTGCTCGGCGGGCTCGGCCTGCTGGTGCTGGCGACCGGGCTGGTGCTGGTGGTGCGCCTGCCGGCGCAGCCGACCGACCTTGGGCTGGCCTGGCGGCTGGGGCTGTGCGGCGTCGGCTTCGGCCTGTTCCAGACCCCGAACAACCGCGCCATGCTGCAGGCGGCGCCCCGTGCCCGCTCAGGCGGCGCCGGCGGCATGCTGTCCACCGCCCGGCTGCTGGGTCAGACCCTGGGGGCGGCGCTGGTGGCAATGATCTTCTCGCTCGTCCCCGGACGCGGCACCACCCTGTCGATCGCGGTCGCCGCCGGCTTCTCGCTGCTGGCCGCGTCGGTCAGCCTGCTGCGCCTGAACGTCAAGCGTCAGGAAGGCGATGTCCCGGCCTCCTGACCAGCCGCCGCTGCTCTACCTGGCGGGGCCGGACGTGTTCGTCCCGGACCCCGCGGCGCGTGGCGCCGCGCTGAAGGCGCTGTGCGCCGCGGCCGGCGCGGTCGGCCTGTTCCCGCTCGACGGCGATCCCGTGAACATGGTTCACGAACCGGGCGCGATACGCGACGCCAACATGGCGATGATCCGGCGCTGCGACGCGCTGGTCGCCAACATGACCCCGTTCCGCGGCCCCTCCATGGACCCCGGCACCGCCTACGAGATGGGCGCCGCCGCGGCCCTGGGCCGGCTGGTGGTGGGCTACACCGTTGACCCTCGCCCCTACGCCGAGCGAGTGGCGGCCGCCATGCCGGTGTTGCTGGCGGCGGACGGCGCGCTGCGCGACGGGGACGGCATGGCGGTGGAACAGTTCGCGATGCCGATGGCCGACAACCTGATGATGGCCTGCGGCGTGGCGAGGCTGTTCGACAACGCCGCCGACGCGATCGGCTTCGCCGCCGCCCGCCTGCGGGCCGGCCGGTGACGGAGGAGCCCGACCGGCGCACGGACGGCATGAGGCGCAGGACGCTGTTCGGCCTGGCCGGCCTGGGTGCGGTCGCGGCCTCCGGCGTCGCCGCCGGAGCCACTCCCAACCCTGCGGATCCGTCGCCAGGCGTCCCGGACCCGAGCACGGTCGAGATCGTGGTCGACGTGCTGGTCGACTGGGGCGTCACCCATGCCTTCGGCATCGTCGGCGACGGCATCAACCCGCTGGTCGAGGCGCTGCGGCGGCGGCAGCGGGACATCGCTTTCGTCGGCGTGCGGCACGAGGAGGCGGCGGCGTTCATGGCGTCCGGCGTGCACAAGCATGGCGGCGGGCTTGGGGTCTGCGTGTCCACCACCGGGCCAGGCGCCATCCACCTGCTGAACGGGTTGTTCGACGCTAGGCTGGACGGCTCGCCGGTGCTGGCGCTGACCGGCTCGACGTTCCACGACATGGAGGGCATGCGCTATCCCCAGAGCGTCGGCACCGTGCGCCTGATGGGGGAGGTGGCGGTGTTCAACGAGCAGGTCAGCGGCCCGGCGCACGCGCTGCACGTGGTCGACCGCGCCTGCCGCGCGGCGCGCGACGCGCGCGGGGTCGCGCACCTGACCATCGCCAAGGACGTGCAGACGCTGCGGCTCAGCGAGGACCGGCCCTCGGTGCGGTTCGCGCGCAGCCCGCTGGCCGCGTCCTGGAGCGACCCGGACGGCGTGCCTGCCCCGGCACGGCTGGCGGCGGCCGCCGCCATCCTGAACAGCGGCCGGCGCGTGGCGATCCTGGCCGGGCAGGGCTGCCTCGGCGCCGGCCCGGAGCTGGAGCGCCTGGCCGACACCCTCGCCGCCCCGGTGGCCAAGGCCTATCTCGGCAAGGCGGTGCTGCCCGACGACCATCCGCTGACCACCGGCGGCATCGGCCATCTCGGCACCCTGCCCTCGCGCGAGGCGATGGCGGACTGCGACACCGTGCTGATCCTGGGCTCCACCATGCCCTGGACCGACTACTACCCCGTCCCTGGGCAGGCGCGCGGCGTGCAGGTGGACCGCTGCCCCGACCGCATCGGGCTGCGCTATCCGGTGGAGCTGGGCCTGGTCGGCGACATGCGGGCCACCCTGTCGGCGCTGCAGCCGCTGCTGCGTCGGCAGGACGACCGCGGCTTCCTGTCCCGGACGCAGGCGCGGATGCGCGACTGGAACGCGCTGCTCCGGCAGGTGGAGAGCACCCAGCCCCGCCCGCGGCTGCGTCCGCAGACCGTGGTGCGCGCGTTCGGCGAGCTGGCGCCGGACCGGGCGATGTTCAGCCTCGACTGCGGCGCCAACACCCAGTTCGCCGCCCGGCACATCCGGCTCCGTGCCGGCCAGGGCTGGACCGGGTCGGGCACGCTGGTGACCATGGCCTCCGGCCTGCCGCTGGCGATCAGCGGCGCCCTCACCCACCCGGACCGCACCTCGCTGGCGGTGGTGGGCGACGGCGGCCTGGCGATGCTGATGGCGGAGCTGTCCACCGCGGTGCTGCACCGGCTGGACCTCAAGGTGCTGGTGCTGAACAACGACTCGCTGGCCGAGGTGCGGTTCGAGCAGCGCGACATCGGCAACCCCGAGTACGGCTGCGCGCTCGGCCACATCGACTTCGCCGCCTATGCCAGGGCGGTGGGCGCCGCCGGCTTCCGCTGCGCCACGCCGGCCGAGGTCGTGCCCGCGATCCGTGCCGCGCTGGCCACCCCCGGCCCTGCGCTGATCGACGCCATCGTCGACGCCGACGAGCCGGCCGTGGCACCGATGGACCTGCGCGTCTAGGACGTCCGGCCGCGGAGCCCGAGGCGGCGACCGGACACCCTGCCCGGCCCCGACCTCCGCGAGATGGCTGTCCGCGACCGTTCGGTGCAGCCGACCTCGCCGCCCGTCAGGCGTCCATCCGCTCCCGCGCGTACCGCGTCGGCGACAGCCCGACATGGCGGGTGAACGCGACGCTGAAGGCGCTCGATGAGCCGTAGCCGACGCGTTCCGCAACCTCGGCGATGCCGGCGTCGCTCCGCCGCAGCAGGCTCTTTGCCAGCGCCATGCGCCAGGCGAGCAGATACCCCATCGGCGCGACGCCTACCGCGCGGCTGAACCGCTCGAAGAACGCCGAGCGGGACAGGGCGGCCTCCTTCGCCAGCTGGGCCACCGTCCACGCCTCCGTCGGCCTTTCATGCATCCGCCGTATCGCGACCGCGACGCGTCCGTCGGCGAGCCCGCGCAGGAGGCCGGGCGATGCCGTCGTCCCCACCGTCGAGCGCAGGGCGTCGATGAGCAGGACCTCCAGCAGGCGCGCCAGGATGACGTCGCGCGCCGGCCGCAGCTCGCGCGCCTCCTCCCCGACCAGCCGCACGAGGGTGGCCAGCCTCGTCTCGCCGCGCACGTGCACGAGCTGCGGCAGCAGCGAGACCAGCAGGGCCGCATCCGGGGAGCCGAAGACGCAGTAGCCCACCAGCAGCCGCACCTCGGCCGGTTGGTCGGGGATCCCGAGCCAGAAGCCGCCGCCGGGCAACGCCACCGGCAGGGTGTCGACCTCCTCGGGCGCCGGCGGCCAGAGGCTCGACATGGCGAAGTCGTATGCCGACGGGATCAGGACGAAGTCGCTTTCCCGGAGGGTGACCGGTTGGTGCCCGGCGACGGCGAGCCGACAGGATCCGTGCAGGACCACGCAGTAGAAGGGCTGCCCGTTCTCCGAGCGGCGGACGCGCCAGGATCCTGCCCCGCCCACCACCTTCGCGAACGGTGCGCCGGGCTGGAGCAGCGTGACGATCTCGGCGAGCGGATCGACCACGGTCGGACTCCTGCACATGCATCCCGGACTTCCGATGATAGTGCGTCCGATCCCGACCACCTAGTCTGAGGACACCGGACACCACCATGAAGGCAGCTCCCATGAACACCGTCCTGATCACAGGATGCTCGTCGGGCTTCGGCCTCGAGACCGCGCGATACTTCCTGGCCCGCGACTGGCGGGTCGTCGCCACCATGCGCACGCCGCGGGACGACGTCCTGCCGCGTTCCGACCGCCTGCACGTGGTTCCGCTCGACGTCGCCGACGCCGGGAGCGTCCGGCGGGCGGTGGAGGCCGCGGGACCGGTCGACGTCCTGGTCAACAACGCGGGGATCGGCATGCTGGACGCCTTCGAGGGCACCCCGATGGAGACGGCTCGCGCCGTCTTCGAGACCAACACCCTGGGCACGATGGCGGTGACGCAGGCGGTGCTGCCGCAGTTCAGGGAGCGGAAGGCGGGGATCATCGTGAACGTCACGTCGAGCGTGACGTTGAAGGCGCTGCCCCTGCTGTCCGTCTACACCGCGAGCAAGGCGGCCGTGAACGCGTTCACCGAGTGTCTTGCGCTGGAACTCCGGGAGTTCGGCGTGCGGGCAATCCTGGTGACACCGGGACGGTCCCCGGAAACCCGCTTCGGCGAGAACGCGCGCTCCAGGATGCAGAACGGGATCCACCAGGCCTATGCCGGCCTGGCGCGGGACGTGTTCGCGGGATGGGAGCAGTCCGTCGCGGTCACCCGGGCGCCGGACGTCGCGGAAGCGGTGTGGCGCGCGGCGACCGACCCGTCCTGCCCGGCTCGGCTCGCTGCCGGCGCCGACGCGCTGGCGCTGGCCGGGTCGAGCTGAACCCGGAGGCCGTCGCACCAGCGCCGGCCCGGCCGCGGCCGGCACGACGCCGGACCGGACCGACGCGTCCTGCCGCCACGAACCACGCCCCACCCGTTTGCGGCTCGGCGGCCGAGGGTGGTTGCGCTCAGTCGCCGCCCGCGACCGCCGCCTCCCGGCCCAGACGCGCCCGCAGACCGGTCGAACCGCCGGAGCGCACCGGACCGCCGGACAACGCGACCTGCTCCGGCAGCGGCGCCAGCTCGTCCACGGTCAGGAACAGGCCGAGGCGCCGCGTCAGCGCGCCCAGCCGGACGCTGCCGGAGCAGCACGCGAGCGGGATCGACAACAGGAGCCCGCACAGGAACGGCAGCGTCCATGGCAGCAGCCCGGGCCGCAGCAGGCCGAGCCCGAGCGTCACCAGCAGGCCGACCGCCGTGTGCACCCGGAAGCGCCGAACCGCCTCGGTCCAGCCGACCGGACGGTCGCCGCGCGCCTGGGTGCTCCAGCCCACGGTCCGCCCGCGGAAGGTGTCGATCACGAACCCGGTCACAGACACCGCCACGATCGGCGCGTACAGCATCCCCAGCAGCTGCTCAGCCAGCACGCTCAGCACCAGGCGGCCGCGACCGCCGAACCCGCGCCAGGCCTCGCCCGGCAGCAGCAGGGCGCGGCCGAGGCTGGCGAGCTTCGGCGCGAACAGGAGGAACAGCGTCAGCCACAGGCAGTCCCGCATCGCCCAGGTTCGATGCGGCGCAGCGGCGTGCGCCAGGCCGACCGCCAGCAGCAGCAGGCTGATCAGCAGGCCGACCGGCGAGGCCAGGTAGTACAGGATGCCCATGCCGATATGCACCCGGCTGGCCGGACGGAAACGGGGGGCGCCCAGCAGGCGCAGGTGCTGGAGGTTGCCCTGGCACCAGCGCCGCTCCCGCGCCAGGTGGTCGACCAGGTTGCTGGGCGTGGTCTCGAACGAGCCGCCGATCTCCGGCGCCAGCCGCACCGCCGATCCCGCCCGCAGCAGCAGCGCCGCCTCGATGGTGTCGTGGCACAGGATCTCGCCGCCCAGCGGCGGCCGTCCCGGCAGCACCGGGAGGGCCGCATCGGCGATGAACCGGTCGAGCCGCAGGATCGCGTTGTGCCCCCAGTACGTGCCGTGCCGGCCCTGCCACAGGTGCTGGCCGGCGACCGACAACGGCGTGTTCAGCCGCGCTCCGAACTGCTGCAGCCGCGCGAACAGGGTGTTGCCGCCGGCCGGATAGGACACCGACTGGATCAGCGCGGCCCGGGGATCGTCGCGCAGGGCGGCGATCAGCTCCCGGATCGCGGTGCCGGTCATCAGGCTGTCGGCGTCGAGCACGATGGCGAACTCGTACTCGTGCCCGTGCTCGCGGCAGAACGCCGCGATGTTGCCGGCCTTGCGCCCGGTGTTCGGGCTGCGGTGCCGGTAGTGCACGCGGGTCCCGGAGCGCGTACGCATGAAGGGCGGGAACAGCCGCACCTCCTCCGCCAGGCGCCCGGCATCCTGGGTGTCGCTCAGCACGAACACGGTGACGCCGTCGGCCTCGTCCAGCGACTCCGCCATGATCCGCACCGCGGCGTGGATCGGGTCCGGCGGCTCGTTGAACACCGGCAGCAGCAGCGCCGTGCGCACCGGCCCGGCACGCAGGCCCGCACGGCAGGCCGGCTCCCGCCTCCCCGGCAGCGGCCTGGCTGGCAGCGGCCTGGCCGGCAGCAGTCCGACCAGCGGGCCCGACGCGCTCAGCGCCATGCGGCCGTAGGACAGGGCGAACAGCAGCCACAGCGGCGCCATCCAGAACCGGTCCAGGCCGAACCCCAGGATCGCGCTGGCCGCCCCGGCGGCGCCGAGCAGCAGCGTCGGCAGCAGCAGCAGCGTGAGACGCGACCGGTCCGGCCGGGCCCGCCCGGTGGGGGCCGGCGGGGCGCGGCGGCCCCGCCCCGCCCCGCGGGCGGGGGGGGCCACC
>CAXUEL010000068.1:0-1773 GCA_964249915.1 uncultured Acetobacteraceae bacterium | reverse complement strand
CCGCCGGCGCGCTCCGCATCCTCCGGCCGCAGCCTGACCGCCCGACGCCCGTCCCCCGCACGGTCCGACAGCAGGGCGTCAGCGCGGTCGCGCAGCCGGCGCACGCCGCGCCAGCCGATCCGGCCATAGCTCATGGTCTCGCTTTCCAGCCCCGGCACGATCACTTTCACCGCGCGCACCGGCGAGCCGGCGGGCGAGCAGTCCACCCACAGGATCTCCAGGCCCTCGGCGCCGAGCTGCCGCGACAGCCAGTCGAGCCGGGCCCGGCTCTGCCCCAGGTCCTGGGCCGCGTCCGGCAGCGACGAGAACGGGACCTCGGTGCGGCGCAGGAACACGGTGTCGACCA
Source organism: uncultured Acetobacteraceae bacterium (assembly GCA_964249915.1). Classification (GTDB taxonomy): domain Bacteria; phylum Pseudomonadota; class Alphaproteobacteria; order Acetobacterales; family Acetobacteraceae; genus Lichenicola. Next base: position 1,427 of record CAXUEL010000068.1, on the reverse strand, counting down.
GGCGGCGGCGCAGCTCCGCCTCGTCCTGCGCCACCCAGTCGGCCATGGTCTCGAGCGCGCGCGGCTCCTCGTCGCGCGCTTCCGCCACCGCCATCTGCCGCGCGAACGAGGCGGGCGGCAGCAGGCCGCGCAGCAGCTCGATCGGCCCGTGCGTCGCCGCCTTGCGCGAGCGCGAACCCACGAACTCCAGCAGCGCCTTGCGCAAGGACCGCATGCGGTTCGGGTGGGCGGCCTCGCCGCAGGCGGTGACCTGGATCGGCAGGGTCGCCTGGCCGTTGTCATCGCCGACCACGTACAGGTTGGCGATGCCGAACCCGGTGTCGGCGAGCTTGACGGTGACGTCGATGCCGGCCCCGCGCAGGATCCGGCACAGCGCCTCGCAGTCCGGGTCCAGCGGCGCGTCGAACGTGACCACCGCGCCCTGGTCGAAGGCGCGGTAGGTGAGCACGTTGCCGTCGCGCTGCAGCAGCTCCATCACCCCGTGCGCGATGGCGTGGTCGAGGTCGAGCCCGGCGCCGAGCCCGTTGGTGATCGGCGTGATCAGCCCCGGGTGGCCGCCGAGTTGATATGGCGCGATCGCCACCCACTCGACCGGCACCAGCACCGTGTCGTCCGACGGGTAGCGTCGCGCCGGCAGCCAGCGCCGGGTCGCGTCCGGATCGTAGTCGGAGCCTGCCGGCAGGCACAGCGTCAGCGGGTCGGCGACGCCGGCGGCACCCAGCCGCGCCACGAGGGCCGAGTAGCTCGCCTCCACCGGCTCCTGCCGCTTGAGCCAGCTGCCGAGATGCACCTCCTCGCACAGCTCGCCGAGCGCGCCGGTCGCCGCTTCCGCCTCGGTGAAGCCGTAGCCGTGGCCGATCACCGTCGGCCGGTCGGGGGTGACGAGGTTGGCCTGCACCACCGGGATGCCGAGCCGGTCGAGCCCGTCGATCCGGAACGCCAGCGTTTCGGCCTCCGGCGGCATGCTGGCCCGGAACAGGGCTGCAATGGCGGCATGGTCCTGCGTCACGCGGCGGTGTCTCCTGGCTTGTCGATGATGGTTCGTCCGACCGTCGCGCGCGTCACGCCGCGATCCCCGCCAGCGGCGCCGGATCGGACAGCAGCAGGCGCTCCGCATGGCTGCACGCCTGGCCCTCGGCCTCGCGCCGCATCAGCCGCTCGATCGCCTCGGCCGCCTCGGCGGCGCCGCCGAACTGGTAGCCGAGCTGGGTGCGGTAGCTGCCGACCGCCCGCTGCCTTGCGTCGCGGGCTCCGGCATCGAGCGGCACCAGCACCGGCGCCGTCGCCACGGCGGCGACGCGCGGGTCGGGCACGGCGCCGGGGTCGCGGATCACGTAGGGCGTGTCGCGGTAGAAGCCGAGCGGCGGCAGCGGGCCCGGCACGTGGACCACCTGCAGCTCATCGCGGCGCTGCTCGCCGTGCCGGGC
>CAXUEL010000067.1:0-14691 GCA_964249915.1 uncultured Acetobacteraceae bacterium | reverse complement strand
GGCCGCCTCGTCCAGCTCCAGCCGCACCGCCGCCGCACGGCCGTCGAGCAGCGCCACCAGCGGCCGCCACAGCCTGCGTCCGAACAGCACGAAGAACAGGACGAGCGCGACCGCGTACCAGAAGCGCGGCTCGTGCAGCAGGGCGGCGACGTCCATGGTGATCCCCGTGGTCAGGCGGCGCGCGCGGCGAGAACCGCGTCCACCTTGGAGCCGAGCAGCGCGCCGTCGGCCGGCCGGCCGGTCAGCCGCTCGACCAGGGTCTGCGCCGTGTCCGTGGCGACGTTGCGCAGCGAGCCCATCGCCGCGTCGCGTGCGGCGGCGACCTCCGCCTCGGCGCGGGCGATCTCGGCCTCGAGGCGCTCGTTCATCTCGCGGTTGGCGGCGGCCGCCCGCTCGCGCGCCTCGGCCACCACCGTGTCGACGATCCCGCTCGCCTCGGCGGACGCGTCGCGGCGGGCGCGGCGCAGCTCGGCGATCGCGCGGTCGGCCTCGCCCCTGGCCGCCTTGGCCGCGTCGAGGTCGCCCTCGATCCGGCGGCGCCGCTCGGCCAGCACCGCGCCCACCCGCGGCAGCGCAGAGCGGCTCAGGACGAGGTAGAGCAGCAGGAAGATGACCGCGCCCCAGGCCACCTGCGCGGTGGTGAGCGGGTTGCCGAACTGCAGCTGCGGCATGCCCGCGGCGTAGGCGGGTGCGGCCGCGACCGTCGCCAGAGCCGACGACAGGCCGAGGGTCGCGCGCGACATGGACCGTGCCCCGAGGATCAGACGAACAGGATGATGAAGGCGATCACCAGCGCGTACAGCGCCACCGCCTCGGTCAGCGCGAAGCCCAGGATGCCGAGGCCGAACACGTGCGGACGGGCGGCCGGGTTGCGGCCGATCGCGCTGACCAGGGCGGCGAAGATGTTGCCGATGCCGACACCGACGCCGGCGAGGGCGATCACGGCGAGTCCGGCGCCGATGTATCGGGCGGCAGCGAGATCCATGGGGAGTATCCTTGGGTTTGGAAGAAGGAAAGCCGGACCGAGGCAACGCGTCAGTGCGCGACAGCCTCGCGCAGGTAGATGCAGGTGAGGATGGCGAACACGTAGGCCTGCAGGCCGCCGACCAGGAGCTCCAGCGCCATCAGGGCGACGTTGATCAGCAGCGGCGCCAGGCCCAGCACCGGCCCGATGAGGTGGATGCCGCCCAGCATGATGGTGAAGGCGGCGAACATCTCGAACATCACGTGGCCGGCCATCATGTTGGCGAACAACCGGACCGACAGGCTGATCGGGCGCGACAGGTAGGACAGGATCTCGATCGGCACCAGCAGCGGCGCCAGCGCCAGCGGCGCGCCTTCGGGCACGAAGTGGCCGAAGAACCCGAGCCCCTGCTCGCGCAGCGCCACCACCAGCCCGACCACGAACACCAGGATCGCCAGCCCACCCGTCACCGCGATGTGGCTGGTGAAGGTGAAGGCGCCCGGCACCAGGCCGATGTAGTTGCCGACCAGGATGAACGCGAACAGGGTGAACACGAACGGGAAGAAGCGTCGTCCCTGCGGCCCGATCTGGTCGGTGGTCATGTTGTGGATGAAGTCGTACAGCAGCTCGGCCGCCGCCTGCAGCCGGCCCGGCACGATCGCGCGCGGGCGCATGCCGGCATACAGCACCAGCAGGATGATCGCCGACGCGATCACCATCATCAGGCTGGACTGGCTGAAGCGCAGGCTCCTGCCGAGCGGTCCCAGGACCGGGTGCAGCGCGAACTGCCCCAGCGCGTCGATGGTGTGTCCGCCCGCCAAAACCGTTTCCCCTTCAACCGCGGTCCCGGCTCTTGCGGCCGGGAACCGGTGGCGGCACGACCAGCCGCCAAACGTTCACGATGCCCGCGATCCCGCCGAGAAACACGAACAGGATCAGGAACAGCGGCCTGGTCCCGAGCATGCGGTCCAGCCCCCAGCCGACCGCCAGGCCCACCAGGAGCGCCGAGACCAGCTCGACGCCGACCCGGAAGAACACCGCCATGCCCGACGCGTCGGGCGCCGCGCCGCTGGTCCGTGGAGGCTCCGGGTCCAGGCCCTGCCTGGTCCTCGCTTCCTGCAGCCTCCGGTCGAACGTGCTCCGGTCGGTCGTGTCCTCGTCCATAAACGCACCTTCCGCCGGGCGCCGCCGTCCACTAACGGCGGTGCAACGACCTGTCAAGGAACGCGCCGCCCCCGCCTCAGTAGGCCGCCGGCCTGTTCTCGGCCACGCGCAGCGGCACCCCCTCGAACAGGGACTGGCCGATGTAGCGGTCCGGGCCGCCGGTCCCGGGCGGGATCGCGAACAGGCCGCCGCCGACATGGGTGGCGTACTGGTTCAGCAGGTCGAGCTTCGACATCTTGTCGAAGATGCGCACGAAGCCCTCCCGCGGGTCGCGCTGGTAGCAGACGAAGAACAGCCCGGCGTCGTATTCCAGCCCCTGGTGCCAGGGCGGCCAGCGCTCGGCGACGAAGTTCAGCCCGTCGTTGTAGGAGTACGACCGGCGCAGGATCTGCGCCCCGCCGTTGCTGGCGGCGGACGCCAACCGGACGTGGGCGTTCTCGTCGATCACCGGGTTGCCGTCGTGGTCGACCGCGTCGAGGTCGAGCGGGTCGAACTCGCCGCCCCCGGTCAGCGGCGCGCCGGTCTGCTTGGAGCGGCCGAACACCTGCTCCTGGAACGACAGCGCGGTGCGGTCCCAGTGCTCGAGCGCGATGCGGATCCGGCGCGCCACCAGGTACGAGCCGTTGCGCATCCAGTCCGCGTCGCCGCCGTCGGCCCACACCACCTCGTCCGCGGTGCCGGCCAGGTAGCGCTTGCCGCCGGCGACCGCGCTGGCCTGGTCCGGCCGGCGCGAGATCGGGTTCTGGGTGCCGTCCTTGAAGCCCAGGAGGTTGCGCGGCGTGTCCTCGGCGGCGAACTGGGCGCTGTAGCCGTTCTGGATCCAGCGCAGCTGCGCCACCCCGCCCGCGATCCGCGCCAGCTGGCGCACCGCGTGGAACGCCACCTGCGGGTCGTCGGCGCAGGCCTGCACCGACAGGTCGCCGCCGGTGCCGGCCGGCACGAGCTGGTCGCCGTTGAACCGCGGCAGGTCGACCAGCGCCGCCGGCCGGCGCGCGCGCAGCCCGTAGCGGTCCTGCCCGTCCTTCTCGAACAAACCCGCGCCGAAGCCGAAGGTGAGGGTGAGCCTGGCCGGGCCCAGCCCCACCGCCTCGCCGCTGTCGGTCGGCGCGCGGTCGGGATCGCCGTCGGTCGCCGCCGCGGTCTGGCCGCGCGTCATGCGGCGCGCCGCCTCGGTCCAGGACCGCATCAGCCGCGCCACCGACGGGCCGTCGGCGGTCAGGAGGTCGAAGGCGACGAAGCAGGTGTGGTTCTGCAGCGGCGTCAGGATGCCGGCCTGGTGCGGCCCGTCGAACGATTCCGGCACCGCCCGCGACGCCCCCTGGCTGCCGGCCGACACCCCCTTGGCCTGCGGCAGCGACACCGCCGCCCGCGCGCCGGAGAACGGGCACATCGCGCCCGCCACGGCCAGGCCGCCGGCTCCCTTCAGGAAGCCACGGCGCGCCTGGGTGGCGGTGTCCGTCGGGTGGGCATGGTCGGGCAACGCGGGGGTCCTCGTTCTGGGTCTAGTGAGACAGGACGAGCGTGTTCACGTCGTCCTCGACATAATAGAAGCCATCGCCCTTCGGCGCGACCGCCAGCCCGAACAGGTCGCCGCTGCCGGCGGGCTGCTGCGCCCGGTCGACGTCGATCCACTGCGCCGCGACCTGCCGCCGCGCCAGCGGGTCGATCTCCACCACCTGGCCGTTCAACGCGTTGGTTACCAGAAGGTGACCGCCCGGCGCATCCACAAGGGCGAGCGGCCGGTGCAGGAACCCGCCTTCGGTGATCACGGTGCCGGTGCCGGCGCTCGTGGTGCGGGTCAGGGCGTCCGGGATGCTGACGATCCGGTTGCCGATCGCGTCCGACACGAAGATCGAGCCGTCCGGCCCCAGCGCCACACCGGTCGGGCCGACGATGAACACCCCCTTGTCCGGCATCTCGGCGAAGCCGTCCGCCACCACCGTCATGCCGGCGACCTGCGGCTTCGCCCCGGCCGGGATGCGCAGCTCCATGCGCACCACCGTCGCCCTGGACACCGGGCTCGCATCGCCGCCCGACGGCGGCGCGCCGACGCCGTAGCCGGTGTTGCTGAAGAACAGGGTGGCGCTGTCGCCGCGGTCGACCACCGCCATGTTGCCCCAGGGCCCGTTGATCTTCGGCCCGCTCCACACGTCCGCCACCCTGCCCACGCTGTCGAGCACGAGGAGGCAGCCGTCGCCCTTGGTCGCGGTGGTGCCGTCCTGGCTGGGCAGGGAGCCGACGATCACCCAGCCGCTGCGGAGCACTGCCATCGCCGTGGTCAGGCCCACGCCGCCCGGGCAGCGCGCCAGCGTGCGCGGCACCGAGGCGAACAGCGACAGGCTCTGCGCCTGCGGGTCGACCTGGACGATGGTGGTGCCCAGCCCCTGCAGGTTGCCGGCGTTGTTGAAGTTGCCCACCAGCACGTGGTCCCGCACCAGCCGGCCGCTGCTGACCGGCGACACCACCACCGCGTACGGGTTCTGGTCGCCGTTGGCGGGCACCGTCGAGGCGATCGTGGTGCGGTGCTTCAGCCCGGCCAGGAACGGCGCGTCCACCGCACCCGCCGGCAGCGCGGGGAGGCAGAGCGCGATCGCCGGCAGGAGTCGGCGCAGGAGGGAGGTCATCGGGCTCTCCGGGACACGAAACGCGTGAACATTGTTCAGAAGACGATGGTGCTGCGCACGCCCAGCACCAGCTCGTTCGAGATCCGCCGGCCAGGCGCGTCCGGGTCGGCGATGCCCGCACCCGGCATGAACACGTACTGCGCGTCGGGCTGCAGCGTCAGCCAGCCCACCGGGACGTACTGGTAGGTCAGCTCCAGGTAGCTTTCCGACGAGCGCAGCGGCGAGTAGGCGCCAGGGTCGAGGCGCTCGGCGTCCTGATCCGCTTCCAGCGCGTAGCGGCCGATCTTGGTGAAGCCGCCGGCGAGGCCCAGCGTGTCGCCGTCCCGTCCCGGCAGCGGCGCCTTCATCACCAGGCCGAGGTTGGCGGCAAAGTCGACCAGGTTGCGGTCTCCCGGCGCGCCCATCAGGCGGGCGAACAGGTTGAGGGCGCGCGGGCCGCCCCCGCCCTGCCGCCAGACCATCTGGTCGATCACGCCATAGACGGAATAATCGTGCCGGCGCATCCGCGGCCGGCCGTCGCCCGCCGGGTCGGCGAGCAGGCCGCCCCCGTCGTCGTACCGCTGGTCCGGGAACGAGCCGCTGTCGAACCAGGCGCCGATCTTGTAGGCGCCGGGCAGGCCGCCCCCGCCCTGTCCCTGGCCCCCGCCGTTGTTCGAGTTCACGCCCGGGCCGCTGCTCTGGCCGCCGACCACGGTGTCGCCGCCCGACGGCTGGTTCAGCGCGAAGTCGAGCTCGGCGATGAACAGCGCGCCGTTGCCGAGGTTGAACAGCGCGCCGGTCTTGTCGGCGTTGGTCTGCGGGTCGTCGTCGAACCGGCCGCCGGGGGGGTTGTCGTCGTAGACGCCGCCGAGCAGGCTGAACGGCCCGTCGCTGCCGCGCAGCCGCACGCCGAGCGAGGCCAGCGGATAGGCCGGGCCGCCGGCATACAGGTCGTAGGACGGCAGCGCCGGCCAGCCGAACGCGGTGTTGGCGAACACGCTGGCGCTGGCGCTGCCGATGTACTCCTGGTCCAGGCTCTGCTGGCCGATCTTGAGGTCGACGGCGCCGTCGCGGAACTGCTGGTCGTACCACAGCTCCCACAGCCGGGTGGCGCGGTTCGCCTCGATGCCGCTGATGGTGTCGAGGTCGTCCAGGTTGTCCTGGCTCAGGCTGCGGCCGTGGATCTGGAACGCGCTCGCGTTGAGCGTGCCGCCGGCGAGCCCGAACGCGCGGCCGAGGTCGACGCCCACGCTCATCTCGGTGAGCCCGTCATAGTCCGCGCCGCGGTGGGTGCCGCCGGTCGGATTGCCGAACGCCTCGCTGATCTCGTCCAGACCGAACGACACGCCGTACTGGCCGAGCCACGGCCGCACCCCCCAGATCGGCCCGAGCAGGTTGCTGGAACTGGCCTGCGCCAGGGCAGCCTCCGGCAGGCCGAGGCCGATCGATCCGGCGACTGCCAGGGTCCTCAGGCGCATGCCAATCCGCAACCGACATCTCCACGGCGAGCCACCTCGAGCCGTTAATGCAAATCATTCGCATCGGGGTCTAGAGCCGGATGATACCGATGTCAACCGAGGCAGCGGAGCCGGCCGCTTGTGGATCGCGCCCTGCCGCTCCTACATCCGGTCGCATGCCGGAGCGGCCGGCGGGAGGGTTGCGTGGACAGCTGGGCCGATCGTCACGCCGAGCTCGCCCGACTGGCCGAGCGCCAGCTGTTCTTCGTCGACGGACAGCCGCGCTCCGGCACCACCTGGCTGCAGCAGATGCTCGACAGCCACCCCGACGTGTCCTGCCGCGGCGAAGGGCAGTTCCGCGACCACTGCGCGGTGCCGCTCGACCGGGCGATGCGGCAGCGGCACCAGGCGCTGCACGAGCGCAACACCACGATCTTCGGCCATAGCGGCGGCTACCCGCTGCCCGACCCCGGCGACACCCAGTTCCTGCTCGGCACCGCGATCCTGACCGCGTTCCGCCAGCAGGCGGCGGGGCGCGCGGTGCGGGCGATCGGCGAGAAGACGCCGGGCAACCTGTTCTTCTTTCCGCAGCTGCGCTCGCTGTTCCCGCACGCCAAGCTGATCGGCATCGTCCGCGACCCGCGCGACGTGATCAGCTCGAACTGGCACCGCTTCCAGGACCGGCCCGGCGCCACGGCAGCGGACCGGACCGCCTTTGTCCGGCAGGTGCTGCCGATGGCGGCGCAGTGGATGCGGGCGATGCTGGACGCACGGGACCGGTTTCCGGAGCATTTCCGCTTAGTCACCTACGAGGCGCTGCACCGGGCGCCGGAGCCGGCTCTGGCGGCGCTGTTCCGGTTCCTGGGCGTGTCGGACGGCGCGGAGGTGGTCGCTGAGTGCATCGCGCGCAACAGCTTCGCAGCACTGGCGGGACGTCCGGCGGGCGTGACCGAGAACGGCGCGTTCTTCCGCCACGGCGTGCCCGGCGACTGGCCGAACACCCTGACGCCGGAGATGAACGACATGGTCCTGCGCGCGCTGGGCTGGAGCTTCCCAGAGTTCGGCTGGCACGCCTAAGCCGCCGACGCCGAGCGGCTGACGGACGCACCTTCATGCTGGCATATGTATCTCATGTGAGATACAAGCCGCTTCATAGATCGTTTGATGGAGAAATCATGGGTGCCACGACGATGTTGCACGTCCGCGTGGACGACGAGGTCAAGGACCAGGCGGCAAAGGCTTTCGAGCGCATGGGCCTGACGATGTCCGAGGGCCTGCGGGTGTTCCTCCGCCGGGTTGCGACCGACCAGGCGCTCCCATTCGCCCTGCAGGTGCCCAATGCGACGACGTGGGCGGCGATGGAAGAGGCGCGCGGCATGAGCGCCCGCTTCGGGACGGGTGAAGAACTGATGGACGACCTTTCTGGCCGCCGCCGCTAGACAGACCTCCCTGCCCAGGGCGTCGGATTGCACGGGCGAGTTCCGGAAGGACTGGGAGCGGCTCACGCGCTCCGGTCGCCACGACATGAACCGCCTCAAGGCGGTCATGCTGCACCTGATCGCGAACGATGGACCCCTTCCGGCCGAGCGAAGGGACCACGAGCTCCAGGGCGATTACAGGAACCACAGGGAGTGCCACGTCGGGGGGCGACTTCCTGCTCGTCTACAGGCTGAACGACGCTGGCAAGTGGCCTGGCGTGATCTTCGTCCGGACCGGGACCCATTCGGAGCTGTTCAGGGAATAGGCTAGGTGACGCTGCTGACGGGTCAGCGCGCGATCTCCCGCTATCACGTGGTGTCCGTCGCCGTTTGCGGTGCGTCCGACCTGGCCGGACACTCTCGCAATGACCGCTTCCGACGCTGGTGACTCGTTGGCCAGAGGTCGGCAAGATCAGTAGGCGATAGAGTCCACCGCCACGTGATGTCCTCAATCCCGGTATCATGTAGCACCCGCCACCGTGCGGTTCTTCATCTACATCACCCGGTTACGACATACACGGTGCCGCCGATTGTCCCCGAACAGCAGAACGGCAAGGCGTAAATGTTATGAGCCCCTCGCAGCGCGGCGCTGCGGCAGCGGCTTCGATCTTTCTTACATTTGGCTCGAACTACCTAGTCCGCTCGGCATTCGGGGGCACGAGCGGCGCTAAAAGCCGCTGGCAGATCCATAAACGAGTCACGCCCGTATTCAAGACGGGCGCATACGAGCAACGTATCAGTCTTGCCACTTACATCCTCGTAAGTAACACGAGCTACCATCCAGATTGGATGCTCAAAGACAAAGCTGAACTTGTCGTCTGCCGTCATGTTAGCTTTGTATTTCATGACTCTAAGATTAACAGGCCATGGAAAGCAAGAAACTAAGACAGGATCTTTGAAAAGTATTGTTCTTGGAACAAAATCTGTAGCATCTGGCGTATTATATATATCAATCTGGGCAAAATTTACAGATGCCATGCCTCCAAAGATTGGGGCGCACTTCACCGATATGAGAATTGCTGGCGATTGTCCGTAGTTTGTCAGCTCAATCTTAGTTCTATTATTGGTTTGTCCGAACATGCCGGGGTTAGCCGGTTTCAGAGCCGTGATCCAATTATGCAACACAAGTGGGTGTACGAATCTACCAAATACATAAGGCTTGCTGGCAGCGTCGGCCTGTCGTGTCGTCTCGATGACGGTCTGGTGCGCATCCTCAGCGGTACGGCGGGCAAGATCCCATCCAAGGATGGCAAATACAGCAGCGAAGATCGCTGCCAAAGTTGTAGTGGCAGTCAGCCAGAACGATCCCCTCCAGTATATCTGTTCTGCTACGCGATGCTCAGCCTCGTCGGGGCGCTGATAGTGGCGATAACGATAGGATGGAGGATGCTTTGTTCCATACTCGATGTTCTTGGGTGTTGCCTCGGTATCCTGTTGTTCGGGGGTGACCTGCTGTTGATTTTTTGGCTCCATTAAACCACGGACTAACGAGATGCCGGCTAGGACCAGTCCTCCACGCGTAAGGTATGCACGCCAACGGCGCGCATGAGGGCGAACAGAAACCATGCAGGGAACGCTCCTCGGTGGATCTTGGCGTGGTGTCGGACGCACCCGCACGATCCCCACGTCGATGTCGGGCTGGAACAAAGAGCGTAGCGTCTACTGCGTCTATGTCGTGGATAAGCTGCCGGACTCCGCCCTGTGCGGCGTTCAGGGCGACGATCTCCAGGCGCTTGCGGAGGAGGCCGTGGATGACGTGTTCCTGCTCCATGACGGAAAGGTAGAGAGTCAGCCGCTAAGTTGCTGAAACCCTGTGATAGCGGGTGCTACATAATGCCGCTCAGTCCGCCGCCTCGGCGTAACTGTCGATCGGCGGGCAGGAGCACACGAGGTTGCGGTCGCCGTAGCTGTTATCGAGGCGGCCCACGGGCGGGAAGTACTTGTCGCCGTGCGCACCGCCGGGGAAGCAGCCGGCCGCGCGCTCGTACGGGCGGGTCCACTCGGTGGCCAGCAGGTCGCGCGCGGTGTGCGGGGCGTGGCGCAGGGCCGAGTCGGCCACCGCGATCCGCCCCTCCTCGATCGCGCGGATCTCCTCGCGGATCGACAGCATGGCGTCGCAGAACCGGTCCAGCTCGGCGCGGGACTCGGACTCCGTCGGCTCGATCATGAAGGTGCCGGCGACCGGGAAGCTGACCGTCGGCGCGTGGAAGCCGTGGTCGATCAGCCGCTTGGCGATGTCGTCGACGGTGATGCCGGAGCGGTCCTTGAACGGGCGCAGGTCGATGATGCACTCGTGCGCCACCCGCCCCTGCGCGCCGCGGTACAGCACCGGATAGGCGCCCTGCAGGCGGCGCACGACGTAGTTCGAGTTCAGGATCGCCACCTCGGTCGCCCGGCGCAGGCCGGGGGCGCCCATCAGCAGCATGTAGGCCCAGGAGATCGGCAGGATCGAGGCCGAGCCGTAGGGTGCCGCCGACACGGCGTTGGCGCCGCCGGCCTCGGGACGGCCGGGCAGGAACGGCGCCAGATGCGCACGCACCCCGATCGGGCCCATGCCGGGGCCGCCGCCGCCGTGCGGGATGCAGAAGGTCTTGTGCAGGTTGAAGTGGCTGACGTCGGCGCCGTAGGAGCCGGGACGGGCCAGGCCGACCTGGGCGTTGAGGTTGGCGCCGTCGAGATACACCTGCCCGCCCGCCTCGTGCACCAGCTCGCAGATGGCGCGCACGTGCTCCTCGAACACCCCGTGGGTGGAGGGATAGGTGATCATGATCGCGGCCAGCCGGTCGCGGTGCGCCTCGATCCGGGCCCGCAAGTCGTCCACGTCGACGTTGCCCTCGCGGTCGCAGCCGACCACCACCACGCGCATGCCGGCCATCTGCGCCGAGGCCGGGTTGGTGCCGTGCGCGGAGGCCGGGATCAGGCAGATGTCGCGCTCGGCGTCGCCACGGGCGCGGTGGTAGCCGCGGATCGCCAGCAGCCCGGCATATTCGCCCTGCGCGCCGGAGTTGGGCTGCAGCGACACCGAGTCGTAGCCGCTGATCGCGCACAGCCGCGCCTCGAGGTCGGCGAACAGCTCGGCGTAGCCCGCCGTCTGGTCACGGGGCGCGAACGGGTGGATGTCGCAGAACCCGGGCCAGGTGATCGGCACCATCTCCACCGTGGCGTTCAGCTTCATGGTGCAGGAGCCGAGCGGGATCATGGTGCGGTCCAGCGCCAGGTCGCGGTCGGACAGCCGGCGCAGGTAGCGCAGCATGGCTGTTTCGGAGCGGTGGTCGTGGAACACCGGATGGGTCATGAACGGCAGGTCGCGGCGCAGACCCGTGGGGATCGACTCCGCGCGGACCAGCCTGTCCTCGGCGACCGTGCCGCCGAACGCTTCCCACACCGCGCGCACCGTGTCGGGGCCGGTGGTCTCGTCGACGCTGATGCCGACCCGGCGGTCGTCGATCCGGCGCAGGTTGATGCCGCGCGACGCCGCCTCGGCCAGGACCCCGTCGGTGCGGCCGCCGGTGGACACGGTGACGGTGTCGAAGAAGGCGTCGCTCTCGACCGGCTGGCCAAGCGCCGCGAGGCCGGCGGCGAGCGCCCGGGCGGTGCGGTTCACCCGCCGCGCGATCGCCTGCAGCCCGTCCGGCCCGTGATACACCGCGTACATGGACGCGATCACCGCCAGCAATACCTGCGCGGTGCAGATGTTGGAGGTCGCCTTCTCCCGCCGGATGTGCTGCTCGCGCGTTTGCAGCGCCAGCCGGTAGGCCGGCCGTCCGGCGTCGTCGATCGACACCCCCACCAGCCGTCCCGGCATCGAGCGCTTGAACGCGTCGCGCACCGCCATGTAGGCGGCGTGCGGACCGCCGAAGCCCATCGGCACGCCGAACCGCTGCATGGAGCCGACCGCGATGTCGGCGCCGAGCGCGCCCGGCGGGGTCAGCACCGTCAGCGCCAGCGGATCGGCCGCCATCGCCACCAGGGCGCCCGCGCCGTGCAGGCGCGCGATCAGCGCGCGCGGGTCGCGGACCCGGCCAAGGGTGTCGGGATACTGCAGCAGCGCGCCGAACACCGAGGCCGGATCGAGCCCGGCCTCCGGATCGGCCACCACCAGCGCGATGCCGAGCGGCTCGGCGCGGGTGCGCAGCACCGCGATGGTTTGCGGATGGCATCCGGAATCGACCAGGAACGCCTGCGCCCTGGACTTCGCCATGCGCCGGCACAGCGTCATCGCCTCGGCCGCCGCCGTCGCCTCGTCGAGCAGGGACGCGTTGGCGACGTCGAGCCCGGTCAGGTCGCAGACCAGGGTCTGGAACGTCAGCAGCGCTTCCAGCCTGCCTTGCGCGATCTCCGGCTGGTACGGCGTGTAGGCGGTGTACCAGGCCGGGTTCTCCAGGACGTTGCGCTGGATCACGCCCGGCAGCACCGTGCCGTGGTAGCCCTGGCCGATCAGGCTGGTCAGCACCCGGTTGCGGCCGGCCACCCCGCGCAGCCGCGCCAGCACCTCCGGCTCGGTCAGCCCGGTGCCGAGCGCCGCCTCCGCCTGCCAGTCTGCCTGCTCCAGCAGGATCGAGGCCGGCACCGTCTGCCGCGTCAGCGTGTGGAGGTCGGGCGCGCCGACCGCCTCCAGCATGGCGGCGATCTCCGCCTCGTCCGGGCCGATGTGGCGCCGGGCGAACGAGTCGGCGGGCGCCTGGGTGTCGGTCCAGAGTCCGGTTTCGGTCATCGCGGCCGCCCTCAACGCTTGTAGGTGGGAATGATGAAGGGCAGCGGGCTGACCGTCACCGGGACCATGCGGCCGCGCAGCTCGGCCATCAGCACGGTGCCCGGCGGCGACGAGGCCCGCGCCACGTAGCCCATCGCCACCGGCGCCTGCAGCGTGGGCCCGAACGCCCCCGAGCTGACGTGCCCGATCGGCGTGGCGGCGTCGTCCGGCCGGAACAGCGGCGCTCCGGCCCGCAGCGGCGCGCGCCCCGCGGGCCGCAGCCCGACGCGGCGGCGGGGCGCGCCGTGCACCACCTGCTCCAGCACGATCCCGGCGCCGGGAAAGCCGCCGGCGCGTTCGCCGCCGGAGCGGCGGCTCTTCTGGATCGCCCATTCCAGCGACGCCTCGACCGGCGTGGTGGCCTCGTCCAGGTCCGAGCCGTACAGGCAGAGCCCGGCCTCCAGGCGCAGGCTGTCGCGGGCGCCAAGCCCGATCGGCAGCACGTCGGGCCGGGCGAGCAACAGGCGCACCACCGCCTCGGCGCGGTCCGCCGGCATGCCGATCTCGTAGCCGTCCTCGCCGGTGTAGCCCGAGCGCGACACGGTGCACTCCACCTCGCCCAGGCGCAGGGTGCGAAAATCCATGAACCGCATCGCCTGCGCCTCCGGCGCCAGCGCCGACAGCGCCGCCGCGGCGCCGGGTCCCTGCAGCGCCACCAGCGCCCGGTCCGGGAGGAACTCTACCTCGCAGGACTGCTGCAGGTGGCGCTGCAGGTGGAGGAGGTCGGCCAGCTTGCAGCCGGCGTTCACCACCAGGAACAGCGTGGCACCCTCGTTGGCGACGATCAGGTCGTCCAGGATGCCGCCGTTCTCGTTGGTCAGCAGGGCGTAGCGCTGCCGCCCAGCGGGCAGGGCGGCGATGTCGGTCGGCACCAGCCGCTCCAGCGCCAGCGCCGCGTCGGCGACCAGCCCCGAGCGCGGCCGCAGCCGGATCTGGCCCATGTGCGACACGTCGAACAGCCCGCAGGCGGCGCGCACGTGCAGGTGCTCGGCCATGATGCCGCGTGGATACTGCAGCGGCATCTCGTAGCCGGCGAACGGCACCATGCGCCCGCCGAGCTCGCGGTGCAGCGCGTGCAGCGGCGGGCGCGCCGCCGCCTCCGGCGTGACCGCGGCGAGCTGTCCCGACACCGGGCTAGGCCGCCCTGGCGACGGTGGCCGGATACAGCGGATGGCGCGCGCACAGCGCCCGCACCGCCGCGCGCGCCGCCTGCTCGGCCGCCCCGTTGTCGCCGCCGTTGCGCGCCAGCCCGTCCAGCACGTCGGCGATCAGGCCGGCCACCTGCCGGAACTCCGACTCGCCGAAGCCGCGCGTGGTGGCGGCGGGCGAGCCCAGGCGGATGCCGCTGGTCTGCGCCGGCGGCAGCGGGTCGTAGGGGATGCCGTTCTTGTTGCAGGTGAGCCCGGCCCGCTCCAGCGCCGCTTCCGCCGCCTTGCCGGTCAGCCCGCTGCGGCGCAGGTCCACCAGCACCAGGTGGGTGTCGGTGCCGCCGGTCACCAGCTCGTAGCCGCGCGCCACCAGCCCCTCGCCCAGCGCCTGGGCGTTGGCCACCACCTGCGCCGCGTAGCGACGGAAGTCGGGGCGCAGCGCCTCGCCGAACGCCACCGCCTTGGCCGCGATCACGTGCATCAGCGGCCCGCCCTGCATGCCGGGGAACACCGCGCTGTTGAACTTCTTGGCCAGGGCCTCGTCGTCGGTGAGGATCATGCCGCCGCGCGGGCCGCGCAGGGTCTTGTGCGTGGTGGTGGTGGCGACGTGGGCGTGCGGGAACGGGCTCGGGTGCGCCCCTCCCGCCACCAGGCCGGCGAAGTGCGCCATGTCCACCAGCAGCAGCGCGCCGACCTCGTCGGCGATGGCGCGGAACCGGGCGAAGTCGATCTGCCTCGGGATGGCGGAGCCGCCGGCGATGATCAGCTTCGGCCGGTGCTCGCGCGCCAGCTCCCCGACCTGGTCGTAGTCCAGCAGGCCGTCCTGGCGGCGCACGCCGTACTGCACCGCGTTGAACCACTTGGCCGACACCGTCGGCTTGGCGCCGTGGGTGAGGTGGCCGCCGGCGTCGATCGCCATGCCGAGGAAGGTGTCGCCGGGCTTGAGCAGCGCGAGCATCACCGCGGTGTTGGCCTGCGCGCCGGAATGCGGCTGCACGTTGGCGTAGGCGCAGCCGAACAGGGCGGTGGCGCGGTCGATCGCCGCCTGCTCCACCACGTCCATCTGCGCGCAGCCGCCGTAGTAGCGCCGGCCGGGGTAGCCCTCGGCATACTTGTTGGTCAGC
>CAXUEL010000066.1:1629-14800 GCA_964249915.1 uncultured Acetobacteraceae bacterium | reverse complement strand
CTCGCCGTAGTACGCGTCCTGCAGCGCCTGCCAGGCGGCGCCGAACGCGCCGGTGACCGCCATCAGCTGCTCCACCCGGTCGAACACGGTGGCGGGGTGGGAGAGGCCGTGCAGGCGGGACACGAGAAAGGTGTTGCGCCGGAACAGACGCTCGAAGCTGTCGAGGATCCAGACCGGGTCGCGCACGCAGGCGATCACGAACGCGTCCGGACGCAGCTCGGCGAGGATGCGCAGGTGCGCGCACCAGGCGCGGTTGGTGTCGAACAGCACCGCGTCGGCCGGCGCGTCGGCGTGGTAGCTGTCGATCAGCCCGTTCAGCACCGCGCGCCGGCGCCCGTTGTCGAAGGCGGTCGCATACTCGCCCTGCCCCATCACCGGCAACACCCGCTCGCACAGCACCGCGACCGGGCTGCTCATCTCCGCCCGCAGCAGCGGGTTCTGACGCAGCAGGGCGGCGAGCAGGGTCGAGCCGGAGCGCGGCAAACCGGAGATGAAGTGGACCGTTCTGGCCATGAGGAGGACATGACATGAAAATCAGCGCGCGCAACATCCTGCACGGCCGCGTGGTGGCCCTGGCCAAGGGCGCCACCACCGCGCATGTGCGGCTCGAGCTTGCCGGCGGCGCGGTGGTGATGGCGTCCATCACCAACGAGGCGGTGGACGAGCTGGGGCTTGCGGTGGGTCAGGAGGCGAGCGCGGTGATCAAGTCGTCCGACGTCATGATCGCGGTGGAGTAGACGGCGATGGGGCTGCTCGTCGACGGGCACTGGCAGGACCAGTGGTACGAGAACCGGGACGGCCGGTTCGAGCGCCAGGACAGCCTGTTCCGCAACTGGGTGACGGCGGACGGCTCGGTCGGGCCGACCGGCGAAGGAGGGTTCAAGGCGGAGCCGGGCCGCTACCACCTGTTCGTGTCGCTCGCCTGCCCGTGGGCGCACCGCACGCTGATCATGCGCAGCCTGAAGGGGCTGCAGCCGATGGTCGGCCTGTCGGTGACGCACTGGCTGATGGGCGAGCAGGGCTGGAGCTTCGAGCAGGGCCCGGGGGTGATCCCGGATCCGATCCTCGGAGCCTCGCACCTGCACCAGCTCTACGTCGCCGCCGAGCCGCACTACACCGGGCGGGTGACGGTGCCGGTGCTGTGGGACCGCGAGCGGAACACGATCGTGTCCAACGAGAGCGCCGACATCCTGCGCATGTTCAACGGCGCCTTCGACGGGGTCGGCGCGGCACAAGGCGACTACTCGCCGGCGCCGTTGCGTCCGGAGATCGATGCGGTCAACGCGCGCGTCTACGCGACGGTCAACAACGGGGTGTATCGCGCCGGCTTCGCCACCACCCAGGCGGCGTACGAGGAGGCGGTGACGGCGCTGTCTGGCACGCTGGACTGGCTGGAGGAGCGCCTCGCGACGCGGCAATACCTGGTCGGCGACGCGCTGACCGAGGCCGACATCCGGCTGTTCACCACCCTGGTGCGTTTCGACGCGGTGTATCACGGGCACTTCAAGTGCAACCTGCGACGGATCGTCGACTACCCGGCGCTGTGGGGCTTCACCCGCGACGTGTACCAGCGGCCCGGCGTGGCGGAGACGGTCGATCTCGGCCACATCAAGCGGCACTACTACATGAGCCACCCGACCATCAACCCGAACCGGATCGTGCCGATGGGGCCGGTCCTCGCGCTAGACGAGCCGTCGGATCGCGCGACGCGGTTTGCCTCCTGAGCGGGCCGGTCCCATGCCGGCCTGCACCACCCGGACGCTCCGAGAGGTGCACGTGAGCGACCAGCCCGACAACCTGGTCGTGGAGCCGCGTCGAGGCGTCCGCGCCACTCAGGCCGAGCATACCGACGTGCCGGCGCGGCTCGACCGGCGCGTCCCGGCCATCGAGTGCAACATCACGCGGATCCGCCGCGAGAACGCCGGTGATGCCGAGACGGCCCTGGCGACAATCATGGACCACGGCGAGCGCCTGGGCCGCCTGGAACAGACCGTACGGGAGCAGCCACGACGCCGCGCCGTGGCAAGTTGTGACCGCGACGACACCCGGAGGTCGCTGACGTCGGAGGACCGTCAGCCGCGCGATCGAAGCGGGCCTCTACGGGCGATCGCCGGCGCCACGTCATCGCGGCGGCCCCGCTATCGTGAATGAAACGATCCGGCCTCCCCGCCGCCTATCGCGGCGGGAGCAGGACCGGTAGTCTTGGCTCCGCGTCCGGCAACGACCGGCACGTGGGGGAAACACACATGGATCGTCGCTCATTCCTGGCGGCGTGCGCCGCCGCCGGCACGCTCGCAGCCGCACCCGGCCTCGCCCTGGCCCAGACCGGCCGCAAGCCGGTGGTCGGGCTGGTGATGAAGTCGCTGGCCAACGAGTTCTTCAAGGACATGCAGGAAGGCGCCGTGCGCCACGTGCAGCAGCGCGGCGACCTGACGCTGATCCCGCTCGGCATCCAGTCCGAGACCGACATCGACGGGCAGATCGCCGCGGTCGAGAACCTGGTGACGCGCAAGGTCGACGCCATCGTCATCGCTCCCGCGGACAGCCGGGCTCTGCTGTCGCCGGTGATCCGGGCGATCCGCGCCGGCATCAAGGTGGTCAACATCGACGTGGCGTTCGACCCGGCGGCGATGAAGAAGCACGGCGTCGACATCGTGTTCGTGGGTCCGGACAACCGCGCCGGCGCCCGCCTGTCCGGCGACGTGCTGGCCAAGGCGTTGGGGCGCGGCGGCAAGGTGGTGATCATCGAGGGCAACCCGGGGGCGGAGAACGGGGTGCAGCGCAAGCTGGGGTTCACCGACGCGATCTCGGCCGGCGGGCTGACCCTGCTCGACAGCCGCACCGCGCACTGGGAGACCGAGGAGGCCAACACGGTGTTCTCCAACATGCTGACCGCGCACCACGACATCCAGGGCGTGCTGGCGGCGAACGATTCCATGACGCTGGGCGTGGTCAAGGCGATCGACGCGGCCGGGCGGTCGGGGCAGATCAAGGTGGTGAGCTTCGACAACATCCCGGCGATCCAGCCGCTGCTCAAGGACGGCAAGGTGCTGGCGACGGTGGACCAGTTCGGCGCGCAGCTCGCCGGCGACGGCATCGACAACGCCATGAAGGAGATCGCCGGCCAGACCCTCACCGGGTGGATCAGGACGCCGCTGAAGCTGGTCACCGCGTAGTTCCGGATACCCGGTCCGTGCCGGCGGAGCCGATCCTGCGCCTCCAGGGGCTGACCAAGCGGTTTCCCGGGGTGGTGGCGCTGGACGGGGTGGACCTCGACTTCGCAGACGGCGAGATGCACGCGCTGGCCGGCGAGAACGGTGCCGGCAAGTCGAGCCTGATCCGGCTGCTGGCCGGCATCCACCGCCCGGATGCCGGCCGCATGACGCTGGCCGGCGCGCCCTATGCCCCGCAATCGCCACTGGACGCGATCCGCGCCGGCATCCGCGTGGTGCACCAGGAATTCAACCTGCTGCCGGCGCTGAGCGTGGCGGAGAACCTGCTGTTCGAGCGGCTGCCGCGCCGGCGCCTCGGCTTCGTCGACCGGCGCGCGATGGAGGCCGAGGCGGAGGCGCTGCTGGCCCGCGTGGGCCTGAGCGAGGTGTCGCCGCGCACCCCGGTGGAGCGGCTCGGCATCGCGCAGATGCAGCTGGTGGAGATCGCGCGGGCGCTGTCGAGCCGCGGCCGGGTGCTGGTGCTGGACGAGCCGACCGCCACCCTCACCCCGCGCGAAGCCGGAAGGCTGTTCGAGCAGATCGGGCTGCTCAAGCGGGACGGCCTGACCCTGATCTACGTGTCGCACCACCTGGGCGAGATCTTTTCGCTGTGCGACCGGGTGACGGTGCTGCGCAACGGCCGCAGGGTGGACACCTCGGCGACGGCCGACACCGATCCGGGCGCGCTGGTCCGGCACATGATCGGCCGCACCCTGGCGGCACAGGCGCCCCTGGCCGGGGCGCCGCTCGGACGCGAAGCGCTGCGGGTGGAGAACCTGCGCCCCGCGGGGGCGCCGCCGGGTCCGGGCCTCGACTTCAGCCTGCGCCACGGCGAGATCCTGGGCCTGGCCGGGCTGGTCGGCGCCGGACGGACCGAGCTGGTGCGGGCGATCTTCGGCGCCGATCCGCGGCGGAGCGGTCGCATCCTGCGCGAGGGCCGGCCGGTCGCGATCCGCTCGCCACGCGACGCGGTGCGCGCCGGCATCTGCCTGGTGACGGAGAACCGCAAGGAGGAAGGCCTGGTGCTGCCGATGGCGGCGCGGGTGAACACCACCCTGGCCCGCCTGGCCCGAGTCACGCGCGCCGGCTTCGTCCGCCGCGGCGCCGAACGCGAGGCCACGGTGCGGATGACCGCGGAGCTGGCGATCCGGCTGAGCGGGCCGGAGCAGCCGGTGGTGGAGCTGTCCGGCGGCAACCAGCAGAAGGTGGTGCTGGCGAAGTGGCTGTTCGGCGACGAGGCCCCGGTGCTGATGCTGGACGAGCCGACGCGCGGCATCGACGTCGGCGCCAAGGCGGAGATCTACGCCCTGCTCGGCCGGCTGGCTGCCGACGGGCGGGCGATCCTGGTGGTGTCGTCGGAGCTGCCCGAGCTGATGCACCTGTGCGACCGCATCCTGGTGCTGTCGCGCGGCGGGCTCGCCGGCGAGGTGGCGCGGGCGGAGTTCAGCGAGGAGCGCATCCTGTCCCTCGCCTACAGCCAGTTCATGCAGACAGCCTAGGGCGCGCACCATGTCAGTGACCAACGCGTCCGCCGCACCCGTTTCCGGCGGCGGCAGCCTCGCCCGCCGGGCGCTGCGCGAGGCCGGGATCGGCCTGGCGCTGCTGGCGATGGTGGTGTTCTTCGCCGTCGTCGCACCCGACTTCACCACGCACGAGAACGTGGCGAACATCCTCACCCAGATCACCATCAACCTGATCCTCGCCACCGGCATGACCTTCGCGATCCTGATCGGCGGCATCGACCTGTCGGTGGGCGCGGTGATGGCGCTGTGCGCGGTGGTCGCGGGCACCGTGCTGAAGCTGGACGGCCTGTCCGATCCGGTGGCGATCGGGCTGGGGATCCTGGCCAGCCTGGCGGTCGGCATGGCGTGCGGCGCGCTGAACGGCTTCGTGTCGTCGTTCTGGCGGGTGCCGAGCTTCATCGTCACGCTGGGCATGCTCAACGTGGCGCGCGGGGCGGCGCTGGAGGTGACCAACGCGCGCACGATCTACGACTTCCCCGACAGCTTCACCGCGTTCGGCACCGCGAGCGTGCTCGGCGTGCCGGTGATGTTCGTGCTGGCGCTGCTGCTGCTGGCAGCCGGCTGGGTGGTGCTGACGCGCACCGTGTTCGGGCGGATGATCTATGCGATCGGCAACAACGAGGAGGCGGTGCGCCTGTCCGGACACCGGCCGCTCGTGTTCAAGGTGCTCGCCTTCACCGTCACCGGTCTGTGCGTCGGCATCGCGGCGCTGGTGTACATGACGCGGCTGACCATCGCCAACCCGATCCTGGGCATCGGCTTCGAGCTCAACGCCATCGCTGCCGTCATCATCGGCGGCACCAGCCTGTCCGGCGGGCGCGGCTCGCTGGTCGGCACCCTGCTTGGAGCGGCGATCATCGGCGTGCTCGCCAACGGCCTGATCCTGATGGGGGTGACGGACTTCGTGCGGCAGATCATCACCGGCGGCGTGATCATCGGCGCGGTGATCCTGGACTCCTACCGCGCCCGGCTGGCGGCGCGCGGCGCCGCGTGACGGTCAGGCCGGACTGGCCATGCGTTGCCGAGCGGTCATGAACGGGCCCTGCGGATCGCGCGCCGGCGCGAAGCTGGCGAACCCGATCGGCGGCATCCCGGAATAGATCGCCTCCATCCCGCCGCCGATCCGGTAGGTCTCGTGCCAGATGCCGCCGGCCCGGGGGTTGCCGGCGAAATCGCGCCACCATCCCTTGTGCCGCGCCGCCCGGGTGAAGGCCTCCAGGCTGTCGAAGTCGCGCCAGTACTGCCGGAACCCGGGATGCGTGATGCCGAACCACATCCCCTCGTGCGACAGCAGGCCGTCCGGGGGGTCGCTGCGGATCTCCCGCAGGCCGCGCCCGATCCGCAGCATCGTGCGCAGGCCAGCGAGGCTGGTCGCGCGATAGCCGAGATAGATCACGACGAGATCCGGATAGCCGGACAGGTCGACCGAGCGGCGTTCGTAGCCCATGCGCATCTCCTTCGTTGCAGTCGTTCCTGCCGGTTCAGCCGATCATCACGGTCTCGGTGGACAGCAGGAACGCGCAGGCAGGCAGGTCGAGGAACCGGGCCTCGTCCGGCCGGATCGTCGCCATGTACTCGGCCGAGGTGAACACCGCTTCGAGGCCGGCCACGTCGTCGGTCCAGATCTCGGTGATGCCGTCGAACCCGGCATCCGGCAGGCCAGGCAGCGGCAGCGGCCGGGTGTGCGACTGCACGTAGCGCCGCACGTGCTCGCGCACCTGAGGAAGGGCGCAGAACAGCGGCGCGTGGTCGTTCCGGTGATGGTCGACGAAGGCCTCGTGGCTCATCGACGGGTGGCGACGCAGAAGGATGGTGAACTTGATCATGGTGCTGTCCCTGCGGCTGCCGGGTGCTGGACAAGCCCGGGCGCCTGCTTACAATGCATACATAGAGGTCCTGCATACAGTGTCAACATCGAGGCGCTATCATCACGGCGAGCTGGGCCCGGCGCTGCTGCGGGCGGCGCTGGCACTCCTGGCCGAGGACGGGGTCGAGGCGCTGTCGCTGCGCGAGGTGGCGCGTCGCGCCGGCGTGTCGGCCATGGCGCCGTATCGCCATTACGCGGACAAGAACGCCCTGGTCGCCGCGGTGGCCGCGCACGGCTTCGGCGCCCTGGGCGACGCCCTGCGTGCCGCCGACCAGGCCGCACCGCCGGGAGGGGCGCTGGTCGCGCAGGCGGTCGCCTATGTCCGCTACGCGCTGGCGAACCCGATGCTGTTCCGCCTCATGTTCGGCGCCAAGCGGCCGGACGCGATGCCGGACCCGGCGCTGGAGCCCGTCGGAGCCGCGACCTACGCCGTGCTGTCGCGCCGGGTGGCGGCGGAAACACCGGCGGACGGCGACCAGGAGGCGCGCACGATCGGCTGCTGGTCGCTGGTGCACGGCCTCGCCCTGCTGTTCCTGGACGGCGAGATCCGCCCGCGGCTCGACGCGACGGACGACGCCATCACCCGCCGGGTCGCGACCGCCATGCTCGGCGTCCGGCCGTGACGGCATGTCAGGGGGCCCATGGGGCGGATCCCGGAGCAGGCGGATGAACCGTAGGCAGCGTCGTGCGCAAGGCGGCGCCGGGCCGGACGCGACCCCGCCCGGGCTGGAGCTGTTCGGGCAGGCGGTCCGGCATCACCAGGCGGGCGAGGCGGAGCAGGCCGAGGCGGGATACCGCCGGGTGCTGGCGCTGCAGCCGCGCCATGCCGACGCGCTGCACCTGCTGGGCGTGCTGGCTTTCGAGGCGGGGCGGCACGAGCGCGCCAGGGAGCTAATCGTCCGGGCGATCCGGATCGATCCGGATAGGCCGCCGTATCACCTCAACCTGGGCAACGTGCTGGCCGCCCTCGCGCAGGCCGACGCGGCGATCACGGCCTTCGGGGCCGCG
Source organism: uncultured Acetobacteraceae bacterium (assembly GCA_964249915.1). Taxonomy (GTDB): domain Bacteria; phylum Pseudomonadota; class Alphaproteobacteria; order Acetobacterales; family Acetobacteraceae; genus Lichenicola. The sequence continues at coordinate 7,190 of CAXUEL010000066.1, read as the reverse complement.
ATCCGGCTCAGGCCCGACCATGCCGCGGCCCGTCTCGGCCTCGGCAACGCGTTGCGCGCGGCCGGGCGGCCGGAGCAGGCGGTCGCCGCCTACGGGGGGGCGATCGATGTCGAGCCCGGGTTTGCCGACGCGCACGCCAACCTCGGGGTGGCGCTGAAGGAGCTGGGCCGGTTCGCCGACGCGGTCGCCGCCCTGGAGGCGGCGATCCGCCTCGGCGCGGATCCGGTCGGGACGCGCTACAACCTGGCCAACGTGCTGGCCGCGTCGGGACGGCCGGACGAGGCGGTCGCCGCCTACGGTGCGGTGCTGCGCCTGCGGCCCGGCTTCGTCGAGGCGCAGTGCAACCTCGGCAACGCGCTGGCCGCTGCGGGACGCAAGGAGGACGCGGCCGCGGCCTACCGTGCCGCCATCCTGGCCCGGCCGGACTATGCCGAGGCCCACGCCAACCTCGGCAACGTGCTCGGTGCGGCCGGGCGGCTGGGGGAGGCGATCGCGGCGCAGGAGGCTGCCATCCGGCTCAGGCCGGGCTTCGCCGCGGCGCACTCCAACCTCGGCAACCTGCTGAAGGACGCAGGGCGGTTCGAGGAGGCGATCGCCGCTTACGAGCATGCGATCGCCCTTGATCCGGAACTCGCCGCCGCCCGCTCGAACCTGCTGATGACCCTGCACTACCGCGAGGGGTCGGATGCGGATGCCCTGGCGGCGGCACGGCGCCATGCCGCGCTGGTGGAACGGCCTCGTCCGCCCACGTCGTTCGGCAACGTCGCGGACCCGGGGCGACGGCTGCGCATCGGCTACGTGTCGGGCGATCTCGGCCCGCACCCGGTCGGGTATTTCCTGCGGCCGGTGCTGCGCTGCCACGACCGGACGGCCGTCGAGGTGACCTGCTACGGCACCGCGCCGCATGCGGGAGCGGTCGCGGAGGAGCTGCGCCGGATGTCGGACCGCTGGCGCAGCCTGATCGGGCTGCCGGATCAGGCGGCGGCGGCGATGATCGAGGCGGACGGGATCGACATCCTGGTGGACCTGTCCGGGCACACCGCCGGCAACCGGCTGACGCTGTTCGCGTGCCGGGCGGCGCCGCTGCAGGCGAGCTGGCTCGGCTACTGGGGCACCACCGGGCTGTCCGGCATGGACGTCATCCTGTCGGACGCGGCCACAATCCTGCCAGGCGAGGAGGACGGCTACAGCGAGCGGGTGGTCCGCCTGCCCGGCTCGCGGTTCTGCTTCGCGCCGATCGACGACGCGCCGGTGCCGGCGACGCCGCCCTGCACCCGCGGCCGGCCGCCCACCTTCGGCAGCTTCAACAACCTGGCCAAGGTCGGTCCGGAGGTGGTGCAACTGTGGGCGGAACTGCTGCACGCGGCGCCCGGGTCGCGCCTGCTGCTGAAGTGGCGGTCGCTGGTCGACGAGGGCATGCGCGGGAGCCTGGCGGCGCAGTTCGCCGGGCACGGCATCGGCGCGGAGCGGCTGGTGCTTCGCGGCGAGTCGCCGCACCGGGCGATGCTGGAGGAGTACGGCGACGTCGACGTGGCGCTGGACCCGTTCCCGTTCTCCGGCGGCCTGACCAGCTGCGACGCGCTGTGGATGGGGGTACCGGTGGTGACGCTGCCAGGGCGGCAGCCGCAGTCGCGGCAGACCGCCGGGTTCCTGGCCGCGATCGGGGAGACCGGCTGGGTGGCGCGGTCGCCGGAACAGTACGTGTCGACCGCGCTGTCGCTGCTGTCCGATCCGCAGGCGCTGCACCGGATCCGGCGGACGCTGCGCGACCGGATGGCCGCCTCGCCGTTGTGCGACGGCCCGGGCTTCGCCCGCGGGCTGGAGGCGGCGTACCGGGCGATGTGGCGGCGGTGGTGCGTGGCGCGGGCCGACGGCGCGCCGGCCGGATCGTGAGCAGGCGCCGGCATCGATGTCCGCCCTCGATCAGGCGGTCCGATGAGGGCGATAGAAGGGAACTATTGCCGTGCCGGCGGTGCGCGGCTTCCTCCGGGAATGGCGATCCAGTAGTCTCTGTCCATGGCGGCGAGGGCGATCTCGCGGACGCGCCGTGCTGCCCAGGCAGCCGAAAGTGGAGAACACGATGGACGGAGACAACGTCGGCAAGTGCCCGATGGGGGGCGCCTCCCAGACGGGCAACGCCGCCAAGACCTCGACGGCCTGGCCCAGGTCCAACAAGGACTGGTGGCCGAACCAGCTGAACCTCAAGATCCTGCACCAGCACTCGGTCGACGCGAACCCGCTCAAGGAGGACTTCGACTACGCCGAAGCGTTCAAGACGCTCGACCTCGGCGCGGTGAAGCAGGACCTGTTCGCGCTGATGACCACCACGCAGGACTGGTGGCCGGCCGACCATGGCCATTACGGGCCGCTGTTCATCCGCATGGCCTGGCACAGCGCCGGCACCTACCGCATCGGCGACGGCCGCGGCGGCGCCGGCTCGGGCACGCAGCGCTTCGCGCCGCTGAACTCCTGGCCGGATAACGCCAACCTCGACAAGGCGCGGCTGCTGCTGTGGCCGGTCAAGCAGAAGTACGGCCGCAAGCTGTCCTGGGCCGACCTGATGGTGCTGGCCGGCAACTGCGCGCTGGAGTCGATGGGGCTCAAGACCTTCGGCTTCGCCGGCGGCCGCGCCGACGTGTGGGAGCCGGAGGAGGACATCAACTGGGGGCCGGAGGACACCTGGCTCGCGGACGCGCGCTACAGCGGCGACCGCGAGCTCGCCGACCACCTGGGCGCGGTGCAGATGGGGCTGATCTACGTCAACCCGGAAGGCCCGAACGGCTCCCCGGACCCGCTCGCCTCGGCGCGCGACATACGCGAAACCTTCGCCCGCATGGCGATGAACGACGAGGAGACCGTGGCGCTGGTCGCCGGCGGCCACACCTTCGGCAAGAGCCACGGCGCCGCCAGCGCCGAGACGTACGTGGGCCCGGAGCCGGAGGCCGCCGGCATCGAGCAGATGGGCCTGGGCTGGAAGAACAGCTACGGCACCGGCAAGGGCGCCGACACCATCTCGAGCGGCCTCGAGGGCACCTGGACCGCCGAGCCCACCAAGTGGGACAACGGCTACTTCGACAACCTGTTCCGCTTCGAGTGGGAGCTACATCGCGGCCCCGGCGGCGCCTGGCAGTGGAAGCCCAAGAACGGCGAGGCAGCCGACCTGGTGCCGGACGCGCACGACCCCGCCAAGCGCCATGCGCCGATGATGTACACCACCGACGTCGCGCTGATCACCGACCCGGCCTACCTCGCCATCTCCAGGCGCTTCCATGACGACCTGGACGCGTTCTCCGACGCCTTCGCCCGCGCCTGGTTCAAGCTGACCCATCGCGACATGGGCCCGCTGCCGCGCTACCTCGGTCCGGAGGTGCCGTCCGAGGTGCTGCTGTGGCAAGACCCGGTGCCCGCCGTGGACCATCCGCTGGTCGACGAGGCGGACGTGGCGGCGCTCAAGGCGACGCTGCTGGGCTCCGGGCTGTCGGTGTCGCAGCTGGTGTCCACCGCGTGGAAGTCGGCCTCGACGTTCCGCGGCACCGACAAGCGCGGCGGCGCCAACGGTGCGCGCATCCGGCTCGCGCCGCAGAAGGACTGGGCGGCGAACGAGCCGGCCGAGCTGGCGGCGGTGCTGGGCGTGCTGGAGGGCGTGCAGGCGGAGTTCAACGCCGCGCAGACCGACGGCAAGCGGGTGTCGCTCGCCGACCTGATCGTGCTGGGCGGCAGCGCTGCGGTCGAGAAGGCGGCGCACGATGCGGGCCAGGCGGTCGAGGTGCCGTTCACGCCGGGCCGCACCGACGCGTTGCCGGAGCAGACCGACGCGCACTCCTTCCGGGTGCTGGAGCCACACGCGGACGGGTTCCGCAACTACGTCGGACACAGCCGCGGCAAGCACGACGAGGTGAACCTGGTGGACCGGGCGCACCTGCTGACGCTGACCGCGCCGGAGATGACGGTGCTGCTCGGGGGCCTGCGGGTGCTGGGCGCCAACCACGGCGGCTCGGAGCTCGGCGTGTTCACCAAGCGGCCGGGCGTTCTGACGAACGACTTCTTCGTCAACCTGCTCGACATGGGCACGACGTGGAAGGCGGTGTCCGAGGCCGACGAGCGGTTCGAAGGGCGCGACCGTCGCACCGGCGAACTGAAGTGGACCGGCAGCCGCGTCGACCTGGTCTTCGGGTCGAACTCGCTGCTGCGCGCGGTGGCGGAAGTGTTCGGCTGCTCGGACTCCCAGGAGGCGTTCGTGCAGGACTTCGTGACGGTGTGGACCAAGGTCATGAACCTGGACCGGTTCGACCTGGCCTGAACCTGGCCGGACCGGTCATCGGCTGTCGGCGGATTGGAGCGGCGTCCTCGCGAGGGGACGCCGTTTCCGTTGCGCGCCTTGTTGAGCGACACGATCAGGATGTGGTCGAGGCGCGCATGGACGGGGGATCCTCTCATCGCCATGAACACCGAGCCGGCGTTGGACAATGGGGCGGAGCCCGTATCGAGGGGCTTCAAGGGTGCGGCGCGCAGCCTTTCCGTCACGATGTGGATCAGCGCCTCGATCTTTGCCGTCTACATCCTCGTCTTCTATGGCGGCGCGATTCCTGCAGGAACGATGGGGGACTGGGATGCAGTGCTTCCGCACCTGTATGATCCGGGCACCGGATCGTCCGTCCTGGCCATGGGGACGCACCTTCTGTTCGGTGCGGTCCTTCTCATATTGGGACCGATCCAATTTGTTCGGCGTCTGCGCCTGAACGCGCCGTCGGTGCATCGGTGGATCGGGCGCGTGTATTGCTTCTCCGCTTTGGCGGCCGGACTTGCGGGCACCACATTCATCCTGATCGAGGGTACCGTTGGCGGCGGGATCATGTCTGTCGGCTTCGGTCTCTACGGCGTGCTCATGGTGGTTGCGGCCGTGCAGACGGTCAGGCATGCCCGACAGGGACGCATCGGGTTCCACCGGATCTGGGCGGCGCGGCTCTTCGCGCTCGTCATCGGGTCCTGGCTCTACAGGATGGACTACGGGATCTGGCTGACTGCTGCAGGAGGCCTGGGCCATACGGACAGCTTCACCGGGCCGTTCGATCACGTGATGGACTTCTTCTTCTACGTGCCGAACCTCGTCGTCGCGGATCTCCTTGTTGCGGCTCCCCTCCGCCGGGTTCCTGATCCGGTTCGATGGGCGGCAACGATGTCGATCTGCCTCGTGGCCGGCTTCACCGCCATCGCCACGGTGCTGTTCGCCAGATCCTACTGGATCCCCCACATCGTGGCCCGCCTTTGACGCTCGTGTCCGTACCCGCACCGCTCGGTGCACGGTCCCGGATCATGGTGGTGCATCACATGAGCACCTCCGGAGAAATGGGCCATGCGCCAGGTTCTCCGCGGCGTTGGAACCCATCTAGTCCGTCTCGACCACGACCGCGGTGACGTTGTCCCGCGCCTTGCGCAGCAGCGCCGCTTCCACCAGCTGCGCGGCCGCGTCGCCGCCCTGCTGCAGCAGCAGCTTGATCTCGGGGTCGGCCAGCGTCTTGCTCAGCCCATCGCTGCACAGCAGGAAGCGGTCGAACGGCAGC
>CAXUEL010000066.1:0-1619 GCA_964249915.1 uncultured Acetobacteraceae bacterium | reverse complement strand
GGGGGCCCCCCCCCGCGGCCGGGGGGCCCCGGGCCCCCGGGCCCCGACCCGCTTGTCCAGCACCAGCGGCGAGCGGCCGGCGCCGACCGCGCGGGTGATCACGTGGGCTTGCGGATGGCTCTCCGCCTCCCACGGCTCGATCATGCCGGTGTCGACCAGCTCCTGCACCACGCTGTGGTCGCGGGTGAGCTGGGTCAGCTCGCCCTCGCGCAGCAGGTAGATCCGGGAGTCGCCGGCCCACAGGCAGGCGAAGAAGTCCTGGTCCAGCAGCAGCGCCACCACGGTGGAGGCCATGCCGCGCTCGGGCGCACGCGCGCCCGCCTCCTCCAGCAGCGCGTCGTGCAGCGCGGACAGGCGGTGGCGCAGATGCGTCAGCCGCTCGGCCGCACTCAGGCCGGCGGCGAGCGAGGCGACGCTGCCGACCACCCGGCTGGATGCCATCGCGCCGTCGCGGTGGCCGCCGGCGCCGTCGGCGACCACGAACAGGCCGACCTCGGGCCGGCACAGCAGCGCGTCCTGGTTTTCCGGGCGCACGGCACCCGCGTGCGAAACCGCCGACACGCGCGGCGCCTCGCCGCTCATGCGGCCGCCAACGGGCGCGGGCGATCCGCGCCGGAAGGTCGGGAAAGACCGCGCGTCATGGCGTCACCGTGGCCGGCTCACTTCAGCACCGGACAACGAAACGCCTGCAGCGCCCTCGTGTCGAGGGGGGTGCCGGCGGATGCCATCTCGACAGCGAAGTTGGCCTCGCGGTCGCCGGAGCGGAAGCCCAGCAGGTAGTGGCCGGGCGCGTCCGCCGGCTCCACCCGGCCGTCGTCCAGCAGCCGGAACAGCGCCCAGGCGCCGTTGGCATGGCGCGGGAACGAGGCCGCCGGCTTGAACGCGAGCTCCGCCTCGCTGGGGCCGTCCGACGGCCAGGTCACGCCGCTGCCGTGCACCGAGCCCGGCTGCCAGGTCACCGTCACCGCCCCCAGGGTCAGCAGAACCTGCTTGCTCTTCGGGTCCGCCGAGACCGGGGTGACGGTGAAGTGCAGCGAGGGCGTGCTGCCGCCGGTGGGGAAGAACTGGTCGCGTATGCGCGCCGCCTGCTGGAACATCGCCAGCGACGCGTCCGAGGCTGGCGGGGCGATCTCGCCGACCGGCTGCCCGTGCCAGGCGGGGCCGGAGGTGTCGACGTAGGGGCGGAGCTGGGTCTTGAAGTAGGCGTCCAGCGCGCCGCCGGGCGCGAACAGGCGGGCGAAGTCGTCCAGCGGCGCGTCGGCCGACGCGGCCGGGTCGAACGGGTAGTGGTTGTCGACCACCTGGTGGCACAGCCGCGCCGGGCCGTCGCTGTTGTTGAACGCGCCCGCCGCCTCCTCCCGCGCGTCGCCGCGCAGCATGCTGCCGCCGCCGGACGAGATCTGGTGCAGCCAGCGCGCCACCGGCTGCGGCTGCCGGTCGGCCTCGGCGGCGAGCAGCTGCGCCGGGTCCTGGCCGCTGGCCAGCACCGCCGACGGGTTCTGCGCGCCCGACAGCTGCGCCAGCTCGCTTTGCAGCTGGTTCAGCAGCCGGAAGATGCCGGTGATCGGCTCGGCCTGCCGGGCGGGTCGCGGCAGGAAGGCGTGGAGTCCGCGCCGGAG
>CAXUEL010000065.1:0-14883 GCA_964249915.1 uncultured Acetobacteraceae bacterium | reverse complement strand
GGGTGGGGGTGGTGGCGAGGAGCTAGAGTGCTGCCAGTGTTCTCCTCATGCGGATCATCCGACGCTCTGTTGTGGAACCATGACGATGACAGGGTCATTTAATCGCGGTGGGGCAAAGTGGCCGGAACCGGACTGTCCGCTATGGAGCATCGGAAGCGGCGAAGCGGACACGCCCAACCACTGGCCAAGCGACTGCTTCCGACCTCATGTCGGTCAAAGCGCGCCCGTTATGCCGACCCCGGAAGCGGACCTATGTCCGTTGGGAGATTGATCGACTCTATACCACTCATTATTATCGAATGCGTCGGCGGTTTACTTGGCACAGAAGTCCAGCATGAATGTCTCATGAGCAACTAGCGCCTGAATGGGATAGTGTTGTTCGGCACAAAATTCTCGCCGAGAAGGTCATTGGCCGACAGTGCCCAGCGGACATGCACGTGCTCCGTCAGCCGATCCTTAACCGAGCCCGCAAAGGAGCGCACCCGGTCACGAAGAACTTCAATTTGCGCCGCCGTCATGACTCTCATGTTGGCCGGCGGCGTAGCCAGTCTATCCAGTGCCGCAGAGGGATGAATGATCACAGGCGTGGCCGTGAACGGCTGATCATATACACCAGCAAACCAGTTAACCGACCCGCTGACTTCATCGCTGTAATGCTTTGAGATGGCGCCCGACACCGCGCCGCTTTTGCATGGCAGCAACAAGTAGGAGCCGCCGCCGATCCCCCAGAGAACGTCGAGGTTCGAGATACCTTCCTTCTCCGGACGCTGAGCGCGAAACCCGATGTGCTGGCCGAGATCAAACAGGGCTTGCTCGAACTCTTCTGACTCATCGCGTACAAATGCCAAGTCACCGAGGATTCCATTGATGGCGATCACCAGCTTGTTGCCATCACCACCGTATTGCTCAGCCAGGAAGTGTGCAGCTTGACGAGCTTGGTCCATGCCCCTGGTCTCTACACGCTTGTAGGCGATGCCGCCGATAGGCTTCGTAACGAGGCTGTTTTTATCGACAGCAGAATGGAGAATTTGCTGGCTTCTCACCTTGTCCAGGGGGTGAACGGCTGACGCAATCTGGTCGAGCAGCCAACCTTTCACCTTGCTGTCCGTCTGCGCTGCCTCGGCAGCCCGTAGAGCTGTCTCCGCTTGGCCAGCTCGGTGGATACGAATAGCTTCAAACGCGGCTCGCTGCGCCGCTGCGATGGGGTCAATAATAGTCTGATCCGGATAAGTGACGGGAATAAGCACGTTCCGAGCTGCGGCGACCCAGCCAGGATTACGTCCCCAGAGATCTAGGAAAGCCTCATGGACCGCGGGCATACCTCTATTAGCTACCTGAGTGCTCACCTCAAGAGAGAGAGCTACCTGCGCCGCAGTGGCAGGCGAGAAATGCGCGGATGCTCCTGTGGCATACAGCGAGCGGATGAGCCCGGTGCCCATAAGGAGCACAGCACAATAGTCGTCATTTGAGCGGATACCCCGCCCCATTCCTTGTTCGATACGTTGAATGTGGCCAGCGAGGGTGCGGTCACTATGGCGCAGGGTGCTCTGGTCATAGCGGTCAAGTATACTGCGCACATCCGGCACACCATCGACTACCAAAAGCCGACAAGCATTCTCAGGAAGATCAACCCCGTCGTATTTATTGACTAGTACGGAAAGGTTGCCTGTCGAGGTACGGAGACGCTCAACTCCTTCCTCCAGGTTTTCGGCTTTCAAGGTCATCCCAGGTGTTACCACGTCCGCCCAGTATCCTGCCCTCTTGTCGGAAGGCACGATGACCACGACGTTGATATAAGGCTTAAAATTGGCGACAATATATGCTTTGATATCGTCGTCCTTGAGCCCTGGGTTGAGCTGCTGTGGCACCAAGATCATGCGTTCGCCAAGGTCGCTCGCCGACCGGGGTGTTATTGGCCTAGACACACTAGCAGGGTCGGCGCCAAAGTGGCTCACTAAGATCGAGTCATCCGCGAGTGTCGCCGTCATGTAGATGCGTCGAGCGGCCAATTCAAAGCCGGGCAGTACGCCGATAGGGAGTGAGCGGAAGGAGATCTCAACCTTTTGCGGCGTAAAGAAACACCGGCACTGTGCTAAGTCTTCCTTAATCAGCGGCCACTTGTACTCGAACGCAGGTTCCTGCGCATGCGGGGATAGCACGCGTAGGATCGCCGCCTGCTTCTCGATCCAGGCGTAAAATGGGACCTGCACTAAACCACTGCCGTGGCCCTGCTCAATCTCGATAGCACCTGTTAAGGACTGATTGCGCAGGTCTTCCTCCAAAAGCCTTCGCAGCTGTTCGTAGACATCGTGCGACCGCGGCAAGGTGAGTGAAAACTGGTCCTCGGCAATGTTAAGACACGCGTGTGCATCATCGATGACAAAAGCTCCGAGCCTAATGTCTGATGACGCACCATAACCAATGCCGAAGCGGCATCTGCCATTGATGAGAACGTGAATAGGCGCGACCAGGATTGCTTGCCCGGACTGGTAGGCAACGGTGCGCGGATCATCCACCGTTTGGATGCCAAGGTTACCAGCTTCCCGGACGACCTGGGAACACAGATACCAATCCGGGCAGAAGTAGGCTGCCGGGCGCACGCCCTCGTTGAGGCACGACTTCAGCATGAGAAGACCGACAGTGGTTTTTCCACCTCCGGTATTCATCTTGATGACGACATCGCGCTGTTGCGTGCGTAGGCGATGCCATGCACCAAGTACCTCACCCTGCACGTCACGCAGATACGAGTAGGCCTTGGCTTTATTGGGGAGCGCTTGGAAAAGCCTCTGCGGATCGGTAACTGTATTCACAGAAGGGCCAGCGCCCACTCCGGAGTAGTTCAGAGCCATGAAAGGTCCTCGCATTGCTTTCGCGACGGCAGATAAGCAACTGATCTTGGCAACAGACTACACCGACTACAACACAGACGCTACACTGCTAGCTAGGTTGGAGAGTAATGTATGATCTGGAAGGACAGGACGATCAAGGCTTTAGCCGAGATAATTGCGGTCCACCCCAACTACCCCGCTCCACATTTTGTCTACCGCAGCAGCTCGCACCTGACCCGCTTCTTCGAAGACGCTGGAACCGATTACGTCCACGACGGGACCACCCGCGGCGACTGGACAGCCGACACACTCCGCAAAATCCTTGAGGAGCCACACACCGACGATCTGACGCCGCCGGATGCGTTCTGTCGCGTTATTGCCCGCCTCATGGATCAGGCCGAGGCAAAAGACGAGCCGGAGGAGCGACCGGCCGCTCTTAAGGCACTCAACGTGGCGCTTGGACGCGAGGGTTTCGAAGCTTTCTACGCCGAGGACAAGCAGTGCTACATCCGCCATGTCGGCACCCAGAGGATCGCCGGCATATCCACCAACCCACATCGCCCGCTCTCAGCCCTAGAAGCAGCTAGGCGCTTGCAGCTCGCAGCCTATCTCGACAAGTGCTCGGAAGATGACCTGATAGGCGAGATCCTTATGCCGCTGCTCAAGCATGCTGGCTTCCACCGCATCACCATTGCCGGTCACAAGGACAAGTCCAACGAGTTCGGCAAGGACATCTGGATGCGGTACCAGCTACCTACTCAACACTACATCTACTTTGGTATCCAAGCGAAGAAGGGAAAACTAGATGCTTCGGGCCTGACCAAGGCCGGCAATGCCAACATGGCTGAGATTCACAATCAAGCATTGATGATGCTAGGCCATGAAATCTTCGACCCTGAGACAAACCGGAAAGTGCTAGTGGACCATGCCTTCATCGTAGCCGGAGGCGAGATTACTAAGGCGGCGCAGCAGTGGCTCGCCGGTAAGCTCGATGCGAGCAAAAGGAGCCAAATAATCTTCATGGACCGAGAGGACATCCTCAACCTGTATGTGGTGCGGAATGTGCCCCTACCGGCGGGTGCGCTACCGAGGGAACCTTCTGACCTCGATGACGACATTCCATTCTAAGGCAGGATCATTATGGTTGGATTGCTAAAAGCGTCCGCTTTGTGCCTTTCCAGCGAAAGCGGACGGGCAGCTTTCCACCAAGGCAACCATCCGGCACTGAAGTGGGAGTGTCCACTTCTCTGCTTTGTTTCCGGCCGCTGAACGTCCGAGATGAGGCGCAAAGCGGCCAAAACGGTCGGCTGCTGGCAGGTGGCGGGACGAGTCGGACGCGGAGCATGCAGCTGTCCCAGCGGGAATGGCTTTGCTGAACCCTCTCTGACGGCAGCGTTTGGGATGGCGACGTATCGTCCGAGGTGCACGACCGGTTGGAGCAGAATTCGGTGCCGAGACGCTGGATGTTGGGCTTGCGGCGTGGGCGGTTAGTCCGATGAGTGGGTGCCAGTGTCGCGGTGGCGGGCATGGCGGCTTCGTCACCTTGGCGCTCGGTAAGAGAGCCGGCGTCGGTGGCCCCCCGGTTGGGGGCGGGGGGGCGGGGGGGGGCCCTGGGGGCGGGGGCGGCGGCGGGCATGTCGTCGGGCTCGGCGATGCTGTCGAGGTCGGGGCGGGGGAGGCCGCTGCGGACGCCCCAGAGGCAGAAGCCGAGCGAGGCCAGGGCGACCACGCCCATGTCCCAGCCGAACGGCAACCAGCCCAGGCCGCCGAACTCGTGGCTGCCGACCAGGGACAGCAGCGCCATCGTCACCAGGTAGCAGACCAGCCAGATCGCGGCGCGGAGCTCGGCGATCAGGGCGGTGGCGGAGGCGCGGCGGCGATACCAGACGTAGATCGGCAGGGAGACCACCAGGAGCAGGATGATCTCGGCGGTGAGCGGCCAGCGGGCCCAGAACAGCAGCTCGGAGGCGATCACGAAGGCCGCCGGGCCGAGCACGCCGATGGCGGGCACGCGGACCGGGCGGCGCAGGTCGGGGGCGGTGCGGCGCAAAGTCAGGGCCGAGATCGGCAGCATCAGGTAGGAGATCACGGTGGCGACCGAGATCGCGGCGGCGAGCGAGCCCCAGCCGCGGAAGAAGTACAGGAACACGAAGGCGACGGCGAGGTTGAACCACAGCGCCGGGCGCGGGGCGCCGTGGATGGGGTCGACCCGGCCGAGCACCGCGGGTGCTGTGCCGTTGCGCTGGGCGCCGACCACCATGCGGGCGGTGCTGGCCATGTAGGCGGTGCCGGTGCCGCTGGGGGACAGGAAGGCGTCGAAGTAGAGCAGGATCGCCAGCCAGTTCAGGTTGAAGGCGAGTGCGAGCTGCGCGAACGGCGAGGAGAAGGTGATGTGCTGCCAGCCGCCGGCGGACTGCACGCGGGCGGGGTCGACGGCGCCGAGATAGGCGACCTGGAGCAGCAGGTAGACCACGGCGGCGATCGCGACCGAGCCCAGCACGGCGAAGGGGATGTTGCGGTCAGGGTTGCGGGTCTCGCCGGCCAGGTTGAGCGCGGTCTGGAAGCCGTTGAAGGCGAAGATGATCCCGGACGTGGCGACCGCGGTGAGCACGCCGGCGCCGCCATAGGGCAGGAAGCCGCCGACCCCCGGGACGCCGGCGGCGGTGGCGCCGGTGATGTTGCCGGGGTGCCAGGCGCTGGCGATCAGGGCGATGCCGGTCAGGGCCGGGACGATCAGCTTGAACACGGTGATCAGCGTGTTGAAGCGGGTGAACAGGGTCACGCTCCAGAAGTTGAGCAGGAAGTAGACCACCACCAGCAGGCCGGCGAGCACCAGCGCGAACGGGGTCAGCTGCTCGTTCACGTAGAGGCCGTGCGCCCAGGCGTAGGGCCAGGAGCTCATGTACTGGATGGAAGCCTCGGCCTCGACCGAGATCGAGCTGGCGATGGCGATCCAGTTGGCCCAGGCGGCGAGGAAGCCGACCAGGGGGCCGTGGGTGGCGTGGGAGAAGCGCACCATGCCGCCGGGGACCGGGAACATGCCGCCGAGCTCGGAGGCGAGCCAGCCGATCACCAGCACCACCGCGGCGCCGATCAGCCAGGCCAGGATGGCGCCGGGGCCGGCGATGGAGGCGGCGCGGGCGGCGCCGAACAGCCAGCCGGAGCCGATGATCGAGCCGATGCCGGTGAACAGGAGCGCCCAGGCGCCGATCTCGCGCTTGAGCGGCCCGGTTTGGGGGGGAAGCGACATGGACGCGGATACTCCCTGGACACTGTCCGACGGCGGTCGGCCGTTGGACGCCGATGCGACCGGCGCGCCGCGTCCACTGCCGGGACGCTGGAGCGCATGGCAGGTATGCCGTGGCGGGAGGCTATCCGGCAATGGTCGGGGGATGGCGGTGGTGGATGCCGGGACCGTGGAGCGAACGGTCCAGGCTGCCGGCGTAGCGTCGGCGGCGTTCAGGAAGGGCATGGCCGATCCGACCGGAGGTCACGGCCTGGCGTTGTCGATGCGAATGGTCAGATCATCGCAGATGCCGTCATCCGCAGGATGCAGGTGCCGGCGTTCGACGGAGCGGTCGAAACGAAGGGTGGAACCGGTCGAGTGCGGTGGATCATCGGATCCTGCCGCCTGCGGGAGAATGCAACTGCCCCCGGTGGGCGTCGCCAGACAGGGCAGGTCGTCGGTCTGCCGTGCTGGCGGCGCATCCGGCGTGTGGTCGAGGGTCGGATAGTCCGGCGCTGCGTCGCGTCGCTGGACCCGAAAACGATCGACGTCGGCGCGGACGTTTCACTCCCATCGCGAACCAACCGTGATGGTTCGTATAAGCCGTCCAGTTCTGCTGCGCGAAGGCAGTCCCGGACGCTGGTCGAGTTCTGCACGGCGTCCGGAACGGTCAGTTGCCTGCTGCCGGTGGAGATCCGCAAGGTCGGCGTCTTGCCGGTGGACGGCGCTGCCGGCAGGTCACACCACCGGCAGCCGGCAGCCAGGCAGAGGAAAGCCGCCGGGTCACTCCTGCTGCTGCCGACTCGGCATTTCGCCGGCCGTGACCAGGGCGCAGGCGATGGCGACGGTGCGCCGGGCCTGGTGGCGAATGGCGTCGAGATCCTCCGGGCGCGGCGGCCGGTTCTCGCTGCCGACAATGGCCGACGCGCCGTAGGGGGAGCCGGCCTCGAGCATCGTCTCGTCGGTGTAGCCGGTCGGCACGATCACCATGCCGAGATGCGCCATCGGCGCGTAGAGCGACAAGGTGACGACCTCGCTGCCGCCATGCGGCCAGGAAGCGGTGGCGAACGCGCCGCCGACCTTGCCGGCGAGCGCCCCGCGCTTCCACTGTGGCCCGAGCTGGTCGAGGAAGTTCTTCAGTTCGGTCGCCATGGCGCCGAAGTAGCAGGGCGTGCCGAACAGGATCGCGTCGGCCCATTCTGCGTCCTCATGGGTGGGCGCGTCGTGCAGAGCGTTCTGGCGGGCGGCGCTCTCGGTCCAGCCTTTCACCTTGGCCATCGACTCGGCGTCGGCGACCTCGCGCGGGCGACGGACGCGCACCTCGGCGCCGCCTTCCCGGGCCGCCTCTGCGGCGGCGTTGGCGAGCGCTTCCACCGATCCGCTGCGGGAATAATAAACGATCAGCAGGCGGGTCGGGGTCGGGGCGGGATCGGGCAACGGGAACTCCTCGGCCGGCGCCAGGCTGCAGCGGCGAGGACATAGGTGTTGCCGCAGGCGTGACCGCGAAAGGCCGAGGGGAGTCACGTGTGGTTCAGCGCCGGGCCGGGCGGGTCGGCCGGGAACGGGGCTCCCGGACCAGCAGTTGCGCCCGGGAACGGGATGGGGAGCGGAGGCTGGACCCGGCCGTTCGCGGCCAGCGTCCATGTGCCGTTCGGGCGTTCCGTCGCTCGGCTGTCAGCGCTATCCGGACGATGCCGCTTCGCGCTCGTCGGCCGCGTCGGGTGGGACCCGGATCGGTGCTGGACACGCGGCGCGGCGCCTGGCCGCGTCCAGGCGTGAATCGCTCCATGGCCTGGTTCGGACGGTTCGATGCGCGGGCAAGCCGCGGCGGCAGTCCAGCCCTACCGGTGATTTTGCGTCCATTATCGAAAAATTCATGCTATCTGCAGTTGATGATCGTAGCACCCGACGTGGTGCGGAAGCGGTCATGGTTGCCGGGGTCGGGATGGGCAGTCTGCAAGTGTTGGTCAAGGAGGCGGGGTTCGTCCTGCGGCGCGGCAGCGCGTCCGCGCTGCCGCGGGCGTCGGCGGCAGGATGCGGCCCGGCATGATGAACGAGGAGGTGGTCGCGGCGGTGGTGCGGTCCGCGTCGCGCATGCGGATCGGGCCGGCCTTGGGCCAGGTGGTGCGGAGTGCGGCGCACGCTGCCGGATGCCCGGTGGCCGCGTTCTTCTTCCACGAGGCAAAGGGGTTCACCCTGGGCGCCTCCTACGGGCTCGACGCGCTGGGCGACGACGCGATCGACCGCCGGGTGCTGGCGGCCGCGAGCGAGGCCGGTGACGACGACCTGCGCATCATCAACGACCTGTCGGTCGAGCCGGGCCTGGACGCGATGGGGAGCGGGCCGGGCGCGATCCGGTTCGTCGCCTCGGTCCGGGTGACCAACGGAGTCGACGCGTCGCTGTCCGGCGTGCTGGTGGTGGCCGACCTGGCGCGTCGCGCCGGGCTGAGCGCTGCGCAGACCTACGTGCTGCGCACGCACGGCGCGCAGGTCTCGGTGCTGTTCGAGCTGTTCGTCCTGCGCAGGCAGATCGACGGACAGCCGTCGTCGCAGCCGCGCGTCGACACCGAGCGGCTGCGGCTGCTGGAGTCGGTGGTGGTGAACGCGAACGACGCGGTGCTGATCACCGAGGCGGAGCCGATCGACCTGCCCGGGCCGCGGATCGTGTACTGCAACGCCGCCTTCACCCGGACCACCGGCTACGAGGAGGCGGAGGTGCTCGGGCTGACCCCGCGCATCCTGCAAGGTCCCCACACCGACCGTGCGGTGCTGGACCGGCTGCGCCAGGCGCTGTCGCGCTGGGAGCCGATCGAGGTCGAGCTGTTCAACCGGCGCAAGGACGGGCAGGGGTTCTGGGTCGAGCTCAGCATCGTGCCGGTGGCGAACGAGGTGGGCTGGTACACGCATTGGGTGTCGGTGCAGCGCGACGTGAGCGACCGCAAGCAGGCCGAGGAGACGGTGATCCGGGCGCGGTTCGCGGCCGCCGAGAACGTGCTGCTGGAGCAGGAGATACGCGAGCGCAAGCGGGTGGAGGCGCAGCTCAGCTACGCGGCGTTCCACGACGACCTGACCAAGCTCAGCAACCGCACCTACTTCATGAACCGGCTGAACGTCGCCATGGTGCGGGCCGGGATGGGCTCGGGCAGCCGGTGCGCGGTGCTGTTCATGGACCTGGACCGGTTCAAGCTGGTCAACGACAGCCTGGGCCACCGTGCCGGCGACCTGCTGCTGATGGAGGTGGCGCACCGGCTGCGTGCCTGCGCGCGTCCGCAGGACACGCTGGCGCGGATCGGCGGCGACGAGTTCGTGCTGCTGATGGAAGACGTGGACGAGGCGTCGGCGGCGGTCGGTACGGCGGAGCGGATCATCGCCGCGATGCGTCAGCCGGTCTGGCTCGGCAAGCAGGAGATCTTCTCCTCCTGCAGCATCGGCGTGGTGCTGGACACCGGGCGCTACGGTCAGCCCGAGGAGCTGATGCGCGACGCCGACATCGCGATGTACCAGGCCAAGCGCACCGAGGCCGGCAGCTACAGCGTGTTCGCGGCCACCATGCGGGCCGACGCGGTGGCGGCACTGGCGTTGCAGACCGACCTGCAGAATGCGGTCGGGCGGGGCGAGTTCATCCTGCACTACCAGCCGATCTGCAACGCGCTGACCGGCGCCATCGCCGGGGTGGAGGCGCTGGTGCGCTGGCAGCATCCGGAGCGCGGGCTGGTGGCGCCGGGCGGCTTCATCGCGGTGGCGGAGGAGACCGGGCTGATCCGCGGCATCGGCCGCTGGGTGCTGGGGGAGGCGTGCGCGCAGATGGGGCGCTGGCGCGACCGGTTTCCGGGCGCCCTGCTGCGGCTGAGCGTGAACAGCTCGGCGGTCGAGTTCCAGGACCGGCGGTTCCTGGACGGCGTGCAGGCGGTGCTGGCGGACACGGCGCTCGATCCGCAGCTGCTGCAGATCGAGGTGACGGAAAGCGTGCTGCTGCAGCAGCCGGAGCGGGTGGATGCGATCCTGGGGCAGATCCGGGCGATGGGGGTGCGGATCGCGCTGGACGATTTTGGCACCGGCTACTCGTCGCTGAGCTATCTGGACCGCTACACGCTGGATGCGATCAAGATCGACCGCTCGTTCGTAGCGCGCATGCTGACGCGGCCGAGCACGCGGGCGATCGTGGACACGATCATCGCGCTCGGGCAGGCCCTGGAGCTCGACATCGTCGCCGAGGGAGTGGAGACGGAGATGCAGCTCCAGGCGCTCAAGGCGGCGGGGTGCGGGTTCGTGCAGGGCTACCTGCTGGGGCGGCCGATGACGGTGGAGCAGGTGGAGGCGGTGCTGGCGGGGCAGGGGCTGGGTGGCTGACGGCGAGGACGTCCGTCCCGGTCGGGCTCAAGCTGCTCGGTGAGCTGGCGACGCTTGGGCCGGCTGAAGGATTGCCAGTTGCCGGTGTCCGGCTGATCGAGCGGCTGGCCAGGATGTCGCCCCTCTTCCCCGTGGATGTTGACGCCCTGTGACAGGGGTCAGGGACACCGTGCTGAGAACACCAACCTCATGCCAGTGTCGGCACTGCCGCAGTTAGAGCCGACGCTCCGCCACTCCTTGGATGCCGAACTGGTTTCCATACGAGGTGCCGGAAGGCCGGCAACCGTGCGCCGCCGTTCAAGGATGATGTCCGATCCCCTTTCTTCTGCAAAACGTCGGATTGCTTGCTTCGGAACTGTGGGTGCTCTAGGGACTGGCGCGTTCACGCGTCCGGGCCTGGAAGGGCATGCCCGGCCGTGACGGCTGCGCTCGTGATCCAGGTGGGTCGCCCAGGGCCTTCGGGCGGGGGAGGGCAGCTCCAGCACGAGGAGTAGCCAAATGCCCAAGATGAAGACCAAGTCGTCGGTCAAGAAGCGGTTCAAGATCACCGCGACCGGCAAGGTGCTCGCAGGACCCGGCAACAAGCGCCACGGCCTGATCAACCGCTCGCAGAAGATGAAGCGGACCAACCGCGGCTCCCAGACGCTGACCGAGATGGACGGCAAGACGGTGAAGCAGTGGGCCCCCTACGGGCTGGCCTGAGGAGCATCTGACCCATGGCACGCGTCAAGCGGGGCGTCACCACGCACGCCCGTCACAAGAAGGTCCTGGCCCAGAGCAAGGGCTTCGTCGGCCGGTCCTCGACCAACTACCGCATCGCGCTGGAACGGCTGGAGAAGTCGCTCCAGTACGCCTACCGCGACCGGCGCAACAAGAAGCGCGACTTCCGCGGCCTGTGGATCCAGCGCATCAACGCCGCCGTGCGCGAGCACGGGCTGACCTACTCGCGCTTCATCGCCGGGCTGAACAAGGCGGAGATCACCATCGATCGCAAGGTGCTGGCGGCGATCGCCTATGACGACCCGGCGTCGTTCGCCGTGATCGTCGCCAAGGTGCAGGCGGCGATCGCCGCCTGAGCGCTGGCTTCCCGATCGGGCCGCTCCTCCGGGGGGGCCCGTTCCTGCGGACGCCCGCTAGGCGAGGCACAGCCGGCGCCACTCGACCACCGGCCTGGTCGCGGGCGGGTTGCCGCGCGTCGGCCGGACGCGGATGCGGCGGACCAGGGCGAAGCTGAACGGGTCGGAGTCGGAGTGGAACCAGCCGATCAGCCCGCTGGGCAGCACGTCGTCGGTCCAAAGGTCCACCCGGCCACCCGGCCGGATCATCGTCCGGGCGTGATCCACCGCGTCGGCATCGCCCGCGCATTCCACGACCGCGGTGCCTTGAACGAACTGGGCCTCATCCATCAGATAAACGCGGTAACGCGCCATCGTCGGCTCCCGTGGTGCAGGCGGAAGGACCAGGCGCCCTCCAGTCGCCGGCGCCTGATTGCAGGGGCACGAGCCGGCGATAAGCGTTTTATTAACACATCTCGCCGTTATGTGATCTTAAATTTGATCACGATTCCGATTCGATGCGTCTGGTGGCTCGACCACGAGTCTCGATCCGCCGGAGTGCGACTCCGCTCGATCGTCTTCTTCGCTGCCACCATGCCCATCCCGGGACTGTGGGGTCGGGGATCAAGCTGCCGTTCGTCGCCGGTGCGGCGCCTCCGGATCCGGCGGCGGTGGGGCAGGATCGGAGGCTGTGCGGAACCCACCCTGTCACCCGGCGAGTTCCTGCTGGCCGCCCTGGTTCCTGTGCCTGTCATCCGCTAAGGCAGTGACCGCTTTCGATGCCCGTGTTCCGAAGGAAGCGAGGTGCCAAGCAGATCGATGCCGCGGGCGGACGCCCTGGCCTTCGCCGAGGATGGTCCATGTCCAATGATCTCGACGCGCTGAAGCAGGACACGCTGCGGGCGCTGGATGCGGCCGCCGACGCGCGTGCCTGGGATGCGGTGCGCGTGGGCGTGCTCGGCCGGTCGGGGCGGCTGACGGCGCTGCTCAAGGAGCTGGGCCGGGCGTCGCCGGAGGAGCGGCGCGTGCGCGGGGCGGCGCTGAACGCGCTGCGCGACGAGCTGGGTGCGGCGATCGAGGCGCGTGGGCGGGCGATCGAGGCCGGGGCGCTGGAGGCGCGGCTGCTGGCGGAGCGGGTGGACGTGACCCTGCCGGTGGCGCCGGAGCCGCAGGGCCTGATCCATCCGCTGAGCCGGACGGTCGAGGAGATGGTGGCGATCTTCGGGGCGATGGGGTTCTCCGTCGCGGAAGGGCCGGACATCGAGACCGACTGGCACAACTTCTCCGCCCTCAACACGCCGGCACACCATCCGGCGCGTACCGACCACGACACCTTCTACCTGCCGCCGCTGCAGGGGGAGGGACCATCGTCGCGCGTGCTCAGGACGCAGACCTCCGGAGTGCAGATACGCACCATGCTGAGCGTGCCGCCGCCGATCCGCATCATCGTGCCGGGGCGGACCTACCGGGCGGACCACGACGCGACGCATTCGCCGATGTTCCACCAGTGCGAGGGGCTGGTGGTCGGGCCGGCCTCGGGGGCGGAGGCGATCACGCTGGGGCACCTCAAGGGCACGGTGATCGAGTTCCTGCGGGCGTTCTTCGCCCAGCCGTCGCTGCCGGTGCGGTTCCGGGCGTCGTACTTCCCGTTCACCGAGCCGTCGATGGAGATCGACATCGGCTGGGACCGGCGCACCGGGGAGATCGGGGGCGGTGGCGACTGGCTCGAGGTGCTGGGCTCGGGGATGGTGCATCCGCGCGTGCTGGCCAATTGCGGGCTCGATCCGCGGGCGTGGCAGGGGTTCGCGTTCGGGATGGGGGTGGAGCGGCTGTGCATGCTCAAGCACGCGATCCCCGACCTGCGCTCGCTGTACGAGAGCGACCTGCGCTGGCTGCGGCATTACGGGTCGAGCCCGCTCGCGCCGACCGTGCTGCACGAGGGGATCTGAGGGATGAGGTTCACCCTGTCGTGGCTGCGCGACCATCTCGACACCGAGGCCACGGTGGAGGCGCTGTGCGCGGCGCTGAACCGGATCGGGTTGGAGGTCGAGGGGGTGGAGAACCGGGGGGAGGCGCTCAGCGCCTTCCGGACCGCCCGGATCCTGTCGGCGGACCAGCATCCGAACGCGGACCGGCTGCGGGTGTGCACGGTGGATACCGGGCTGGAGGGGGCGCCGCCGGTGAAGGTGGTCTGCGGGGCGCCGAACGCGCGGGCCGGGCTCTCGGTGATCTTCGCGCCGCCCGGCAGCCTCATCCCGGGCACCGGCCTCACCATCAAGGCGGGCGAGATACGCGGACAGCGCAGCGACGGCATGCTGTGCTCGCTCCGCGAGCTGGGGCTGGGCACAGAGCATGACGGCATCGCCGAGCTGCCGCCGAACACCACGCCCGGGCAGAGCTACGCCAACTATGCCGGGCTGGACGACCCGGTGTTCGACATCGCGGTGACGCCGAACCGCGGCGACGCGCTGGCGGTGCGGGGGATCGCGCGCGACCTGGCGGCGGCGGGGATGGGGCACCTGCGGCCGTGGCTGGCGGACACGGTGGAAGGGGTGTTCGACAGCCCGATCGGCTGGGCGATCGCGTTCCCGGACGCGTGCCCGCTGGTGCTGGGACGGACGATCCGGGGGGTCCGCAACGGCCAGTCGCCGGACTGGCTGCAGGAGCGGCTGCGGGCGGTGGGGTTGCGCCCGATCAGCGCGCTGGTGGACGTGACCAACTTCTTCTCGTTCGACCTGGGGCGGCCGCTGCACGTGTTCGACGCGGACGCGGTGTCGGGGGGCGTGCTGACGGTGCGTCGCGGCGGGGGCGAGACGCTGCGGGCGCTGGACGGGCGGGACTACGTCGCGGACGCGGAGGACTGCGTGATCGCCGACGCGGCGGGGGTGCAGTCGTTCGGCGGGCTGATGGGCGGCGAGGCGACCGGCTGCACCGAGGCCACCACGAGCGTGTTCGTGGAATGCGCGCTGTTCGACCCGGTGCGGATCGCGCTGTCCGGGCGGCGGCACGGGCTGGTCTCGGAGGCACGGCAGCGCTTCGAGCGCGGGGTCGACCCGGCGCTGCCGGCGGCGGCGCTGGAGGCGGCGACCCGGATGATCCTGGAGCTGTGCGGCGGCGAGGCGAGCGAGGTGGTGTCGGCGGGACAGGCGCCGGACTGGCGGCGCCAGGCCCGGCTCAGGTTCGGGCGGATCGCCGGGCTGGGCGGCCTCGCGGTGGCGCCGGACGAGGCGGTGCAGGCGCTGGAACGGCTGGGCTTCGCGGTGCGGGAGCGCGACGAGGTGGGGGCCAGCTTCGCGGTGCCGTCGTGGCGCAACGACGTGGCGGCGCCGGTGGTGCTGTCGCTGCAGCCCGGCTCGGACGGCGACGCGGCGGAGGCGGCGGAGGCGGTGGAGGCGGTGGAAGCGGAGACCGACCTGATCGAGGA
>CAXUEL010000064.1:15053-15395 GCA_964249915.1 uncultured Acetobacteraceae bacterium | reverse complement strand
GCCGGGTGCGACGCCCCGGCCGGGTTCGCGTGGCTGGCCAGGCGGCTGCCGCCGGACATGCGTCTGCCTACGGTGGACGGGGCCGGACGGCAGGACGTGGCAGGGCCGCCGCCGGCGGGCGTGGCCCGGTTGCGGGTGGCGCTGTGCCGCGAGCCGATGGCGTTCTGCCGCCTGGACGTGGTTCTCGATGGGGTGCGGATCGGCCAGCTCCGTCCCGGCACCGCGTTCGTGGTGCCGATCCGGCTGAAACAGCACGTATCGTCGGCGCGGGTGTGGGGCCCCCCCCCCCGGGGGGGGGGGCCCAAACACCCCCCCCCCCCGCCCCCCCCCGGCGCCGGGGTG
>CAXUEL010000064.1:0-15043 GCA_964249915.1 uncultured Acetobacteraceae bacterium | reverse complement strand
ACAGCACGTATCGTCGGCGCGGGTGTGGGCCCGCCGCCTCGGGCTGCGGGACCAGATCGACGCCCTGCCCGGGACCGACTCGGACGTCGTGATCCGGGGGCCGGGCGGAAAGGCGAGGTCCCGTGCCGTCGCGCGGCACGGCCTGTCTGCCTTGCCGCGCGACCCGCGCATGGTCCTGGTCGAGCCGGTGCAGCACTCCGGGTGATCAGGGCAGGAGGACCGTGGCGGAGGCCTGGGCGGCGATGCCCTCGCCGCGGCCGGTGAAGCCGAGCCGCTCGGTGGTGGTGGCCTTGACCGAGATCCGGTCGAGGTCGACCCCGAGCAGGGCGGCCAGGCGCTCTCGCATCGCGCCGGCGTGCGGGCCGATCTTGGGCTGCTCGCAGATCAGGGTGACGTCGGCGTTCACCAGCATGCCCCCGCGGGCGGCGATGCGCTCGGCGGCGTGGCGGAGGAAGCGGGCGCTGTCCGCGTCCTTCCACGTGGCCTCGCTGGGCGGGAAGTGCCGGCCGATGTCGCCTTCCGCCAGCGCGCCGTAGATCGCGTCGCACAGGGCGTGGATGCCGACGTCGGCGTCGGAATGGCCGGCGAGGCCGCTTGGATGCGGCACGGTGATGCCGCACAGGATCAAGGGCCGGTCCGGCGCGAACACGTGCACGTCGAAGCCGGTGCCGGTGCGCGGCAGGGGGGCCGGGCCGGCGAGCCGCTCGGGTCGCATCGGATCCTCCTCGACGGTGGGCAAGATGTCCTCGGAGCCCGGTACCAGCGCCACCGCGTGCCCGGCCCGTTGCAGCAGCGCGGCGTCGTCGGGGAGGGCGGGGCCGTCGCCGGCGGCACGATGCAGGTCGCGCAGCAGGGCGAAGCGGAAGCCCTGCGGGGTCAGCGCCCGCACCAGGCCTTCGGACGCAATGGTGCCGGCGACCAGGCCGTCGCGGCAGCGCGTGAGCGTGTCGGTGACGGGGATGCAGGGGATGGCGCCGTCGTGACGCTCCAGCGCGGTCAGGACGCGCCGGACCAGTTCGGCCGGGACGTGCGGGCGGGCGGCGTCGTGCAGCAGCACCAGGTCAGGGCGCTGCCCCGCCGGCAGCGCGTCCAGGGCCTCCAGTCCGGCGCGGACGCTGTGCTGGCGCATGCCGGCACCGGGCAGGGCGGGGCACAGGACCGCGTCGCCGAGGTCTAGCCCCTGCAGCGCCTGGTCCAGCAGGGCCGCGTCGCCGACCGGCTGCAGCAGTGCCACGTGCGGCAGCAGCGCTTCGGCGGCATGACGGACCAGGGCGTGGCCGTCGAGCCGGGCGGAGCGGTTCGGCGGTGCGGCGGAGCGGCGTCCGGTTCCGTCGGCCAGGAGGAGGGCGGCGATGCGCATGGGCGGAGCAATGCTGTGCGGTCGGGGTTTGGTCAACATCTCCAGAACTTCGCGGCCGCCGGCCCTGCATCCGATTGCATGGGAGAACCGCAGCGCGTAATTTGCCCAAGACATGGGCATTCCAGACAATTTGCAGGCAGCCCGGGCCGTTCCGGCGGTGGCGACGCTGCCGGAGCGGCTGCGGCCCATCGACCTGGGCGGGGTGGTGATCGAGCGGCCGGTGATCCTGGCGCCGATGTCCGGCGTGACCGACCTGCCGTTCCGCCGCCTGGCGCGCAGCCTGGGCGCTGGGCTGGTGGTCTCGGAGATGATCGCGTCGTGGGCCATGGTGCGCGAGAACGCGGCGACGCTGCGCATGGCGGAGGTGACGGGGTCGGGTCCGAACGCGGTGCAGCTCGCCGGCTGCGAGCCGGACGCGATGGCGGAAGCGGCGCGCATCGCGGTGGATCGCGGCGCCGACCTGATCGACATCAACTTCGGCTGCCCGGTCAAGAAGGTCGCGGTGGGGCAGCAGGCGGGCTCGGCGCTGATGCGCGACGAGCGTCTGGCCGGGCGGCTGCTGGAAGCGACGGTGGGCGCGGTGCCGGTGCCGGTCACGCTGAAGATGCGCATGGGCTGGGACCACGGCAGCCTGAACGCGCCGGTGCTGGCTCGGATCGCGGAAGCGTCGGGCATACGCATGGTGACGGTGCACGGCCGCACCCGGCAGCAGTTCTACACCGGCCGGGCCGACTGGGGCTTCGTGCGCGCGGTCAAGGACGCGGTGCGGCTGCCGGTGATCGTCAACGGCGACATCCTGGGGCTTGCGGACGCTCGGGAGGCGCTGCTTCTGTCCGGCGCGGACGGGGTGATGATCGGCCGCGGCTGCTACGGCCGGCCGTGGCTGCCGGCCCAGGTGGCGCAGGCGTTGACCACCGGCGCGGTGCTGCCGGATCCGGACCTCGCGGTGGAGAAGGCGATCGTGCTGGAGCACTACCGGGCGATGCTGTCGCATTTCGGTATCCACCCGGGGCTGCGGCTCGCACGCAAGCACGTGTCCTGGTACTCGGCCGGCCTGCCCGGCTCGGCGCAGTTCCGCGCCGCGGTGAACCGGATGGACGACGCGGCGGCGGCGATGGCGTCGATCGAGGCGTTCTACGACCGCCAGATCGAGGCCGGCGGCGGACGCGGGGCGGGCGCGCGTCTGGCAGAGCCCGTGCAGGACGTCGCCGCGTGAGGGCGGCGGCGGTGGTCGAGGACGCGAAGAAGCCTCGCGGCAGGATCGCGGCCAGGGTGCCGGCGGGGTCGTCGCCGGTTCCCGACACGGCGGCGGTGATGGAGTCGCTGCCGATCCCGGTGCTGATGCTCGACGAGGCGAACGGCATCTGCTTCGTCAACGGGGCGGCGGAGCCGTTCTTCGGCATGTCGAAGGGACAGCTGCGCCAGCTCGGGCTGCGCGACCTGGTGCCGTTGGACCACCCGCTGTTCCTGCTGATCGAGCAGGTCAGGCTGAACGGCAGCACGGTGGTCGAGCACGAGCTGGTGCTGGAAGGACCGCGTCTGCACCGGCAGGGGATCACCGTGCAGGGCGCGCCGGTGATCGAGGCGGCGGGGTTCGTGCTGCTGACGCTGCACGACGCGTCCGCGGCGCGGGCACTCGACCGCCAGCTGTTCTTCCGCAACGCCGCCCGCAGCGTGTCCGGGATGGCGGCGATCCTGGCGCATGAGGTGAAGAACCCGCTGTCCGGCATACGCGGCGCCGCCCAGCTGCTGGAGGGCACGGTGGGCGAGGCGGACCGCGAGCTGGCGGTGCTGATCCGCGACGAGGCCGACCGCATCCGCGCGCTGGTGGAGCGGATGGAGATGTTCAACGAGAAGCCGATCGAGCGGCGCCCGGTGAACATACACCGGGTGCTGGAGCACGTGCGCATGCTGGCGCAGCGCGGCTTCGCGTCGCACCTGCGCTTCGTCGAGCTCTACGACCCGTCGCTGCCGCCGGTATGGGGCAACCGGGACCAGCTGGTGCAGGTGCTGCTGAACCTGGTGAAGAACGCGGCGGAGGCGATCGACGCCGGCAGCGGCAGCGGCGAGATCACGCTGTGCACCGCGTATCGCAGCTCGGTGCGGCTGGCGATGCCGGGGTCGGACCAGCGCATGCACCTGCCGCTGATGGTGACGGTGCGCGACAACGGGCCCGGCATCTCGGACTCGATCCGGCCGCATCTGTTCGAGCCGTTCCTGACCACCAAGGTGACCGGCACCGGCCTGGGGCTGGCGCTGGCGGCGAAGATCGTCGGCGACCATGGCGGGCTGATCGAGATCGACAGCCGTCCGGGCCGCACCGACGTGCTGCTCCACCTGCCCGTCCTCGTCGAGGATCCAGACGGGCGCTAGCGCATGACGATCCATGCCGCTTCCCTGCCCATGACCAGAAGGCGTCCCGGTTCTTCATGACCCTGCCCACCGTGCTGGTCGCCGATGACGACCGATCGATCCGGACCGTGCTGACCCAGGCGCTGGGCCGCTCCGGCTACCAGGTGCGTACCACCGCCAACGCCGCCACGCTGTGGCGCTGGGTGGAGGACGGCGAGGGCGACCTGGTGATCACCGACGTGGTGATGCCGGACGAGAACGGCCTGGACCTGATTCCCCGGATCAGGCGGATCCGGCCCGAGCTCAGGATCGTGGTGATGAGCGCGCAGTCGACGCTGCTGACGGCGGTGAAGGCGGCGCAGCGCGGGGCGTTCGAGTACCTGCCCAAGCCGTTCGACCTGAAGGAGCTGTTGTCGGTGGTGGGGCGCGCGCTGGCGGCGCCGGCGAACGGGGCGGAACGGCCGACGGCCCCGGACACGGAAGAGCGCATGCCGCTGATCGGCCGGTCGGCGGCGATGCAGGACATCTACCGGATCATCGCCCGTCTCACCACCGCCGACCTCACGGTGATGGTCAACGGCGAGAGCGGCACCGGCAAGGAGCTGGTGGCGCGCGCGCTGCACGACTACGGCCGCAGGCGGGGCGGGCCGTTCGTGGCGATCAACATGGCGGCGATCCCGCGCGAGCTGATCGAGAGCGAGCTGTTCGGGCACGAGCGCGGCGCCTTCACCGGAGCCACCAACCGCAACCAGGGGCGCTTCGAGCAGGCGGCCGGCGGCACGCTGTTCCTGGACGAGATCGGCGACATGCCCCCCGAGGCGCAGACGCGGCTGCTGCGTGTGCTGCAGGAAGGCGAGTTCACCACCGTGGGCGGGCGGCAGCCGATCAAGGCCAACGTGCGCATCATCGCCGCCACCCATCGCGACCTGCGCCAGCTGATCCGCGCCGGCACGTTCCGCGAGGACCTGTTCTACCGGCTCAACGTGGTGCCGATCCGGCTGCCGCCGCTGCGCGAGCGGGTGGAGGACATACCCGTGCTGGCGCGGCACTTCCTGGACAAGGTCCAGCAGACCGGGCTGCCGGGCAAGATGCTGTCGGAGGAGGCGATGAGGCGGCTGCAGGCGCATCGCTGGCCTGGCAACGTGCGCGAGCTGGAGAACCTGATGCGGCGGCTGGCGGCGCTGTATCCGCAGGAGGTGATCTCGGCCGAGGTGGTGGGCGGGGAACTGGCGGAGAACGCGGCGCACGAGGATCCGGAGGCGGCCGCCGACGACCAGGAGCGGCTGGCGCAGGCGGTGGAGCGGCACATCCGCCAGTTCCTGGCCGCAAGCCGCGACGGGATGCCGATGCGCGACATCTACGACAAGGTGATCGCCGAGGTGGAACGGCCGCTGATCCAGATGACGCTGGCCTCCACCAAGGGCAACCAGATCAAGGCCGCCGCCATGCTCGGGCTCAACCGCAACACCCTGCGCAAGAAGATACGCGACCTGGAGATCCCGGTCGTGCGCGGGATCGGCTGAACCGGCATGGGCGAGCTGGAGGCCGGCCATACCCTGACCCGGCCCGGCCGCGCGGCACGGCGCAGCCGGTGGGGCCCGCCGGTGTTCGACATCCTGCTCGGCAAGGTGTCGACGCTGATCATGGCGGCGACCGCGCTGGCGCTGGGCATCGCCACCTTCGCGGTGCTGTCGCGCGGCATGTCGCTGACCAGGCGGCCGCACGTCGAGGCCGGGCTGTTCGTCAGCAACCTGGTGGTGCTGCTGCTGCTGGCGGCCGCCCTGGCGGGGCGGCTGGCGCGGGTGGTGGCGGAGCGGCGCAGCGGCCTGGCCGGGGCGCGGCTGCACATACGGCTGGTGATGCTGTTCGGCGTGGTGGCGGTGGTGCCGACCATCGTGGTCGGCGTGTTCGCCGGCGTGTTCTTCCACCTGGGCATCCAGATCTGGTTCAACGACCGGGTGCGCACGGCGCTGGACGAGGCGGTGCAGGCGAGCCAGGGCTACCTGGTGGAGCACAACAACAACATCCGTGCCGACGCGGTGTCGATGGCCAACGACCTGAGCCAGGCGACCACGCTGCAGTATGTCGATCCGCAGGCGCTGCAGCAGGCGCTGGTCGACGAGGCGACCACGCGCGGGCTCAACCAGGCGGCGATCTACGATCCGCGCACCAACCAGGTGGTGGTGTCGACCAGCCTGCTCGGCGTGATCGGGGTGGCGGTGCCGCCGCAGTCGGTGACCATGCTGGCGCGGTCCGGCGAGGTGCCGATCCTGGACAGCGCGGACGGGCAGACGGTGAGCGCCGTGGCCGGGATCGACGGGCCGGATCCGGGGCTGCTGCTGCTGATCAGCCGTCCGGTGGACCCGGTGATCCTGGAGCACATGCACCGCACCCAGGCGGTGGTGGCGGACTACGACCGGCTCGACCGCAACCGGTCGGCGCTGCAGCTCACCTTCGTGGTGATCTTCGCCCTGGTGGCGCTGCTGGTGCTGGCGGCGGCGGCGCTGATCGGGCTGGTGCTGGCGAACCAGATCGCGCGGCCGGTGGGGCTGCTGATCCTGGCGGCCGAGCGGGTGAGCGGCGGCGACCTGGCGGTGCGCGTGCCGGAAGCCGAGCGCGACCACGAGCTGGGCGGCCTGAGCCGCGCGTTCAACCGCATGACCAACCAGCTCTCCACCCAGCGCCGCGAGCTGATGTCGGCGTATGGCCAGATCAACGAGCGGCGGCGCTTCACCGAGGCGGTGCTGTCGGGGGTGTCGGCAGGGGTGATCGGGCTTGATGCGGAGCAGCGGGTGGAGCTGCCGAATCGCGCCGCCAGCGCCCTGCTGGAGGTGGACCTGGTGGGATCGGTCGGCCGCCGGCTGGCCGAGATCGTGCCGGAGTTCGCGCCGCTGCTGCGGCTGGCGGCGACGGAGCCGGAACGGGCGCAGACGGCGGAGGTGCAGCACGGGGCGGCGTCCAGCCGGCGCACGCTGCTGGTGCGGATCGGCCCGGAGATGCGCGGCACGGTGACCGAGGGCTACGTGGTGACGTTCGACGACATCACCGAGCTGCAGTCGGCGCAGCGCAAGGCGGCCTGGGCGGACGTGGCGCGCCGGATCGCGCACGAGATCAAGAACCCGTTGACGCCGATCCAGCTTTCGGCCGAACGGCTGAAGCGCCGGTTCCTGCGCGAGATCACCAGCGACCCGGACACGTTCAGCCAGTGCGCCGACACCATCGTGCGGCACGTGGGCGACATCGGGCGGATGGTGGACGAGTTCTCCGCCTTTGCGCGCATGCCGCAGCCGATGATCCGGCCGGAGGACCTGTCGCGCATCGCCCGGGAGGCGCTGGTGCTGCAGAAGGACGCGCATCCGGAGATCGGCTTCGTCACCCGGCTGCCCGATCGCGGGCCGGTGGTGCCGTGCGACCGGCGGCTGATCGGGCAGGCGCTGACCAACCTGCTGCAGAACGCGGCGGACGGGATCGCCATGCGGGCGAAGTCGGCGGACCGGCCGCAGGACGTGCCGGGACCGCAGGACGTGCCGGGACCGCAGGGCGTGGTCGGCACGATCTGGCTGTCGATCGAGGCGAGGGAGCGCGAGGTGTGGCTGTCGGTGGCCGATGACGGGGCCGGGCTGCCGCCGGACGACCGGCAGCGGCTGATGGAGCCCTATGTCACCCACAAGCCGAAGGGGACCGGGCTGGGGCTTGCCATCGTCAAGAAGATCATGGAGGACCATGGGGGCTCGGTCATGCTCGACGACCGCGGCGGTGGGGGAGCGGTTGCCACATTGATAGTGCCGGGAAGGTCATCCGATGGCGCATGAGATCCTGATCGTCGACGACGAGCCCGACATCCGGCTGCTGATCGAGGGCATCCTGCGTGACGAGGGCTACGAGACCCGGATCGCCGCCGACTCCGACGGGGCGATCGCCGCGTTCCGCGCCCGCCGCCCGTCGCTGGTGGTGCTCGACATCTGGCTGCAGGGCTCGCGCCTAGACGGGCTCGGCATCCTGAAGGCGATGCAGGGCGAGGAGCCGGTGGTGCCGACCATCATGATCTCCGGCCACGGCACCATCGAGACCGCGGTGGCGGCGCTGCAGCTGGGGGCGTACGACTTCATCGAGAAGCCGTTCCAGTCGGACCGGCTGCTGGTGGTGGTGCGCCGGGCGCTGGAAGCGGCGCGGCTGGCGCGCGAGAACGCGGAGCTGCGGCTCAGGGCGGGGCCGGAGACCACGCTGCACGGTGAAAGTCAGGCGATCCTGGCGGTGCGGGCGCAGATCGAGCGGGTGGCGCCGACCGGGTCGCGGGTGCTGATCTCGGGGGCGGCCGGGGCGGGCAAGGAGGTGGCGGCGCGCATGATCCATGCGCGGTCGCGGCGCGCGGAAGGGCCGTTCGTGGCGCTCAACTGCGCCACGCTGGCGCCGGGCCGGTTCGAGGAGGAGCTGTTCGGCATCGAGGGCACGCCGGAAGGGCCCGGGCGGCGCACCGGGCTGCTGGAGCGGGCGCATGGCGGGACGCTGCTGCTCGACGAGGTGGCGGACATGCCGATGGAAACCCAGGGCAAGATCGTGCGCGCGCTGCAGGACCAGACCTTCGAGCGTCTGGGTGGTGCGGTGCGCGTCAAGGTGGACGTGCGCGTGCTGGCGACCACCAACCGCGACCTGCAGGCGGAGATCGCCGCCGGTCGGTTCCGCGAGGACCTGTACTACCGGCTGGCGGTGGTGCCGCTGCGTGTGCCGAGCCTGCGCGAGCGGCGCGAGGACATCCCCGACCTGTCGCGGCTGTTCCTGGCACGGTCGGCGGAGACCGCAGGCCTGCCGGCGCGCGACCTGTCGGCGGACGCGCTGGCGGCGCTGCAGAGCTACGAGTGGCCGGGCAACTCGCGCGAGCTGCGCAACCTGATGGACTGGCTGCTGATCATGGCACCGGGCGGGTCGGACACCATACGCGCCGAGATGCTGCCGCCGACGGTTGGGCAGGGGGCGCCGGCGCTGCTGAAGTTCGACAGTGCCGCCGACGTGATGGGGTTGCCGCTGCGCGAGGCGCGCGACCTGTTCGAGACGCAGTACCTGCAGGCGCAGCTGCTGCGGTTCGGCGGCAACATCAGCCGCACCGCCGGCTTCGTCGGCATGGAACGCAGCGCCCTGCACCGGAAGCTGAAACAGCTGGGCGTCAGCTCCGAGGACCGGGTCCCCACCTGAACGGCCATCGCCGCGCCGGCTTTGCTGTCGCCGCTTCCGCTGCTAGTTTGGACGCCAAGGTCCGCTGGCGTCGCGCCTGACAGGACCGCAACAAGAAGAACAAAGGCCTGGCCATGGCTAAGGACAACTCGCAGAACGTGCAGGACGTTTTCCTGAACCACGTTCGCCGCTCGAAGACGCCGGTCACCATCTTCCTGGTCAACGGCGTCAAGCTCCAGGGCATCATCACCTGGTTCGACAACTTCTCGGTGCTGCTGCGCCGGGACGGCCACACCCAGCTGGTCTACAAGCACGCGATCAGCACGGTGATGCCGGCGGCGCCGATCGCGCTGTTCGACCAGAACAAGGCGGAAGGCGGGACCGAGCCGGACGGGGATGGGGCGCCGGCGAAGGGTGCCGCCTGAGTTTGGCGACCGGCGGGAGGATGCAGCCGACACGCGCGGCGGTCATCCTGCCCTGGGACCGCGAGGACCGTCAGCACGACAGGCCGTCGGATGGGCATCGCCCGGATGGTCACCGCCACGAGATGCGTGCGGCGGACGCGCGTCTGGAGGAGGCGGTGGGCCTGGCGGCGTCCATCGGGCTGGTGATCGTGCGCCGGGTCGTGCTGCCGATCCGCGGCAGGCGGCCGGCGACGCTGCTCGGCAGCGGGCAGGTAGAGTCGCTCGCCGGGGCGGTGGCGGAGGACGCGGTCGCCGTGGTGATCGTGGACTCGCGGCTGAGCCCGGTGCAGCAGCGCAACCTGGAGCGCTCGCTCCGCTGCAAGGTGATCGACCGCACCGGGCTGATCCTGGACATCTTCGGCGAGCGCGCGGCGACGCGGGAAGGCTCGCTGCAGGTGGAGCTGGCGCATCTCGAGTACCAGCGCTCGCGCCTGGTGCGGTCCTGGACCCATCTGGAGCGGCAGCGCGGCGGGTTCGGCTTCCTGGGCGGGCCGGGCGAGACGCAGATCGAGGCGGACCGGCGGCTGATCGGCGACCGCATCGTGCGGCTGAAGAAGGAGCTGGAGCAGGTCCGGCGCACCCGCGGGCTGCATCGCGACGCGCGCCGACGGGTGCCGTTCCCGGTGGTGGCCCTGGTCGGCTACACCAACGCGGGCAAGTCGACGCTGTTCAACGCGCTGACCGGGGCGGCGGTGCACGCGCAGGACCAGCTGTTCGCGACGCTGGACCCGACCATGCGCGGCCTCCTGCTGCCATCGGGGCGCAAGGTGATCCTGTCCGACACGGTGGGCTTCATCAGCGAGCTGCCGACCGAGCTGGTGGCGGCGTTCCGGGCGACGCTGGAGGAGGTGGCGGAGGCCGACGTCATCCTGCACGTGCGCGACGCGGCGCATCCGGACAGCGCGGCGCAGCGCAGCGACGTGATCCTGGTGCTGAACGGCATGGTCGAGGACGGGACGCTGGACGCGGCGTGGCCGGAGCGGGTGATCGAGGTGCTGAACAAGGCGGACCTGCTGGGCGGGGTGGACGAGGTCCCGGCGCGGGGCGCGGAGGTGATCTCCGCCATCACCGGCGACGGGCTGGACCGGCTGGCGGCGGCGATCGACCGGCACATGCTGCAGGCGACCGAGCGGTCGGAGTTCCGACTGGCCGTGCAGGACGGCGCCTCGCTCGCCTGGCTGTACGCGCACGGCGAGGTGGTGGACCGGCGCGACGGCGAGGAGGAGATCCGGCTGGTGGTCAGGCTGCTGCCGGCCGACCGGGCCCGGTTCGAGCGGCAGCAGCATCGGGACGGCACGGATCGGCAGGACGCAAACCGCACGCGCATCGCGCCGTTGACCCGTCGCGCGTCGGGCGGCGGCGACCGGCGCCGCGGCGGGAAGGATTGGGGATGAACGGGATCTTCTCGGTGGCCGATGCGGTCGAGGTGACGCAGATCCTGCGCGCCGCGGCGCGTGCGGAGGTGATGCCGCGCTTCCGCCGCCTCGGCAGCGACGACATACGCACCAAGAGCGGTCCGACCGACCTCGTCACCGTGGCGGACGAGGCGGCGGAGCGGCTGATCACCCAGGGGCTGGAACGGCTGTTCCCGGGCTGCGTGGTGATCGGCGAGGAGGCCGCAAGCGCCGATCCGGGCCTGATCGATCGGCTGGGCGACGCGGAGCTGGCCTTCGTGGTGGATCCGATCGACGGCACGTCCAATTTCGCCGCCGGGGTGCCGCTGTTCGGGGTGATGGCGGCCGCGGTGATGCGCGGCGAGGTGGTGGGGGCGGTGATCCACGACCCGCTATGCGACGACGCGGCCGTAGCGGTCAGGGGCGAGGGGGCCTGGCTCGAGCACGCCGACGGGCAGCAGGTGACGCTCCGGGTGGCGCGACCGGCGGCGCCGTCGGAGATGACCGGCAACGCGGCGTGGCGGCACCTGCCGCAGCCGCTGCGCGACCGGGTGGCGCTCAACCTGCCGCGCGTGCTGGCTAGCTGGGATTACCGCTGCGCCGCGCAGGAGTACCGCGTGCTCGCGTCGGGGCATTGCCACTTCCTGATCTTCAACCGGCTGATGCCGTGGGACCACCTGCCTGGCTGGCTGCTCCATGCCGAGGCGGGTGGCTACTGCGCGCATTTCGACGGCACGCCGTATCTGGCGACAGACCGGGCA
Source organism: uncultured Acetobacteraceae bacterium (assembly GCA_964249915.1). GTDB lineage: Bacteria > Pseudomonadota > Alphaproteobacteria > Acetobacterales > Acetobacteraceae > Lichenicola. The sequence goes on along the minus strand of CAXUEL010000064.1, from coordinate 3,543 downwards.
GGCGGGCTGCTCTACGCGCCGGACCGGCACAGCTGGCTGGCGCTCTACGACACCTTGCTGGCGGCCTAAGCGTCCGCGTCCTGCCGCTCCGCCTCCTTGGCGGCCTGCCAGCCGGCTTCCATGTCGTCCAGCCCGGTCTCGGCAAGCGACCGGCCGGTGGCCTCGATCGACCGCTCCATGTGCTCGAAGCGGCGCTGGAACTTGGCGTTCGCCTCGCGCAGGCAGGCTTCCGGATCGAGGTGGAGGCTGCGGGACAGGTTGGCGACGGTGAACAGCACGTCGCCGATCTCGTCGCGGAGCCGGACGGGGTCCGCCGTGTCGAGCTCGGCACGCAGTTCGGCCAGCTCCTCGGAAACCTTGTCGATCACCAGCGCCGGCTGCTGCCAGTCGAAGCCGACCCGGGCGGCGCGAGCGCACAGCTTGGCCGCGCGCGACAGGGCGGGCAGGTTGAGCGGGATGCCGGCCAGGACGCCGTGCTCGGCACGGGCACGGCGCTCGGCCGCCTTGGCGTCGTCCCAGGATGGGCCGGCAGTGCGGGCTGCCGCGTCGCCGAAGACGTGCGGGTGGCGTCGTACCATCTTGTCGGCGATCAGGCGGGCGATGGTGGCGAAGTCGAAGCGGTTCTCGGACTGGCCGAGGCTGGCGTAGTAGACGACCTGCAGCAGCAGGTCGCCGAGCTCGTCCGGAAGGGCCGCCCAGTCGCGACGGGCGATGGCGTCGGCGACCTCATAGGCTTCGTCTATGGTGTAGGGCGCGATGCTGTCGAAGGTCTGCGCCTGGTCCCACGGGCAGCCGGCCGTCGGATCCCGGAGAGCGGCCATGATGTCCAGCAGGCGGACCAGCTGCCGGGCAGGGTCGGCATCGAGAGTAGCGGGCTCGGTCATCAGCCGAGGGTGCCCGCGGGCCGGTGGCCCGGCAAGTCCGCTACGGGGAGCTCTGCTCCAGACACCGTATAATGAATATTATGCCAACTCGGATGGTCAGCCGGGGGGGCGTGGGGGGGATGCCAGGTGCGTGGCCAGGACGGTGTCGGTCTGGCGGTCGGTCTCCAGCAGACGGACCTCGTAGCCCCACAGGTCGGCCAGGTGGCGCAGCGAGGCTCGGGCGTCCTTCTCGTCCAGCAGATGGCCCGGGCTGGTGCGGTGCTGCAGCCGGAGGCAGCGATCGCCGGACAGGTCGACGTCGACGATCTCGATGTCGACGTAGAAGTTGCCGGGATCGTAGGACCGGGCGACGCTGCGGCGTATGTCGCGGTAGCCCTGGGCATCGTGGATCGCGTCCACCAGCAGATACGGCTTCTCGGTGTCGTCTCGCAGGCGGAACAGCTTGAACTGGCGCATGACCGCAGGCGACAGGAACTGCTGGATGAAGCTCTCGTCACGATATTCGGCCCAGGCGTGGTGCAGCGTGCCGATGGCGTCGTTGTTGCCGGCGATGTCCGGGAACCACATGCGGTCCTCGGCGGTCGGTGCGTCGCAGACCCGCGCGATGTCGGTCATCATCGCGTAGCCGAGCGCGTACGGGTTGAAGTTCGGGCCGCCGCCGCTGTCGAAGCCCGGCTGGCTGATCACGTTGGTGGTGGAGTGGATGGTCTCCAGGAAGGCGGCGTCGTCGATCTGGCCGCGCGCGTGCAGCCGCGACATGATCTCGTAGTGCACCCAGGTGGCGCAGCCCTCGTTCATCATCTTGGCCTGCGGCTGCGGGTAGAAATACTGGGCGATGAGCCGGACGATGCGGATCACCTCGCGTTCCCACGGCGCCAGCAGCGGCGCGTTCTTCTCCAGGAAGTACAGCACGTTCTCTTCCGGCAGGCCGAGACGGCGGCGGCGCTCCGCGGCGGTGTCCGGCCCCTTCTCCGCCTTGGTGCCGGGCACGGTGCGCCACAAATCGTTGAACACGCTGGCCTCGTGCTCGCGCCGGTCGCGCTCGCGCTGCTGCTCGGCCTTGAGGTCGATCACCCGGGCGCCGCTGTGGCGGTGCACGCCCTGGTTCTGCAGCGCGTGCGCCGCGTCGAGGATGCGCTCGACCGCCTGCACGCCGTAACGGTCCTCGCACTGGGCGATGTAGCCGCGCGCGAACTCGAGATAGTCGAGGATGCCGGACGGCGCGGTCCATTCGCGGAACAGGCGGTTGTTCTTGAAGAAGTGGTTGTGGCCGAACGCGGCGTGCGCGATCACCAGCGCCTGCATGGTGGCGCTGTTCTCCTCCATCAGGTAGCTGATGCAGGGATCGGAGTTGATCACCACCTCGTAGGCCAGGCCCATCAGGCCGCGCTTGTAGGCGTTCTCGTGACCGACGAAGCGCTTGCCGAACGACCAGTGCTTGTAGATCAGCGGCATGCCGTGTGAGGTGTACACGTCGAGCATCTGCTCCGACGTGATCACCTCGATCCGGTTCGGGTAGACGTCGAGCTTGAGCTCGTCGAGCGCGATGCGCTCGATCGCGTCGTAGGAGCGGCGCAGGATGTCGAAGTTCCATTCCGAGCCGCTGTAGAGCAGGCCAGTCGGCGAGGATCCGGCGGCCGCGCCGATGGCGTCGAGCGGGCTCATGGGCACCCTCCCCTCATGCGGCTTCGGGCTTCTTGGCGAACAGGTCGCGGAACACCGGGAAGATGTCGCGCTTGTCGCCGACCTGCCGCATCACGAGGCGGTCGTTGTTGTCGGCGACGTTGCGGTAGCCGCGCCACAGGTCGGTGTCGCCGCGTATCACCGCGCCGGAGCCGACGATCTCGATATAGGCGTAGTACTGCACCAGGGGCAGGATCTGGTCCTTGAGCAGGGCGCAGGATTTCGGCGTGTCGCTGCCGGAATTGTCGCCGTCCGAGGCCTGCGCCACGTAGATGTTCCAGCTGTCGGCGGGATAGCGCTCGGACTGCACCCGGAGCAGTTCGACCAGGGCGGACGAGACGATGGTACCGCCGGTGCGCGGGTCGTGGAAGAAGGTGTCCTCGTCGACCTCCTCGGCCACCTCGGAGTGGCGGATGAACACCAGGTCGACGCGCTTGTAGCGTCGCTCCAGGAACACGTGCAGCAGCAGGAAGAACCGCTTGGCGAGGTCCTTCATGCGTTCCGTCATGGAGCCGGACACGTCCATCAGGCAGAACATGACGGCGCGCGTGGTCGGCTTCGGCGTGACGGTGTAGCGGCGGTAGCGCATGTCCACCGGGTCGATCCACGGCACCCGGTTCATCCGGCGCAAGGCGGTGCGCAGCTCCGAGCGCAGCGCCTCCAGCGCGTCCGGATCGCCGCCGTCCTGCTCCAGGGCGGCGATGCGCAGCTCCAGCTCCGCGACCAGGTCGGGCTTGGGACGGCGCAGGCCGATGCGGCGCGCCATCGAGTGCCGCATGGTGCGGCCGAGGTCGAGCTGCGACGGCGAGCCGTCGCTGCTGAGGCCGGCGCGGCTGATGGTGGTGGTGTCGGTGCTGGCGATCTGGCGCTTCACCAGGTCGGGCAGCGCCAGGTCGTCGAAGAAGGCGTCGAGGAACTCGTCGCGGCTCAGCACGAAGCGGAAGCTGTCCTCCCCGCCCCCGTCCTCGCCGGCCTC
>CAXUEL010000063.1:0-15538 GCA_964249915.1 uncultured Acetobacteraceae bacterium | reverse complement strand
GTCTGCATGAAGTAGGCCAGCACGAGCGTGACGGAGCGGCTCTTGCCCTCGTGGCAGTGCACCAGCACTGCGCCGCCGTCAGCCGCGGCGCCGTCAATGAACGCGCGCGCCGCGTCAAAGAAGCGACCGATGTCCTCCTCCTCCATGTCGCGCAGGGGGCAGCGCAGGCACCTGCTTGCATGCATGCGAGCTCAGGTTCCGTTGCCACCCCGGTCGGCTCTGCATGCAGGGCTTGCAAGCAGCATTGCCGGTGTGGCGCATGTTAGCTGGCCTGCCAGGGCCTCCAGCGCGGCATGCGGCCAGCAGGCCTGGTTGGCGGACTGTGCCCGGCTCTGTGACAAAGTGCCAGGCGATGCAGCCACAGGGCAGAGCGGCAGCCGCGCACTGGATGTTGGCGCTGGGGTCGGGCATGAGCAGGTCCTCGGTCGCGTTGAGCACGTGCGTGATGCCCAGGTGGCGCAGCACGTGCAGGCTGTTGGCCTCCACCGCGCCCCCCACCCACTGCGGCCCCGAGGTGCGCACCCTCTCAGCCAGGGCATGCCCTGCTTCACAGGATTTCCTCCAGCAGTGCCGGCGGAGTGTGCAGGCAGCACGTCCGGCGTCAGCAGTGTCCCACCCTTGCCAGAGAGAGCGCACCAGGTGGGGCAGCAGGCGCGTGGGGCGCGCCGTCGCGGCCGCGGACATCCTGACCCCCAACCTGTTCGAGCTGGAGCTGCTGGTGCCCGGGCTGCGCGACGACCCGCCGCCGGACCTGCGGCGCGTCGCCGAGGCGGCGCGGGCGCTCCGGGCGCGGATGCGGCCGGACGGTCCGGCGCTGGTGCTGGTCACCAGCGTCGAGGCGCGCGACACCCCGTCCGAGGCGGTCGACCTGATGCTGGCCAGCGTCCATGGAACCGTGCTGCTGCGCACGCCGCGCCTGGCCCTGGAGGCGAACGGAGCGGGCGACCTGCTCGCCGCGCTGTTCCTGCTGCACGTGCTGCGTCTGCGCGATCCGGTCGCGGCGCTGGAGCAGGCGACGAGCGCGGTGTGGGGTGTGCTGGAGCGGACCGCCGGGGCGGGGCAGCGCGAGCCGATGATCGTGCAGGCGCAGGACGAGCTGGTCGCGCCGTCGCGCCGTTTCAGCGCGGCGTCGTTCCTGTAGGCTTCACCGGACACACTCCAAGGAGCATCCCCATGGCGACCAGGATACTTGGTAAGACCCCCGCCCTGCACACGCCCGGCTGGATCGGCGAGTTCCGCTCCTTCATCATGCGCGGCAACGTCGTGGACCTAGCGGTCGGCATCATCATCGGTGCCGCCTTCACCACCATCGTGCAGAGCCTGGTGAAGGACATCTTCACCCCCTTCATCGGCCTGCTGGTCGGCAACATCGACTTCTCGAACATCTTCTTCACCCTGAAGGGACCGCACTACGCCACCCTGGCCGAGGCGCAGAAGGCCGGCTCGCCCACGGTCAACGTGGGGGTGTTCCTGAACGCGGTGATCCAGTTCCTGATCGTCGGGCTGGCGATCTTCTGGGTGGTGAAGCTGCTGACCCGGATGCACGTCCGCGAGGAGAAGGCCGAGACGCCCGCAGGGCCGACCCAGAGCGAGACGCTGCTGGCCGAGATACGCGACCTGCTGGCGGACGGGCGCCGCGGCGCGACCGAGCCGCCGGCCGGCAGCCTCTAGCCGGGAGGCACGCCGCCGGCGACCGGCTGGATGAACAGCGTGTGCCGCGGATAGGAGATCAGGACGCGGTTGAAGCGGAGGAAGTCGCGGCCCAGCAGCGTCCTGCCGGTCCCAACGGCCCCGACGTCGAAGTGAACGTTGTTCATCCGCTCGTCGCCGACCTCCAGGCTGCCGAACCGGTGGTGGCGTGCCCCGACCAGATGCATATCGGCACCGATCGCGTTGCGAACCTGGTCCGCGTCCAGCCCGTCCAGCGTCACGCCGGCGGCAAGCGCTTGCCTGCGGTCGATCAACGTCGCCGAGGCCCCGGTGTCGAGGATGGCGGTCATCGGCCGGTCGTTCAGCCGGATGTCGAGCACGATCTGGCCGCCTTGCTCGCGAAACGGGACCTCGAAGTAGGGCGGGTCGAACGGCCGCATCGCGACGTCGCAGCCGGTTGCCCTGTAGAGCGCGAAATGCTGCCGGGGCAGGTCGACGTCGACGTCGTAGTTGGACAGGAAGTCGTTGCCGAACAGGCCGATGAGCGGCAGGCCGTCGACCGGCCGCGGGAAGTTCGCTGCAACCGGCAGGTCGAGCCTGCGTGCGATGCCGCGGCCGAGGCTGAGGTCGCGAACGGTCACCATCGGCGCCACGGTCACGCCGCCGATGCCCTTGATGAGGGTGAAACCCCCGTTCGCCGCAGGACGAAGGCCGAAACGCCGGACGCCGTTGCGCGACATGGCGGAGATGAACGCGCCGGTGTCGATCAGCAGCGCGACTTTCTGGCCCTGCAAGGTGGCCGAGACCGCGGTCATGTCGACGTGGGGCAGCAGCGGAAGGTCGGCGATCGTATCGACCCGGCAACCTTGCGGTCCGGTGGCGCAGCCGGCCAGCAAGGCGCCCAGCAGCAGGGCCGACAGGATGCGCAGGATCATCGTCGCCCGTTGCTGGCAGGTCGGCTCGTTCCAGCCGCTATCGAAACGACTACATGGCCGGTCCGACCGGGGTCAAGGCCATGACGGCGTGTTCAAGGTGGTCGTCCCGGTCGCCGGACCGGTGGCACCGTGCCGTCCGGTCTCGACCCGGCCGGTCGCAGGCGGACGGCACCGTGCTCCACCACGTCCGACAGGTCCTGCCGGCCGGACCCGACGACGCCGGACGGGCGTGCAGGCAGGGCCAGGGTTGTCCGGCCGCCCTGCCGCCAGCCCGGGAGAACGTCCGGCCCGGGGCGGGATGCCCCAGGCGGCGGCGGGCCGCGCCGGGAAGGACGCCTACGCCTTCATCTCGGGCGGGATCTTGCCGCCGTTCTCGGCCAGCTTCCGCACCACCGCCTTGTGCAGGGCGATGTTCTCCTCCGCGGTTCCATCCGCGCCGACATGAACGTCGAGCTCGTTGGCCAGGGTCCTGCGCGCGGCCAGGCTCGAATCGAGGTCGAGCAGCTTCAGGAGGTCGACGATCGAGCTCTGCCAGTTCAGGCCGCCGCCCTTCTGCGCGTCGAGTGCCGTCAGCACCGCCCCGACATCGACGGATTGCAATGGCGCCGCCTCCGTCGCAGCGGATGCCGCAGCGGGCGCGGCGGCTTCCGCGGCCGCCGGAGCCGGCACCGCGTCGGTCGCCGCGACCGTGTCGGCCGCCGGCGCAGCATCCGCGGTGCCGGCTGGCGCCGTCGTTTCCGCGGCCGGGGCGAAGGCCGAGCCGGCGTAGTGCACGATCTTGTCGACGATCGATCCGAAGAAGCTCATGGGAGGTCCAGTCCGGGTGATGGGCCGGCTGGCGCCGGTGCCGGCTAGAGCGTGCCGGACACGGCGCGGTTCCGGCCCGGCCGGGGTGGTGCTAGAAGCGACGGGACACCAGCCCGCACGAACGAAAGGCGATCATGCCCCGAAACGACCGGAGGCTACGCAGGACGTGGTCCGCACGCTGCGCCGCCGTCGTGGCGGCGGTCATGCTGTCCGGGTGCGTGCAACCGGGCCCGCCGCAGATGCGGGTCGACGCGCAGGCCAACCCGGTCAGCCTGATCGACAGCTATCTGATCACCCATGGCATGGCGATCAGCTATGTCCGTTCCGGCCGCGCCAGCCGTACCGACATCATCCGGCTGGCGCAGTATGATCGCGCTGCGATGGTCGCGGTGGGGGTGGCCGCGCTGCAGCCTGACGACAGGCATGACCAGCAGGCGGAGCACGCGCTGCAGGCGCTGGTGGACTTCACCGGCGACAACGACCTGCGTCCCGATGCCGCCGGCCAGCCCGGAGCGGCCACCCCTTGAGCGCTCCGGGGCGAACCGTCAGAAGTTGACGTTGGTGCGGAAGCCGAGCACCGCGGCGTCGGGCGTGTTCGTGGTGGCGCCCGGGCGGATGATGTACTGGACGTCCGGCTGCAGCGTGACGCCGCGGAACACGTGGATGATGTAGGTCAGCTCCACCGTCTGCTCCGTGTTCTGCGGCCCGTAGGCCGGGCCGAAGCCGTCGATGGTGATCGGCAGCGACTGCCCCTGTTCCAGCGCGATCTCCTCCGTCCGGGTGAAGGCGCCGCTCATCTCGATCCATTGGAACGAGGCGCCGAGCGTGTCCCTGGGCCGTCCCCAGGGCGTGCCGGTGGTGGTGGCGGCGACGAAGGCGTGCTGCGTCAGCGGGCTGATCCGGTCGGTCGCATGCACCCAGCCGCCGAGCACGATCACCCCGTCGGTGGGACCCTTGCCCTGGCGCAGCAGCATCTGGTCGAACAGCACGTACTCGTCGTCGCGGTCCTGGCTGGCGACGGTGCCGCCGTAGATGGCCTGCGGCAGGCCGCGCGTGTTGTCCAGCACGTCCGCGTAGCGGTGCGTGTCGCGGTCGTAGCCGAGCTTGTAGTGGCCGATCAGGCGCTGCCGGCCGAACACCGGCACCCATCCCAGCTCGACGGGGATGGACACGCCGGACTTGCGCGGGTCGGCCCAGGCGAAGCCGGAGCTGCCGCCGCCGCCGGTGCCGTAGTCCGGATCCACCGAGAACAGGCCGACCTGGAGGTAGACCTGCGGGGTGAGGAGGGCGCGCACCTGGCCGCCGAAGCTCGCCTGCGGCCAGTCGTCCTCGCCGGGGTAGTTCGGCAGCGGATGCGGGTTGCCGCAGAACAGGACGTTGAGGAAGTCGCAATAAAGCGGTGAGGCGGCGAAGAAGTTGCCGACCGGCAGCCAGCCGGCGACGAGGTCGAGCCGGTTCCCGAGCAGGCTCTGCTCGCCGTACGCAGACACCATATGGGCGAGGACGTTGCCGCCGCCGCCGTAGATCTCCTGGTAGGTCGCGAGGTCGTCGCCGATCGAGTCGGCGGACAGGTTGCGTCCCTCGCGGTTGACGATGATCGAGTGGAACGCCGCTCCCTGCCAGCCGAGCAGCCTGTCGAGGTCGAGGTTGACCTCCAGGCCGATCTGCCCGTCGGTGGCGAAGGTTTCCCGCCGGCCGCCGGAAATGTTGCCGCCGTTCTCGGTCAGGTAGTCGAGGTTGACGTTGACGCCCAGCGCCTCGAGCCGGGTCCTGAGGCCGCCCCAGTCGCCGAACAGGTGGTCGGAGCCGAACGGCGAGCTGAACAGCGGGCCGACGCCCGGCTCCGACACCTCCTGGCTGGCCCCGGTGGCGAAGCCGGAGTTCGACGTGCCCGCGTCCGACGGCTGCGACGCCGCCGGCGGCGGCTGCTGCGCACGGGCCGGCACCGTACCGGATAGGCCGAGCAGGCTTGTCGCCACGCATCCGATCCGGGCGGCCTTTCCCATCGCGCTCGACAGCCAGTCCTGCACCGACGATCTCCGTCGCAGCCGAAGCCCGCGCAGGCTAGCCGATCCTCCCGCCCACGCCAGACAACCGGAAGCGCCCGTGCCCGCTTTGTCGCCCCGGCTTGCAGATCTGCAACGGCCGCCCGGCCCGGGCCATCAGCCCGGGCGGGCCCGCACCGGCGCCGCCTTCTGCGCGTCGCGTCGCAGCCGCTTCTCGCCCAGCAGCAGCAGGATCGGGGCGGCGATGAAGATCGACGAGGAGGTTCCCACCACGATGCCGAACAGCATCACCGATGCGAACCCGGCCAGGGTGTGGCCGCCGAACAGGGCCAGCGGCAGGGCGGCCAGGAACACGGTCGACGAGGTGCCGAGCGTCCGGTTCAGGGTCTCGTTGATCGACAGGTCGATTAGCTCGCGCAGCCCCATGGTGCGATACTTGCGCAGGTTCTCGCGCACCCGATCGTACACTACCACCTTGTCGTTGGTGGAATAGCCCAGCACCGTCAGGATCGCCGCGACCATCACCAGGTCGAACTCGAACCGGGTGAGCGCCAGGAAGCCGACGGTCTTGGTGATGTCGAGCACCAGCGTCGCCACCGCGCTGACCGCGAACTCCCATTCGAAGCGGAACCAGATATAGGCCAGGATCATCAGCAGGCTGATGCCGAGCGCCAGCATGCCGTTGCGGAACAGCTCGTTCGAGACCGAGGCGCCCACCGCGTCGGCGCGCAGGATCTGCGTGCCGGGCTGCGCCCGCACCACGCCGGCCCGCACCCGCTGCACCAGCGCCTGCGTCGCGGCCTCGGAGCGGGCGTCGGTCCCGGTCGGCGCCTGCAGCCGGATCAGCACGTCGTTCGCGGCGCCGAAGCGCTGCAGCCCGGCGCCGGACACGTGCTGCGCGTCGAGCCCTGCGCGCAGCCTGCCGAAATCGGCCGGGCCGGGGGTGCGCGCCTCGACCACGATGCCGCCGCTGAAGTCGATCCCGAGCGACAGGCCGGGATAAAAGAACAACGCCACCGAGCAGAGCGACAGGAACGCCGAAACGCCGAGACCGAGGAACCGGCCGCGCATGAAGCGGATCCGGGTGCCGTCCTTGACGAACCGGAACAACGGGCGGGACAGCATGGCGGGCGCCTCAGACCGGTAGCAGGACGGGGCGCGTGAGCGCGTACCAGCGCACCATCAGCATGCGCGACAGCAGCAGCGTGGTGAACAGGGTGGTGACGATGCCGATCGTGATGGTGAGCGCGAACCCCTTGACCGCGCCGGAACCGAACACGAACAGCATCACGTGCGCCAGGAAGGCGGTGGCGTTGCTGTCGACGATGGTCGAGGTCGCGCGCTCGAAGCCCGCCTGCATCGCCGCGATCGGCGTGCGGCCGCGATGCACCTCCTCGCGGATGCGCTCGTTGATCAGGATGTTGGCGTCCACCGCCATGCCCAGCGTCAGCAGCAGCCCTGCCATCCCCGGCAGGGTCAGGGTGGCGCCGAACAGGGACAGGGTCGCCATCATCAGCACCAGGTTGGCGAGCAAGGCGAGGTTCGCGTACCAGCCGAACAGGCCGTAGAAGCTGCCCATGAAGCCCACCACCAGCACGAAGCCGACAAGGAGGCTGATGGCGCCGGCGCGGATCGAGTCCGCCCCCAGGGTCGGGCCGATCGAGCGCTGCTCGATCACCGTCAGCGGCGCCGGCAGCGCGCCCGCGCGCAGCAGCAGGGCGAGGTCGGTGGCGGACTGCGCGGTGTAGGAGCGCCCGGTGATCTGGCCGTTGCCGCTCGGGATCACGCCCTGGATCACCGGGTCGGTGATCACCTTGTTGTCCAGCACCACCGCGAACGGCTTGCCGATGTTGGTCCGGGTGATGTCGGCGAACTCGCGCGCGCCGACGCTGTCCAGGGTGAAGTTGATCGCCCAGCCGCCGGTCTGGCTGTCCTGCGAGGCGCTGGCGTTGGTCAGGTCGGCGCCGTCCACGTCGACGTGGTGCAGCACCGGCACCAGCTGCTTCGGATCGTCCTGCATCGGCAGCAGGTCGACCCCCGGCGGCACCGCGCCCTGCGGGCTCACGCCCTCCGCCACCAGGTGGAACGTCATCTTGGCGGTGGTGCCGAGCAGCTGCTTGACCCGGTCCGGGTCGCTGACGCCGGGCAGACGCACGACGATGCGGTCGTCGCCCTCGCGGGTGATCTCCGGGTCCACCGCGCCGGTGGCGTCGATCCGGCGCCGGACGATCTCGATCGACTGCGCCACCGCGTCCCGCGCGCGCAGTCGCAGCGCCGCCGGCGACAGCGTCACCGCGATCCGGTTGTCGGGCAGGGTGGACACCGCGAACTCGTTCGCGGTCGTGGTCGGCAGCGCTGCCAGCGTGGCCACGTCGCGGTCGTGCTCGGCCGGACTGCGCGGGGTGAAGGCGACGGCACCGCGCGACCGGTCGGGCCCGAGGTTGCGGTAGCCGAGACCAGCCCCCAGCAGCGACTGCCGCACCTGGTCGGTCAGGGTGTCGAGCCGCTCGTGCGCCAGGGCGTCGAGGTCGACCCGCATCAGCAGGTAGGAGCCGCCGCGCAGGTCGAGGCCGAGATGGATCTGCGGCCGCGGCAGGCCGGCCGGCACCCGGACGAAGTTGGGCAGGCAGAGCAGCAGGCCAAGCAGGCAGACCGCGAGCACGGCAACGGTTCTGGCGCGGCTGTAGTACATCATGACGAGCGGGCCTGCCTCCGGGGACCGCCCGTTGCGGCGGCGGGCGGACCATGCCGGGGCGTCCTGCCGGATGCAACCGCAGCACCCGGTCAGCGTGCCCGCGCCACACGCAGCGCCGCGTCCAGCTCCGGATCATCGCGCGTCGCCACCCCGGCCGGCGCCCAGAGATGGGGGAACCGCCGCCCGCCTTCGCCTTGGGGAAAAGGCGATCCGCAGCGGCGTGTCCTTGGTTCCCTGGAGCAGGCCGCGCGTGACCAAGGGCTGCATCAGCCGGCGCGCCTGCCGGTCGCCGACGCCGGGCAGGCCGGGCAGGGCAGCCCGTGGCACCGCGCCGAACACTGCCGCGTGTTCCAGCGCCGCCGCCACGCGCACGTCGAGCCGCCCCCCCGGCCGCCTCGGCCGCCACGAACTCCCGGATCCGGCCGCTGAGGGTCTCCGGCGACAGCAACCCGCGCATGAACCGCACCTGGTCGAGGCTGGCGGCCAGGAAGAAGCGGCAGAACTCGACCAGCCTGCCGTCGGACAGCAGGCCGCGTCCGTCCCGGTTCCCCTGCGGCGGGTCGTCGGTGCGCGCCAGGGACATACGATACGCATGGACGTGACGGGCGAGGTCACGGGCGACCGACCAGAGCGAGGAGCCCACTCCGCATCGACGCAGCAGCGCGTGCGACAGCAGCCGCGCCACCCGGCCGTTCCCGTCCGGAAATGGGTGGATCCACGGCAGGCGATGGTGCGCGGCGGCGACCGCCACCAGACGCTCGGCCTGCCCGAAACGTTCCGGGGCGCTCTCGTCGAAGCGGCGGAGATGCTCGGCAAGCTCCGACGACGACGATCTGGCCGGTCCCGAGCTCCTCGACCTGCGCCAGGCTGTCCGGGAGCCGCGCATAGAACAGGCGGCGCAGCTCGATGGCCAGGGCCGTGGGAGGGAGCCTGGGCAGCATGTCGCGGTCGATCGCCGACTGCACCGCGATGTGGGCCGCCGCCTCGATCTGCAGGTCGTGCCGCCTTCGGTCCCCGGCATAGTCAAGCTTGAGCGCCCGCTCGATGTCGACCGGGCGGGTGTCGTGGCCCTCGATCAGGTTGCTGTGATGGCAGTTCATGCCGCGGACGAGGTCGCCGATCGCCAGAACCGTTTCCGCGGCGAGCCGTCCTGCCAGGCCGGCCGCCTCCGACTCGAGCTGGAACGCAAGGTCGCGCAGGTCCGGCCAGGCCGGGTGGGCCTCCGAAGGCAGGAGAGTGGGGGAAGCATGGCCCGTGTTGCGCAGGCTGGATGACCGGCTGACGGATCGGCGTCATCCTAGTCCGGTGCAAACGATTCGTTGGGGTAGTCCGGCTGGATGTCCGGCTTTATGTCCGGCTCGCAGGGCAGCGGCGTGCGACCGGATCGCCCTGTGCGGCCGAACGCTTCATGATGCGGCCGAGCAGGCGGAGCGACCATGGCAGTTTCCAGGCGACCCGACCCCGGTGCCGCGCTTCTGCGCGTCGGCATCGCCGGAGCGGGGCATTTCGGCCGGTTCCACGCCCTCAAGGTCGCCGCCTCCGCACGCTCCGAGCTGGTCGGCATCCATGACCCGGACCACCGGCGCGCCGCCGCCGTCGGCCGCGAGGCGGGGGGTGCCCCGGCACTGGATCTCGACGCGCTGATCGGGCGCTGCAACGCGCTGATCGTCGCAGCGCCCGCCGAGGCGCACTTCGCCCTGGCCGAGGCGGCGCTGCTGGCGGGCCGGCACGTGCTGATCGAGAAGCCGATCGCCGCCACGCTGGAGCAGGCCGACCGTTTGATCGCGCTGGCGGCCCGGGCCGGACGGGTGCTGCAGGTCGGCCACCTGCTGCGCTACTCCGCCGAGCACGCGGCGATCACGCAGCGCATCGCCCGGCCGCTCTACATCGAGGCGACCCGGATCGCCCCGTTCAAGCCGCGCGGCACCGACGTGTCGGTGATCCTGGACCTGATGATCCACGACCTCGACCTGGTGCTGGCGATCGTGGACAGCCCGATCGAGAGCGTGGACGCGCTCGGTGCCGCGGTGAGCAGCGCGCACGAGGACATCGCCAACGCCCGGGTGCGCTTCCGCAACGGCTGCGTCGCCACCATCACCGCCAGCCGGATCTCGCTCAAGACCGAGCGGCGGATGCGCCTGTTCTCGGAGGAGGGCTACCTGTCCGCCGACTTCGTCGCGCGAGAACTGACCATGATCGGCCGCGAGCGCGGGCTGCCCCTGCCGGGCACTGGGGGGTTCCGGCGGGAGGCGGTAAGCTGGCAGGAGCACGACACGCTGGCGGCCGAGCACGAGGCGTTCTGCGCGTCGTGCCTGGACGGCGCCCCGGTCGCGGTGGATGCGGTCGCCGGCCGGCGCGCGCTCGCGGCCGCCCTCGCCGTCACGGACGGGATCGCCGAGTCGCGTCGCCGTATGGAGCTGTCCGGACTGATCGTGGCCGCCCCGGCCTGACCCGGGAAGCCCCGGAAGCGTTGCCGAGCGTGCGGCCCGCCTGGCGACAGGACCGCCATGGCGGGCGGCCTCCGGCGAACGCTCGGCAACCCGTGACTGGAGCCAGGGTGCCGCCGGGCACGGTGCCCGGCCCTGCGTCGAGCGATGCCGAAGCGGCACCACGCGCCGGGATCCCTTCCGGGCCACTCCGGCTTCCGACCCCGTCGACGCGCAGCGTCCGAGCCTCGACGGGATGGCGGCCTCATCGTCCCCGCAACGTCAGGCCGGCGAGTTCGTCGAAATGCGCTTCGGCGGCCCAGCCGTAGAGGCCCGCCTTCTCGACGCCCGCCTGCGTCTGCCAGCCGTTGCCGACGGCGAGGACGATGTCGTTCTTTCCTTGCCGCAGGTCGAGCGGGATCGACGCGTTGTCCGGTTCGAGACGTCCGTTCGGCGACAGGCGACGATCGGACGGGTAGTACGGGTTGTCGCCCGAAAAGACGAGCCTGCCGTTCAGGAACACCGACACCTGCCGTGCCCAGCCGATCCGGACCGTCCGGCGCAGCGGAGCCGAGGCGGTAACCACGGTCTTCAGCCAGCCGACGGAGGCCGAGGGCGCCTGGCCTGCGCCGAAGGCACGGCTGAGATTCACGAGACCCGTGGGCTCGGCTGCGATCGAGCGCCAGGCATCGGGCCGGGGGATCGCAGCCGGTGGAACGGGACGGTCAACCGCGAGCGATGCAGGCGGCGCGGCGAACCAGGTCGTGACGGTTCCTGGCTCCGGCGGCACCTGATGCACCGTGGCGAGTGCAGACGGGGAGCCGGGAAGGATGGTCAGGTTGGCATAGACCGCGGGTCCCTTGAAGGCGATCCCGCCATCGGCGGTCAGGCCTTGCAGTCTTGGCACGACAAGCGACGGCTCGGCTTGATGGTTGACGTAGACGAGCATCTTCCCGCCAGCGACCAGCAACCGGATGTGGTTCCAGCCTGCCGGTGCGATCGGCGCCGGTCCCTGTTCGTCCGGATAGATGTCCCACTGCATGAGCCCGTGGGTGATCGGGGCGTACTGGATGCAGTCGTCCGCGGCCGGGCAGTCCGGGTTGCCGCGGAGATAGACGATCTCGCCGGAGTCGTTGCCCTGACGGCGAAAGATGATGCCGGTGTCGCTGTAGGCGAGGGGCTTGATGTCGAAGTCGATCGTGCCGTTCGAGAAGCGGGCGTCGGTTGATGCCGCGACGGCCTCGTTCACGGTCAGGGTGCCTGCGGGCATGCCCTCGTAGCGCGCGAAGCGGAGCGAGCCGGGCGCTGTGCCCACCCAGCCGATCGGCGGCGCAAGGCTCCACGCGCTGGCCGTCATCGGATAAGCGATGGCGCGTTGCTCGACGGCGGCGGCAGGCATCGGCGAGAGAGCTGCGGCGAGGCAGAACGGGAGGAGGCGGGCCGACGCCACGCTCCGGGATGACCGGAGCGGGCTGGCCGTTTCCGCGGCAGGGGAATGTGGCACGTCGGATCTTCCTGGACGGGGGCGGCCGGCGAGTAGCGGATGCTCGGGAAGCGACACAAGAGGACGCGCCCGGCCAGGCGACGGACGCGGATGCCCGCCTGCGGCCGGTTTCCCGATGTCAGCCGACCCCGTGCGCGTGCAGCCAGGCCAGCGCCCGCTGCCACGCGTCCTCCGCGTCGGCCTTGCGGTAGCTCGGACGATAATCGGCATGGAACCCGTGCGGCGCGTCCGGATACACCACGATGTCCACCGTGTGCCCGGCCGCCTGCGCCGTCCGCTGCGCCGCTCGCACGTCGTCCTGCGAGATGCTGGCGTCCTGCCCGCCATAGAGCCCGAGGAGCGGGCATCTGAGGCCGGCGGCGAGCTCCAGCGGGTTGCGCGGCTGGATCGGCGTGTCGGGGCTGTTTACCGGGCCGTAGAACGCCACCGCCGCCTTCAGCCGCGGCTCGTGCTCGGCAAACAGCCAGGTGTCGCGGCCGCCGCGGCAGAAGCCGATCACGCCCAGGCGCCGCAGGTCGCCGTGCTGGCCGCCCGCCCAGCTCGCAGCCGCCTCCAGGTCCGACAGCACCAGGGCGTCCGGCGCCTTGCTGATCACGTCGCGCACGATCGCCTGCGGGTCCGTCATGGTCGACAGGTCGGCCAGCCGCGCGTACAGCTCCGGCGCCACCGCCAGGTAGCCCCGGTGCGCCAGGCGGCGGCAAACGTCCTTGATGTAGTCGTGGACGCCGAAGATCTCCTCGATCACCACCACGACCGGGAACGGGCCGGCGCCGACCGGCCGGGCGAGATAGGCCGGCAGCGCGCCGTCGGCGACCGGGATGCGCACCTCCTCGGCCATCAGGCCGTCGCTGCCGGTGTGGATCACCTGCGCTTCCGCGCCGCGCGTCGCCGCCAGGGTGATGCCGCCGATCAGGCCGCTCATCACGAAGGCGCGCCGCTGCAGCGGGAAGTCCCTCAGGCCGGCGGTCTCGTCCACGATCCTGCTCACCGGTTCAGCGCCGCCATCGACGCCTCCGGATACCGCGTTCCCGACGCCGCACCCGCCGGCATGGCGGCCTCGATGCGGCGGAGGTCGTCCGGCGTCAGCACCACGTCGAGTGAGGCGATGTTCTCCCGCAGGGTGCGCACGCGCCTGGTGCCGGGGATCGGCACCACGTCGTCGCCGTGGTTGTTGCCCTGGGCCAGCACCCAGGCGAGGGCCAGCTGCGACGGCGTGCAGCCCCGGTCGCGGGCGATCTCGCCGATCCGCCCCACCAGATCGAAGTTCTTCGCGAAGTTCTCGCCCTGGAAGCGCGGCGCCTTGCGGCGGAAATCGTCGGCGGCGAAGTCGTCGATGCTCCTGTACTGCCCGGTGAGGAAGCCGCGGCCGAGCGGGCTGTAGGGCACGAAGCCGATGCCGAGCTCGCGCAGGGTCGGCAGGATCTCCGGCTCCGGCTCCCGGCTCCACAGCGAGTACTCGGTCTGCAGGGCCGCAATCGGATGCACCGCGTGGGCGCGGCGGATCGTCGCGGGTGCAGCTTCCGACAGCCCGAGATGGCGCACCTTGCCCTGCGCCACTAGGGTCGCCATCGCGCCCACCGTGTCCTCGATCGGCGTGTTCGCGTCGACCCGGTGCTGGTAATACAGGTCGATGGCGTCGATCCCCAGCCGCTTCAGGCTCGCCTCGCAGGCGGCGATCACGTACTCCGGCCGGCCATTGATTCCCTTAAACTCGCCGTTCGGGCCGCGGACGTTGCCGAACTTGGTGGCGATCACCAGCCCGTCGCGCCGCCCCTTGATGGCGCGGCCGATCAGCTCCTCGTTGTGGCCGCTGCCGTACATGTCGGCGGTGTCGAGAAAGGTGACGCCGTCGTCGATTGCGGCGTGCAGCGTCTCGATGGCGCCCGCCTCGTCGCGATCGCCGTAGAACTCGGACATGCCCATGCAGCCGAGCCCGAGTGCGGACACGGTGAGGCCGTCGCGGCCGAGCCGACGCGTCTTCATGATCCTGTCTCCTGCCGTGTCTCGACGAACGCCTGCTCGATCCGTGCTGCGACGATGAAGTCGTTGCGGTGCAGCCCGCCGATCGCGTGGGTCTGCAGGTCGACCTCGACGTAGCCCCAGCCGAAGCGGAGGTCGGGATGGTGATCCTGCCGCTCGGCGATCCCCGCGATCGTCGAAACGAAGGCGAACGCGCCGGCGAAGTTCCGGAACGCGTAGCGGCGGTAGATCACCCGTCCGTCCTCGCTCGGCTGCCAGCCTGGCAGGCCCGACAGCAGCGCCTCGACCTCGTCCGGCCGCAGCGGCGCCGCATCCGCCTGGCAGGCGATGCAGCTGTCGCCCGCCAGCTCGTCTCCGACCGTCACGCTCCACCACGCCTGGCGAAGGCCTGGATGCGATTCGCCGCGTGCAGAGCCGGCGCCCGGATCATCAGCGACGGATTGACGCGCCCGGTGCCCGCGGACGCCGGTCCGTCGCTGACGGACAGGTTCGGAACGTTCCAAGAAGGGCGGTCGGCGTTCACGACGCCGAAGCGCCGATCGTCGCCCATGCGCGCGTGGCCTGCGACGCGGCTGGCGTCGTCCGGCGGCTGCCGCCAGGTGGTCCGGCCGCCCGATGCCCCAGGGTCCCGTCCGGTGGTGAAGCACGGAGCGTGCTTGATCATCGCCCTGTCGGTGTCGCACCAGGCGCAGGCGGGATGCGCCAGCTCCGGCCCGTATCGGTCCCCGGTCAGTGTCATCGCGTCGCGCTCCTGCGGCATCATCTGGCGACCAGCCTGAGCCCGAGCATCTGGTCGTGCCTGGTCATCTCGTCCTGCAGCGCCTTGTCCCGACCGCCGTGTGCCCCGGTGTGGACAGCGGCCCATCCACCGGCAGCGGATCCTGGCCCATGTGGACGCAGTCGCCGCGGGGAGGCTTGCCGTCGTAGTTCCAGGGCCTGGCGATGGCAAGCGGAGGCGGCTCCTCGTGCCGACGCACCTCCTCGTCCCGCATTCCGCGCCACCCGCCAGGCCGTCGGCAGGTGCAGGGCGTTCCGCCCGTGCAGCGCCTCGACGAGCCTGCCGGCGAGCCGCGAGGCGGCGCTGCCTGCACCACGGATGCAGCCGAACCCGGTCCGCCTGCGCACCTCGGCCGACATCATGGTGGTGGAGGCCGCGCGACCGCGCCACCGGCTTCGGGCGTCCCGGCGGGGACGGTGCAGGCCCGCGCGTGGACGGTTCCGATGCGGCCCTGTTGCAGCGGTTTCGGCGACGGGCAGGCCGTTTCAGCCGCCGTGGAGCAGCTCCAGTTCCAGCCAGCGTTCCTCTGCCGCCGCGAGCGCCGCTTCCGCCGCCAGCAGGGCATCGGTCGACCGGGTGAACCGGGCCGGGTCGCGTCCGTAGAGGGCGCCGTCGCCCAGCACCTCGCGCAGGCCTCGTATCTCCGCTTCCAGGGCGGCGATCCGGCCCGGCAGCTGCCCCAGCGCGTGCTTGTCCTTGAACGACAGCTTGCGCGACGCCGGCTTGACGGCCAGGCGGGACGCGGCCGCGTCCCGCC
>CAXUEL010000062.1:8890-15558 GCA_964249915.1 uncultured Acetobacteraceae bacterium | reverse complement strand
TGTTGGCCAGCGCCGGCCCCGGGAGGTGATCCACCACAGCGATCAGGGGTCTCAATACACGTCGCTGGCGTTCGGCAACCGCTGCGGGGAAGCCGGCGTGCGACCATCCATGGGATCGGTTGGCGACGCCTACGACAACGCCATGGCGGAAAGCTTCTTCTCCACGCTCGAATGCGAGCTGCTCGCTCGCCGCAAGTTCACCTCCAAGGCAGAGGCCCGGATGGCGTGCTTCAGCTACATCGAGGGCTGGTACAACCCGGTGCGGCTGCACTCCGGCCTGGGATATCGATCTCCGATCGCCTACGAGCAGGAACAGCTCCAAACGACCACCGCACAGGCCTAATCAAACAAGCCCTTCAGCCGTCCACCGAACCGGGGTAGTCCCAAACAGGGCGTCCGTGACGTCTTCGCATTCGGTTCATCCGACTACGACAAAGACTCGCTGATCGTTCGATCGTTTTATGCAAAGCTCCAGGACAAATTCTTGTTTGCGGTCAGCGGTAGGACGGCGTCGGAGCTAAAGCTTGAAAGGGCGGATCACAGGAAGCCCGCGATGGGGCTAAACGCCATTAAAGGCGAGCTACCAGAACGTGCGGACGCCGACACGGCGAAGAACTACCTTCACGAACAGGAACTCTACAGCCTTCACATACTCTGCGAACAATTTCTGCTGTTCGTTGAGTCGAAAGCAATCAGGGGGCAGAAGCTCACCATGAGCGAGCTTGCGGAGAAGTTCGATGACTTGCTTCGCTTCCAAGGTCATACCGTATTCCCTGGATATCAGGATTATATCGCCCAGAGGGCAAAGTCCCACGCTCAGAAGGAATTCGACTTATGGCGTGAGCGAGTCAGAACGGTTCCTCGTGAGCAAAAGCGGCTGGCTTGAATCATGCGTCTCACCGCCGCTACTGCCCTCCTACTGCTGTGCGCCGGGCAGGCGCAGGCGCAGGCGCAGGCGCAGGCACCTAGCAACGCGCCGCCACCTCCACGAGCAAATGCTTTCCTAGACGATAGGAACTCTGTCCTCAACGTCACCCAGCCAGGACGTACCTGGGAGAGACGGCTGAGACCTCATGGCGCCGTGCCGGCCAATGACATCCGTTGTTCTGACTGGACCGGCTACTCGGATGGCTCATGGGAAACACGACGAGACCTTAATGTCTCGGTAGCTGGAGCCAGAGGTCAGAACTTGGTGGGGCAGTCGCTCGTGCATCCGAGCCACTTGTTTTTCAATGGGATCGACCTTGCGACAACGATCACTGCAAAATGCACTAACTCACCGGGGCTGCTTCACTGGCCGAAGCCTTAGGTCACACACGTATATAATTGCCAAAAATATCCGGCTGTAAGGATCTACAATAACTTGAACGTTTAAAGGGATCTCACTGGCGGACAGGGTGGGATTCGAACCCACGGCGGGCTTGCACCCGCGGCGGTTTTCAAGACCGCTGCCTTAAACCACTCGGCCACCTGTCCGACTGCCGCATCCTAGCGCCGGAACGGGGCGCGGATGCAAGACGTCCGCAGCCTGGCCGCCAGCGTTCGGGCCGGGTTGTCCGCCGCTGGATGATGGTTCCCGCGACACGGGGACGGATCCGGGATCACGCATCCTTCATCGAACAGGCTCATCCCCAAGACGCGCGGTCGTGGAATAGTACACTGTCGACGAACGTGTCAGGCGACCGGGCCGACATGGCTACCGGCGAAGGAGCATCTCGATGGCGGTGAGGGTGCGCACGCTCCGCGTCGGCTGGATGACCATGCTGGCGGCAGCCGGCAGCCTCGCCGGCATCGCTCGGGCGGAGGGCGCTCCGGGGACGGGACCGGTAGCCGCGCCGCCCAGAACGATCGAGTGGTCCGGTGGTCCGGCGGGGGCGGCGGCCCCGTCGGGCACCACGGCAGCACGATCGCAGGCCGCCGCCAGACCGTTGCAGGGCCCGCCAAACACCCCGAGAGCCGGCGGACACGGTCCGGGGCACGTCCGCCCGATCCGCCACGGTCACCATCGCCGGCTGGCGCACCGGACCGCGCCCGTCCTGCTCGCGGCAGCACCCGTGCCGCCATCCGGTCCGGTCTACGTCTACCCGCCGCCAATGGTGTATCGGCCGGCAGTGCCGGTCTACGCCGTCCGCCCGTTCTACCGCCCCTTCTTCTACCGACCCTTCTACCGGCCGTTCTTCTATCGACCGTATGTCTACAACCGCGGCGCCTACTGAACGAGGGCAGCCGCCGCAGGTCCGTCCTCGGCAGCACGCCCGGATCGCGTCTAGCCAGATGGCGGGTTTCTTGCTTCCCTGACAGCCATCGACGACAGCATCAGGTGGATGGAATGACTCCCTCACGCCTGGACCGGGCGGCCCCGCGCCGCACGGTTGACGGGTCCGGGACGCGATGAGCGCCCCGGATACAGGAACCATGGCGGCGGAGACGGCGACCGGCGGCCTGTTCGCCGGCTACGGCATGCCGCACTTCTTCTGCGAGATCATGAAGGCGTCGGATCCGGAGGAGCCGACGGTGCGGCTGATCCGCGACCGGCTGCGCGGCCTCGACGTCGCCGAGCTGCGGCGACGCGCGACCGCGGCGGAGGCCGAGCTCTACAACCTCGGCATCACCTTCACGGTCTACTCCGAGCGCGACGCCATCGACCGGATCCTGCCGTTCGACCTGATCCCGCGCATCCTCACCGCCGCCGAATGGGACACCATCGAGCGCGGCGTGGTGCAGCGCGTCACCGCCATCAACCGGTTCCTGTGGGACATCTACCACGACCAGGCGATCCTGCGGGATGGGATCGTGCCGCGCGAGCTGGTGCTGGGCAACGCCAACTTCCGGCCCGAGATGATGGGCCTCGACGTGCCTCTCGGCGTCTACGTCCACGTCAACGGCACCGACATCGTGCGCGACGACGCCGGCCGGTTCCTGGTGCTGGAGGACAACGCCCGCACGCCGTCCGGCGTGTCCTACGTGATCGAGAACCGGCACATGATGCTGCGCGTGCTGCCGGACCTAGCGGCCGGCATCGGCATCCGCCCGGTCGAGGAATACGGCGTGCGCCTGCAGCAGGCGCTGGCGGCGGTGGCGCCGGCCGGCGTCGCCGACCCGCAGGTCGTGCTGCTGTCGCCCGGCATCTACAACGCCGCCTATTTCGAGCACGTGTTCCTGGCGCGCGAGATGGGCGTGCCGCTGGTCGAGGGCCGCGACCTGGTGGTCGAGGACGCGCGCGTGTTCATGCGCACCATCGCCGGCCTGCGCCCGGTACACTCGATCTACCGCCGCCTGAACGACGACTTCCTCGATCCCGACGTGTTCCGTCCTGACAGCCAGCTCGGCGTGCGCGGCCTGCTGGACGCCTGGCGACGCGGCAACGTCGCGATCGCCAACGCGGTCGGCACCGGGGTCGCCGACGACAAGGCGATCTACGCCTACATGCCGCGCATCATCCGCTACTACCTCGCCGAGGAGCCGGTGCTGGACAACGTCGAGACCCGGATCTGCCGCGAGCCCGACGGCCTGCAGTACACGCTCGACAACCTCGAGCGCCTGGTGGTCAAGCCGGTCGGCGAGTCGGGCGGCTACGGCCTGATCATCGGCCCGCACGCCACCAGGGCGGAGCTGGACGAGTTCCGCACCAAGCTCAAGGCGGACCCGGGCAACTACATCAGCCAGCCGGTGATCAACCTGTCCACCGCGCCCACCCTGTGCGAGCACGGCGTCGAGGCGCGTCACGTCGACCTGCGCCCGTTCGCGGTGACCGGCGCCGACACCTGGGTGCTGCCGGGCGGGCTGTCGCGGGTCGCGCTGAAGAAGGGCTCGCTGGTGGTGAACTCCTCGCAGGGCGGCGGCTCGAAGGACACGTGGGTGCTGTCGTGACAGGGCCGGCGGAGTGACCCGAGCCGCGCCGGACGCGCCGCAGGCGCAGGCGCTGCTGTCGCGCTACGCCGAGAACATCGTCTGGTTGGCGCGCTACATGGAGCGCATCGAGAACCTGGCCCGCATCATCGACGTCACCGAAACCTTCACCCGCACCAGCCAGGTGGAGAACGGCTGGCGCTCGGTCCTGCAGATCAACGCGGACGAGGAGCATTACCACGCGGAGCGGCAGGAGGCCGACATGCAGGGCGTGGCGGAGTTCTACGTGCTGGACCGCGACAACCCGAACTCGATCGCGAGCCTGATCAACGCGTCGCGCGAGAACGCCCGCACCCTGCGCCCGCTGATCTCGACCGAGATGTGGACGCACATCAACGTGTTCCACGGCTGGGTCAGGCAGCTCGGCAGCCACGACATCCGCTCCTCGCAGCTGTCCGGCCTGTGCGCCCGGCTGAAGCAGGAATGCCAGACCCACAACGGCATCATCGAGGGCACGTTCTACCGCGACCAGGGCTGGTACTTCTACATGATCGGCAAGTACCTGGAGCGCGGCGACCAGACCACGCGGCTGGTCGACATCAAGTACCACACCCTGCTGCCGCCAGAGGTCGGGATCGGCAGCCCGGTCGACATCAGCCAGTGGAGCGCGGTGCTGCGCTCTGCCGCCGCCTACCACGCCTACCGCCGGGTGATGCCGCGCGCCCTGACCGCGCCGGCGGTGGCGGGGTTCCTGCTGCTCAACAACGCCTTCCCCCGCTCGCTGGTGCTGACCCTGCGACAGGTCTACGGCAGCCTGTCGCAGCTGCGCACCGATTACGGCCTGCGGCAGGGCGGCGTGGCGCTGGAGCGGCTGGAGGAGCTGCGCGCGGCGCTGTCGGACCAGACGGTCGAGCAGATCATCCTGCGCGGCCTGCACGAGTTCCTGGACTGGGTGCAGGTCGAGCTGCGGCACATCCAGAACGACGTCGCCGACGCGTTCTGGTCGCTGCGGCCCGCCAGGCAGGAGGCCGAGCCCGCATCCGGCATGACCCAGAGCATGGGCGGGATGACGCAGAGCCTGGGCGACATGAGCCAGAACTTCGGCCGCGGCGCGCCCCCCGCCGATCGGAGCGCCTGAGCTTCCAACTCGGTCAGCCAAGCTCTAGCCCGACGGCCGCAACACAGATCGCGGCCGGCGCTTCCGGCAACCCTGATCCAGGCTCTACCTACCCCGGCAGCGGCTCGACCCGCTGAGCGGCGCCGGCGACGGGCCGCGGCGTCCAGACCGGGCTGCAAAGGCAGGGGCGTGTTCAACCGGAGCGGGGCAAACGGACCTGAAGCCGCAACACGCAGGAAAGGCCCGCCTGCCGACCTCGTCCATGCAACTTCGATCAAGCCCGATCGCGAGGACCGACCCCCACCAGGCACGCATGTCGCGAGGTGCACGAACCCTCAGGCGCCGGCGACTGGACGCGTCACAATCCGCATGCCCGTCCCGGTTATCATCGGCCGCGCCTTCCCCAGGGCCTCCTGGACAGCGGGAAGCTTGAGCGAGGCGGCATGGCTGACGCTGTCTGTCCGCACCTCCGTGACCCACAACGTGTCAGCCCGCGGAGTCCTCGGCGATGACATGGCTCAGGTAACCCGGCACCTCCTTGATGCCGGCGGCCAGGATCCGGATCAGCTCGTCCCACTGGTCCGGGCCGGTCGTGAACTGGCTAATCACCCCAAACGTCAGGCAGGCCAAGCCGCCAAACCCGAAGATCCGCCGACCGAGCTCCATCCTGCCCTCTCGCGGGCACGGAACCGGTGGGCCAGCACAAGCCGCAGCGGCGGCCCCGGGCGCATCACCGGACACCGCCGCTCCCTGCCGAGAGCCGTCAGCTCGGCGGGTTGGCCGCCGCCTTCTTCGACGCCTCGTGGTGACCGACCGCGCAGCCGGCCGCGGCACCCATGCCGCCGTGGTGGCCGGCCATGTGCCCGGCCACGCCGCCGACCACGGCACCCTTGATGCAGCCCTTCGCCATCGCCGGGCCGGACAGGCCGGCGCCGAGCGAAAGCATGGCGGCGACGGCAACGGGCATGAAACGGATGGTCATCGGACGGTCCTCCTGGGAATTCGTGCCGCTACTACGCCGGAAACGAGGCCTCGTTCCGGGCCCGTTGCTTTTCCGGACCGGACGGCATGGTGGCGTTCCAATCCGGCCGCCTCGCCTGCCAGATCTCCTGCGCGCGCCAGTCCGCCGTTCCCGGGTCCAGCCCGTCGTCGAGCGCCAGCAGCGCCAGCGCGACCGTGCCGACCACCGTCTGCAGCACGAGCGGCGACACCGGCCCTTCGCCCCGCCAGACCCTCGCGAACGAGGCCGGGCTGTCCGGAACATTGCTGCGCTCGACCGCGGGCGCCAGCGCCGGCAGCAGCAGCTCGGAGTGGCCGCGGCCGGGTCGCCACAGATGCGCCGCCGTCGGCTTGGCGGCGGGACGTTCCGCCTCGCCGCCGCCGCCCTTGATCACCACCACCGAGCGACGGTCGAGGCGTTCGGCCACGCCCAGGTGCAGCGCGATGTAGGGCGGATGGAACACGCCGTCGACCGACACCCCGGCCGACCCGGGATCGACCAGGCGCGCCACCGTGTTGACCGGGGAGCGCAGCCCGAACAGCCGGCGCATTCCCAGCAGCCGGTCCAGCGCCGGCGACAGGCAGGCGGCCGGCCAGTACGCGAACCCGGTGCGGTCGAGCGCCCCGCCGACCTCGGACGCCGTGGCGGGCGGGCGGGGGGCGCGCCCCGCCCCCCCCGGCCGGCCCCCCCCTGCGCCGCCGG
>CAXUEL010000062.1:0-8880 GCA_964249915.1 uncultured Acetobacteraceae bacterium | reverse complement strand
CCCCCCCCCCCCGCCCGCGACCGAGATGCCGCCGCCGAACTCGTTGGTGCCGTGCATCAGCACCCGGATGCCGGTCTGCGACAGCGCCAGGGCGGACAGCAGGAACCAGGGCGCGCCGCGGGTGCGGCCGGCGCCGTAGCTGGGCCAATCCAGCGCCACCGGGCCGATGGCGGCGGACCCGCCCGAGACCACGTGCGGCAGGGCGTCGCGCGCCGCCTCGACCAGCCCGGTGATCTCCTCCGGATCCTCGCCGCGATAGCGCAGCAGCATCATGAAGGCGCCCAGCTGCGCCGGGTGCACCGCATCCGCCAGCACCAGGCCGAACGCCTCGCGCGCCTCGGCCCGGGTCAGCGCGCGGGAGCGTCCCGGCCCGCGGCCCAGGGTCGCGACGAACCCGGCGAACCGCGCTTCCGCCGCCTCCTCCGATCCATCCATGATGCCGTCTCCCCTCCGCCTTCTCGACCGTTCGCCGGTTTTCCCCTCGAAATGCCGAAAGTTTGTCGTAAACTGGCCACCGTGAACGCTTTGACCCCGATCGGCGGCCGCCAGACCATCGAGGTGGTGTACGACCTCGTATGCCCATGGTGCTATCTCGGCGTCCAGCGCCTGCTCGGCGCGCTGGCGCTGCGCTCCGACACCCTGTTCGAGCTGGTCTGGCGGCCGTTCCTGCTCAACCCGGACATCCCGCGCGAAGGGCTGTCGCGGCAGGACTACGCGATCCGCAAGTACGGCGGCGAGGACCGGGCGCGCCGCCTCTACGCCACGGTGAGCGAGCTCGGCCTGCAGAGCGGCATCCTGTTCCGCTTCGACCGCATCCGCACCGTCCCGTCCAGCATCGACGCGCACCGGCTGGCGGCGTGGGCGGCGCGGTTCGGCCTCGCCACCGCGATGGTGGGAGCGCTGTTCGCGGCGCATTTCGCCGACGGCGCCGATCTGGGCGACCCGGACGTGCTGGCCGGGCTCGCCGCCGCCGCCTGCTGCGCGGCCGCGACGGCGGCGAGCTGGTGCAGTCGGAGAACCTGCGCGCCCACCGCCGCGGCATCGGTGGCGTGCCGTGCTTCGTGTTCGGCGGCAAGCTGGCGGTGTCCGGCGCCCAGGAGGTCGAGGTGTTCCAGCGCCTGCTCGACGTGGCGGCGCTGGACCCGGTGGCCGCCTGACCGGATCCGGCCGGGACGGGTCCGCCTACCTGCGCACCGCCGTCACCTCGATCTCGACCAGCCAGCCAGGGTTGGCGAGCCCGGCCACCTGGAACGCCGAGCGGGTCGGCAGGTTGGGCTGCGCGGCGGTGCCGAAGAACTGCGTGTACGACTTCATCATGCCGGCGAAGTCGATCTTGCCCAGCTTCGGGTCGGCGGCGAGGTAGACGTGCATCTGCACCACGTCCGCCATGGTCAGGTGCAGCCCGGCCAGCGCCGCCTGGATCTTGGTCAGCGCGCTCTTCACCTGGGTCGCGGTGTCGCCGTAGGCGGCGAGCGTGGTCTGCATCGGCCCCAGCGACGGGTCGAGCGGATCCGCGCCCATGCCGGACAGGTACACCGTGGTGGTGCCGGACGGCACCTCGATGGCGGTGGCGATCGGGAACTTGCCCGTCGCATGGCGCACGACGACGCCCGGCGCCGGCTGCGCCTGGGCCACCAGGCCCGGAACAGCCAGCACCAGCGCCGACAGCACGACGCGCGGAAGGATTCTGGCCATCCGGCTCATCTCTCGATCGTGGGTTCGGGACCGCGCACCGCGGCGACGTCCTCCGGCTTCACCGCGTCGGTGTAGCCGTTGCCGAAATGGCTGCGCACGTAGTTCACCACCGCCGCGACCTGCGCGTCGTTCAGCTCGGTGCTGAGCCACGGCATCGCGCCGTAGCCGTTCAGCACCACGTACACCGGGTAGCCGCCGTTCCTGAGCTTGGCGTTGCCGGCGAGCGCCGGGATCCGCGCCGCCCCGGCGCCGCCGCGGGCATTGGCCATGTGGCAGCCCTGGCAGAGCTCGGCATAGATCGCCTGGCCGTCGGTGCCGGTAATGGCCTGGCCGGCGACGTTGGCGGCCGCGTCGGCCAGGGCGCGGCCCGGGAGCAGGCCGAGCCCGCACAGCAGCAGGGCCGGCAGGCGCCGGATGCCGCGCATCAGGCCGCCCCCACGGCGCGCTGGTGCAGCCGGGTGATGGCGCTGACCGAGGACAGGATCGCCCCTTCCTGCCAGCAGCCGACATAGGACGCGTGCTCGCCCGCCAGCACCAGCCTTCCGTCGATCGCCGTCAGCGCCGCGTAGTGTGCCTTGCGGGCCTCCTCGCTCCAGGTGGCGCAGCAGCCCAGCGTCCACGGCATCCGGCTCCAGGCCACGCCGACGCCGTTGCTGAACTCCTGCCGGTACTGCCGGTGCAGCACGCTGCCCTGCTTCAGCGCCTCCTCGACGCGCTGCTCCGGCGTCATGCCGGCGAACGCGTAGGCGGCGGTGCCGAACATGTAGCCGCCCAGCAGCACCGCCGGCGTGTCTGCGAAGTAGTTGGTGCTGGGGTAGGAGATCTGGCTGATCGGCTGGTCGGTGAACGAGATGCCGCCATAGATCTGCTCGTCCTGCTCCCAGAACCGCCGCTTGAACTCCAGGCCGATCTTGACCGACGACGCGTACGGCACCGCCTGGATCGCCGCCTTCATCGGCCCGCCCGCCTGCACGTCGATCTGGCTCAGCACCGAGAGCGGGATCGTGCACACGCACCAGTCCGCCTTCGCCTCGGTCACCGCGCCGCCATGGTTGTTGTCCTCGTAGGTGACGGTGACGCCGTCGCTGCCCTGCGCGATCTTCGTCACCTTGACGTTGTGGGTGACCAGGTCGCCCACCTGCCTGGCGAAGCCCTTGCCGATCATGTCCATGCCGCCGACCGGCTGGAACATGGTGGTCTGGAAGTCGTAGCTCATGTTGAACGACAGCCACTCCCACAGCCCCGACTTCATCAGCTCGGCCCGCCCGAACAGCGCCGCCGGCACCGGCGCCCCGTCCGGCCCGCCGCCCTGGTCCCTGGCGAAGCCGCGATGCAGCGAGGCGAGGCCGCCGCTGCGGTAGCTGTAATCCTTGCCCAGCAGGCCCCAGCCCTGCATCGCCGCCAGCAGGTCGTGCTTCTCGTCGTCGCCGATCGGCTGGTCGAGGCGGTTCTGGTTGATCGCCTTGGCCAGCAGCTCGGCGGTGTAGCCGGTGAAGTCCGCCTGCACCTCGCGGTAGCGCTGCGGCTGGCCGCCGAACGTGGTGGAGCTGTGCAGCAGCGCGTTGTGGTTGACCTCGATGAACGGCTCCAGCTGCACCCCGAACAGCTTGCAATAGTGCAGCAGGCCCTGGTGGTGGTACGGGATCCGCCACGGCCCGGGGTTGATGTAGTTGCCGGCCGAGAACCGCACCTGCTGGGTGGCGCCGCCGAGCTCGGTCAGGGTGTCGCCGCCGCGCAGGCTGAAGTTGCGGCCGCCGGACCGGCCCTGGTACTCCAGCACCCGCACGCCGTAGCCGGCGCGTCGCAGCTCGTAGGCCGCCAGCATGCCGGCAAGCCCGGCGCCCAGCACCAGCACGGTGGTGCCGGGCCTGGCGCCGGACAGGGCGGGCGAGCCGGCGAAGTCGGTGCCGGCGGCATGGCCCAGACGCGTCATCGCCTGGTACATCGCGGCACTGCCCGCCGCCACGCCGATGCGCATCAGCAACTGCCGGCGCGTCGACGGCATCCGGTTCGGTCGGTTCAAGACGTTCTGCTCCCGCGTGCGGACGACGTTATGACAATAAGCAGGCTATTCCTCCCGCTTCGACGGGGCAAGTAGGCCTGTTTGCTAGGCATATGCCTAAATTTACCCCATGATCGGTGATGCTTATTTGTCGCAAGGTCACATCTGCGTGTTAAGCAGGCATCTCCGCCCTTGCGTTCCGTCTCGAAATCGGACGAATCATCCCGGACCGGCAATGGATCGAAGACGGCTCGATCCGGCGCCGGCGACGCGGCGCCCGGTATCCCGGGCCGGGATGGAGACCTGGAATGCGAGTGATCGGTGCCGGCGCGTTTCGGACCCTGTTGATGCTCACGGCGTGCCCGCTCGCGGTGGCGGCCGGCACCCTGCCGGCGCTGGCCCAGACGGCGTCCGGCGCCGCCCCGGACGCCGCCTCCGGCACCGCTGCCCCGCCTGCCGCCGCACCTGCCGCCACCCACCACCACGTCCGCAAGGCGCGCAAGGTCCACAAGACGCAGCTCGCCCAGGCCGGGGTCGGCGGCGCGTCCGCCACCGGCGCCGGCACCCCGGCGACCGATCCGAACGCGGTGCCGACCAGCAAGGGGCCGACCGGGCTGTCCGACACCCAGAGCGGCGCGGAGCTGTCCGGCGCGGCAGCCAGCGGCGGGGAAAGCGTGATCGTCACCGGCACCCGCAACCTGGGCAAGAAGGCGCGCGACAGCACCAGCCCGATCGACGTGATCTCCGCCACCACTCTGGCGCGGTCGGGCCAGCCCAACCTGGACGACCAGCTGTCGCGCACCGACCCCTCGATCAGCGTCCAGGCCTACGGCGCCGACACCCAGGCGCTGGTGGCGGCGATCCGGCTTCGCGGCCTGGATCCGAACGACGTGCTGGTGCTGATCGACGGCAAGCGCCGCCACCAGACCGCCAACATCACCGCCGATGCGGGCCCGGAGCAGGGTGCGACGCCCGTCGACCTCAACATGATCCCGGCCGCCGCGATCGACCACATCGAGGTCCTGCGCGATGGCGCCGCCGCGCAGTATGGCTCCGACGCGATCGCCGGCGTGGTCAACATCATCATGAAGAAGACCGACCACGGCGGCAGCGCCACCGCCTTCACCGGCGCCGACGCCTACAACGGCGACGGCTGGCAGTACCAGCTCGACAGCGACGGCGGCTTCTCGTTCGGCAACGACGGCTACGTGCATCTCGGCGGCCAAGTCTTCCACACCGACCACTTCACGGTGCAGACGGTCGACGACCGCAGCGCGGCGTTCGGCACGCCCGGCGGCTTCACCGAGCCTGCCAACTCGAACAAGATCCTGGGCCTGCCCGAGGAGACGCGCGAAACCCTCAGCATCGAGTTCGGCAAGACCCTGGTGCAGGACCTGTTCGGCGGGCTCCAGGGCTACGGGCTGATCACCTACGGCCACCGCCACAGCGAGGCGTACGAGAACTACCGCACCCCGACCAAGCTGCCGGAGGTGTATCCGGACGGCTTCTCCCCGCTGGAGACCGACGAGGAGAACGACTTCTCGGCGACGCTCGGCGTCAAGGCCGACGACGTGTTCGGCTTCCATGCCGACCTGAGCACGACCTATGGCGCCGACATCACCAACATCGGCAACAAGAACACCGCCAACCCGACCCTGTACATGCTCGGCGATCCGGCGGCCGGCTATCCGATCGGCTTCACGCCGACCACCGTGCTGGCGCAGAGCCAACAGAACGCGCAGTGGACCAACAACCTCGACTTCACCAGGCCGTTCACTGCGCTGCACATGCCGATGAACTTCGCCTTCGGCGCCGAGGAGCGCTCGGAGGTCTACCGGCTCGGCGCCGGCAGCGTCGCCTCGACCATCGATGGCGGCACCCAGGGCTTCGCCGGGCTGCTGCCCGCCAATGCCGGCTCGTTCTCGCGCAACGTGTGGGCCGGCTACATCGACTACGACGTGCACCCGCTGCGTCACTTGGACGTCGACCTCGCCGGCCGCTACGAGCACTACACCGACGCCGGCGACACCGAGAACGGCAAGATCTCCAGCCGCTACGACTTCACCAACTGGTTCGCGCTGCGCGGCACGATCTCCAACGGCTTCCGCGCGCCGACGCTGGCGGAGGAGAACTATTCCTCGCTCAACGTGTCGCCGACCGGCGCCAGCGGCATCCTCGCCACCAGCTCCAAGGGCGCACAGTCGATCGGCGCGGTCCCGCTCAAGCCGGAGCGCTCGACCAATGCCAGCGCCGGCATCGTGCTGCAGCCGCTGTCGAACCTGAGCATCACCGCCGACGTGTACCAGATCAACATACGCGACCGCATCGTCGGCGCCGGCGGCGTCACCGGGCAGGCCGCACAGACCGCCATCGCCGACACCGGCGCCAGCCTGCCACAGGGAATCGAGCTCAGCGACGTGTCCGCCTATTACTTCGCCAACGGCGCCAGCACGCGCACCCAGGGTGCCGACATCAACGTCAACTACTTCACCGATTTCCGCCGCTACGGCACCGTGACCTGGACCGCCGGCATCGACCTGAACCGCACCCGGCTGCACCACAACGGCACCGACGCGTTCGGCAACCCGTTCCTGACCGCTCAGGGCATCGGCTACCTGACCACCGCCTCGCCGCGTTCCAAGATCATCCTGGACGCGTTCTGGAAGATCGGCAGGTTCGACGTCAACCTGCGCCAGACCCGCTACGGCCAGAGCACCGACGAGGTCACCTACGAGGACCTGGCGCCGCCGGCGCTGCAGTTCTCCGGCACCCAGTTCGCCGAGTTCAAGAACCTTCCCGAATGGCTGACCGACCTCGAGGTCGGCTACCAGATCGCGCCGCACTGGCACGCCGCGATCGGCGCCAACGACATCTTCAACGTGCGTCCGCGCCAGCTGCCGCAGGAGCTGTCGTACCTGAACGTCGCCCACTACGACCAGACCTCGTCCACCGTGCCGATCAACGGCGGCTTCTACTACGGCCGGCTGAACTTCACCTTCTGACCGGCTCCGCGCCCGCCTCGGCCTGCCGCGCATAGCGGCGGGCCAGCAGCGCGCAGGCGAACAGCTGGATCTGGTGGAAGATCATCAGCGGCAGCACCACCTGGCCCACCACCGCGACCGGGAACAGCACGCCCGCCATCGGCACCCCCGAGGCCAGCGTCTTCTTCGAGCCGCAGAACACGATCGCGATCTCGTCCTCGCGGGAAAAGCCGAGCGCCCGCGCGCCGAACCGGGTGGCGAGCAGCACGGCGGCCAGCAGCACGGCGTCGACCAGCAGCACCAGCCCGAGCTGCGACGCCGGCACCTCGTGCCACAGCCCCTGCACCACCGCCTCGCTGAACGCGGCGTATACCACCACCAGCACCGAGCCGCGGTCGGTCAGGCTCAGCAGCCCCGTGTTGCGCGCCGCCCAGCCGCCGATCAGCGGCCGCAGCAGCTGCCCGGCCGCGAACGGCAGCAGCAGCTGCAGCACGATCGCCAGCACGCCGCGCGCGGACACGCCGCCGCCCTGCGTCCCGGCCAGCACCAGCCCGGTCAGCACCGGCGTCACCGCGATGCCCAGCAGGTTCGACGCGGTCGCCGAGCACACCGCCGCCGGCACGTTGCCGCCGCCGATCGAGGTGAAGGCGATCGACGACTGCACGGTGGACGGCAGCAGGCAGGTGAACAGCACGCCGAGCCACAGGGTGGGCGCCAGCAGCCCGGGCCACAGCGCGTGCAGCCCGATCCCCAGCACCGGGAACAGCGCGAAGGTGCACGACAGGATCGTCAGGTGCAGCCGCCAATGGCCGAGCCCGGCCAGCATCGCCGACCGCGACAGCCGCGCGCCCTGCATGAAGAACATGGCCGCGATCACCGCCACCGTCAGGTCGCGGAACACCGGCACCGCGGCGCCATGCGCCGGCAGCAGCGAGGCGAGCAGCACGGTCGCCACCAGCGCCAGCAGGAACGGGTCTGGTCTGGGCATCGTATCCTGGGTGCTGCGGGAACGGCCTGAATTGCCACCGTGCGGAGGCTGCGCCACCTTATCCGCCGCATGACCCATCCTCCACTCCCGGCACTTGCCGCCCTGCTGCTGTCCTTCTGCCTGCCCGCCGGCTACCTGCCCGCCGGCTATCTGCTTGCCGGCTGCCCACCCGCCCGCGCCGCCACGCTGGCGCTGCCCGGCTGCGCCCTCCTGCACAGCACGGCCCTGCACGAGGGCGGTCCGCACGGCGCCGGCTTCGACGCCGACCGGCCGGACGTGCTGCTGCCCGCCCTGCCGGACGCGGTGCTGCACGCAGCACACCTGCACGCGGACGCCCGCGGCCCCGGCATCTCGGACGCCGCGCTGGAGCAGGCCGCCACCGCAGCCGCCGCGACGCTGCTCCTGGCCCTGTCCGACCACCGCGACGCCTGCCCTGGCACCGCGATCCGCGACGCCCTCGATCCCCTGGCGCAGGCGCTCGGCCACGGCGGATCGCCACCCCGGACCAGGTGAACGCGGCCGATCCGCCGGACCCGCAGGACAGCAGCGGCGAGGGCCACCTCACCGCGCACGGCTTCGACACCCTGCTCGACGCCGCCAACGCGTCCGGCCTCGGCCGCCTGCGCACCGCCCTGTTCCTGGTCAAGCTGGTCGCGCACCGCCAGGGCGACCAGGCCGACTGGGACCTCGCCCTGCAGCGCGGCGTGCTGACGGTCAACAACGTGCCGCTGCCGATACGCTGACGGTCCGGCGGACGCGACGCGGTGCGCGCGGCACGACCTCAGTAGACGCCGGCGCTCCCGGCGGCCCGGATCCCGGCGCCGCGTCCGTAGCGCGCCGCCAGCGCGTCGCTGCCGCGCACCAGCAGCGACACGTCGGTGCCGACGGCGACGAAGGTGGCGCCCAGCGCCATCGCCCGACGCACCAGCGCCTCGTCGCCCATGATGATGCCGGCCGCCTTGCCGGTCGCGACGATGCGTCGCAGCCCGTCCTCGATCGCCGCTTGCGCCGCAGGCGCCCCGGGATCGCCCAGATGGCCGAGCGAGGCGGACAGGTCGGCCGGGCCGATGAACAGCCCGTCCACGCCCTCGACCGCGGCGATCGCTTCCAGGTTGTCGAGCCCTAGCCGGGTCTCGATCTGCACCAGCAGGCAGACCCCCTCGTCGGCGTGGTGCACGTAGCCGGCGTCGCGGTCGAAGCCGGCGGCACGCGCC
>CAXUEL010000061.1:9630-15735 GCA_964249915.1 uncultured Acetobacteraceae bacterium | reverse complement strand
TGCGGCCACCGCCTGCCCTGGCACATGCTGCTGTGAACCTGGCAGAGTAGTGCTAGGATCTCTCAGATCTCGCGCTGAACCAGCCTCGGCAGCTACATCTTGCAAGCCCGATCTCTGAACGCCGGAATAATTGAAGGAAACCAGCCGACGGATTGATAGTGGAGTTTCGTCAGATGCTCGGTCGGCACGAGATCTGACAGATCCATCCCGAGTGTCTAACCTCATGCAAAGTGAGGGGTGCCCTGGACGTATCGATAGCCAGACCTTTGAACTGCATGGCGATAATCTTTTCCGGTCGCTCCGTCTTGATCGGCGATCTTGCCACTCGATGCCGCTGGACCGTCCACTCCAACCTTTTTTACTGATGCTGAAGATCCCGTCGTTCACGCCGCGCTCGCGGCTTAACGCGGATAGAAGGGGAAGATGAGTGGGGACACCACCTCTGCGTCCATCGTGCTGTTCCTGAACGGCCGATCGAACGGACCGGCAAGGTCGTTGCCGCAGATGTCCTCAAGCTCCTTGGTTACCAAGGCATCGTACGCCCGCCTAGACCAGGACGTGGCCGGCGTGAAAACGAGCTCAGTTTCAAGAGCCGAGGTCTCCATACGGCCCGACACGGGCGTTCCATCTTCCGCGGTGACGACCAGCGCAGGACGCATCAGCGCCCAGTCCAGCGGACGGCAGAACCGTAACCGGAAGGGCTCCCGACAGCCCGCCGCAGGGGGCTGAACGCTCCATCCATCCGTGGAAATCCGTTCGCGTATGGCCTTCATGACACCGAACCGCTTGCGGACCGCTCCGGACAAACGTTGACCGGAAGCGGCAGTCATTCCCACGCCCACCACAAGCGTGTAGCCCTGCCCCGCCCTGAGCGGTGGCCCGAGTACGCGGTTCGGGCCGACGCCGCGCTTCAACCTGCCCGGGTCGAGCAGCACCGTGAGGCAACGCATGTTCTTGTCCCACAGCTCGACCGGGGCGCGGTAAAGCGCATCCGACACCGGCTGGTCGTCGGGACCGAGCAGCGACACTTCCGCGTCGGCAAACCCACGCCGCATGGGTTGCGAAAAGCGCACGTAGAAGCGGAGCAGGTTCTCCGGTAGCTCGTCGGCGGAAGGGAAGATGCCTTCTACCTCCGCCGGCACACCTGACCGCACCGCTTCGGGTGTGAAATCCAGCGTGAGCGCTGCCTGCCATTCCGGCACACCGAGCGAACGTGGATCGAAGCGCGCGCGGTAGCGCACCCCAGCCTCAAAAGGGAAATGCGGCGTGAACCGTATTCCCTCGCCCGACAACGCGTAGCGTCCCGCGACCGGCGGAACCGGATCGCCGGCGGGCTCGTCTTCGAGATGCACCGAAACAGCTAGGACCTGCTGCAGCGGAACGCCTTGCCCGTCCTCATCGGCGAGAGCGGACAGCAGCGACGGATCATGCGTCACGAGCCGTATCGCCTGTGCCACTCCGCTCCCATCCGTGGCCTCCGCGTGCAGGGTCGCCAGAGCGGCCACTCTTCCGCACGCGTGCGGGGTTCGGCCGTCCTGAGGCGATCCAGCCACGATCAAGCCCCCCGGGAAACCTCGCCGCGGTGCTGGCGATACCCGAACGGGTCCGGGCCGTTTGGCCAGTTCATCTCCGCCATGCCGTCCCGTCGCTCGAAGAAGTAGGGCACCATGATGCTGCTGATGTCCAAACGGTAGCCCGTCTTCGGGTGGCGCCAAATTTGCACCGCCCACTTCCCGTTCAGGATGGCGAGGTGTTCGGCCTTGATCGGCAGCAGGCCTTGCGTGCGGCCCAGTCCACCCGGCCCGAAATCGATCGGGCCGCCGGTCGGCTCGGGCTTCGCGCTGCCGAGATCCGCGATGGCGATACGCGACGCGCTCCGCGTGTCGATGGTGACCAGCAGGTAGTCCTTGTTGTCGAAAGGGTTGGTGAAGGCGAGCATGTCGAGCGGGTTGCTGCCGTAGCCCAACTCGCCGATCACGTCGCCACGCACGTGCGCCCCGTTTGTCAGGGAGGCCAGTGGAAAGCGCACGAGCGGAGTGCAGCCATAAACCGCGAAAAGGTACGGCTCGCCTTCCACCTCCCGGACGAGGTGGCGGATGATCGGTGCCCGGGTTTCCCATTCCGCGTGCACCGGATGCCAGATCTCCACGGTGCTCGTCGTCATCGCCGAGGTGAACGGATAGGGGATGCGGTGCAGCGTGGAGGCAAAGCGCTGGTTCGAGATGCCGGACACGAACACCTCGCCGCCGTAGAACTTCACGTCCGTGATGGCAAAGGACCGCTGCGTGTCGAACTCCAGGTTGGCAGCCGGGTCGGGCTCGTTAGGAAGTGCCGCCCGCGAGTGGGGGATGGAACCCAGGTCGAGCACCTCCAACTGGCCGTGGTTCAGCTTGACGATCGCCGGCAGCGCCCCGACGCTCCGGCCGCGCTCGACGGATATGAACACCTGCTGCGACGGCTGGTGGACGGTCATGTCGTTGATCACGATCTGGTTGCGCATGGTTCCCAGCAGCGCCGCCAGCTTGTCGTCGAGCCCGCGCAGAAGGTCGCGGCCTTCGAAGTTGTGGAAGTTGCCGAGCTCCACATCCACCTGCGACGTCACGTCCGCTGGCCGAAGCTCGAAGGCATGGATGGCCGCCCCGGCGGCATCGCCGACGAACAGGATGCGATCCGGGCCGAACGCCAGCGCTCCGGCCGCCTTCAGCGGGCCGGACACGCCGGCGCCGGACGTGGTGCCCTTCGATAACGGCTGGGCCTTGGCGCGCCCGACGAGAAGCGCGCCCGCCGCCGCCCCGGTGAGGCCGAGCACTGAGCGGCGACTGCTGCTGAAGTCCCTTCGATCTGGGTCTGCCATGTCAATCTTCCTTTAGGGTTCTTCTGCTGGATCGTTGCCACCGCTACCCCTGGAACAGGTCGCCGGGTTTCAGGCCGGCTTCCAGGAGGGCGTTTCAGTTCTGGCGGGACGGAACCGGGATCTCGACGGCTGACAAAGCAGTGCCCCTGCCTGATGCCGGGCCAGTTACGACGTTTCGGATCCGACCAGCGCCTCGGCCTCTTTGGCCGACACCAGCCTGCCGACCTTGCCCATCTCGTGCAGGTCGCCGCCGACCTCGATGCGGATGGACTGGTCCACGCCGCCGATCACCACCGGCGAGAAGCCGCCAGCCTCGATCAGCGCCGCCACCGCCCGACCCGCTTCGGGATAATCCGTCGCATAGAACAGGACGGCGCGCTCCGGCGTGCGGTTGGCCGCCCGCGCGAGCGATTCTGCGCTCAGCGTGCCGAACGCCTTCACGAGCTTCGCCCCGTCCGGCAGCAGGCCGGCGAGGAGCTGCCCGGAAGATTGCCCATCCGGGATCGTCTTCCTGAAGCCACCCTTGCCGTCCGGCGCGATCGGGTTGGACGGGTCCACGACAACCTT
Source organism: uncultured Acetobacteraceae bacterium (assembly GCA_964249915.1). Lineage (GTDB taxonomy): Bacteria > Pseudomonadota > Alphaproteobacteria > Acetobacterales > Acetobacteraceae > Lichenicola. The sequence goes on along the minus strand of CAXUEL010000061.1, from coordinate 12,314 downwards.
GCCGGCCAGGCTCGCATGGTGGGAGGCGATCAACGCCTTTATCGCGTCCAGGTGGACGGCAAGGATGACGAGGTCCGCCTCTTGGATCGCATCATCAACGGCGCTGGCCGAAACCGCGCTACCCAGCTCCGCGGCAAGCGACTCGGCCTTGGCAAGCGTTTTGTCCGCGACGATGATCTCCACTCCGCCGTTGGCGAGGTTCCTGGCCACGGCCGCGCCGATGTTGCCCAGTCCTATCACGGCGGTTTTCATTCTTCGAACTCCTTCCCGATGGAAACGATGCTTGCGATCTCAGTGCGACGCCGCTCATCACGGCAGCATGGGCCATCAAGTGGCTGCCTGCCGTTCCGGTCGGAGCATGGCCGGCTACGCAGCCACTTCAACCTGACCTTGGCGGGAGGGCGGAGGAGCTACGTCCGCAACAAGACGTCCAGGGCGATCATCATGATGCCTTGAAGCTCGTGTCCGCCTGGTCAAGAAACGGCTGGAAAAGGTCGCTCGGCCAGTTCGGGTCGGCACGGGACGTGCGCTCGAGGCACTTCCACACCCTGTCCCGCCGCTCGAACACGTCGTCATAGGTTCCGGTCGACACCGTTCCCGAGCGGTCGGCCTTCCACCATACGAACCAACGCCAATGCGCCTCCGCACGGTCGCCGGACCCCGCGATCTCGAAGGCCCCCATCGAGTGGAACCACTTGTCCATCGGGAACACGCTGTGGGCAAAGTCGAACATCTGCTTCATGCCCGCCGGCCCCTCGAATGACGACGTCCGGAGATCGAACACGTTGAACTTCGCGTTCGGCCAGTAGAGCCGGTTATACATCTCCGCCTGGTCTCGGCCCCACCCCTTGTCGATGCAACGTTGATGTAGGTTCAGTTGCTCGAAGATCGTAAAACGATCGAGGGTGCTCAGTTCGCCGGTCTCCATGCGGCCTGGCTAAGACAACCGACCTTGCGCGTATAGGCGGCAAGGATGGGAAAGTTATTCCAAATTTCGGGCAGGTGCGGTAGCGAACGTTCGCCCAGCTGAGAGCGGGTGATGAGCGAGCAGGCGAGCGTGGTGAAGGCGTGGTGGATGTCGCTTCTGTATCAAGCGACATCAGGAACCCATCCACCTCCGCTACCGTGATGCCTCGGCTGATGCCGGTGGGGTATTGCCGTGAGCAGCCCCGAGTCGCGCTTCTCGCGCAGCCGATAGCTGTCGCCGCGGATGGTCAGCACGTGACTGTGGTGCAGCAGCCGGTCCAGGATGACGGTCGCCACGACCCGGTCGCCTGGCACCGTTCCCCGGTCGCCGACGGCGTGGCTGGACGTGATCAGGATGCTGCTGGGTTCCTGATGGCGCCTCCGGACGGGCTTAACCCTGTCGCCTGACACGGAAGGTCAGCTGCGGACCTGCGCCGGATCCTACGGGCGGGAGGAACCGCGCATGGAGCTGCGGCCGCCGGACAGGCAGGACAGAGCATAGACCAGCGCGCTCAGCGCCGTGATCCAGAACGATGCCGGCCAGTCGGTGGTCCAGGCCAGGGCGATGCCGCCCCAGGCCTCACCCAGAGCCAGCGCCACCGCGAGCAGCACGCCACGGCGCAGGCGGATCGTGAGCCGCTGCGCCGCCGCGGCCGGGCCCACCATCAGCGTGAACACCAGCAGCACGCCGACGATCTGTGCGCAGCCGGCGGTGCACAGCGCCACCAGCGCCAGGAACAGCACCGGCACCGAGCGCGGCACCCCCTTGGCTTCCGCCAGCTCCGGCTGCAGCGTCGCGAACAGCAGCGGCCGGCTGATCGCGCCCAGCCCCGCGAGCGTGACCAGGCACAGCCCCGCCAGCCCGCCCACGGTGGCCCGGTCGACGCCGAACACGTTGCCGAACAGCAGCGCCGTCGCCTGGCTGGCATAGGCGGTGAAGAAGTGCAGGAACAGCAGCCCCAGGCCGAGTGCCGTCGACAGCACCATGCCGATCGCCACGTCGCGGCCGGCCAGCCGGTCGCCGAGCAGGCCCATGCCCACCCCGCCGGCCACGGTGACGCCGACCAGGCCCCAGAACGGCGACATGCCGAGCAGCACCGCGCCGGTCGCCCCGGTGAAGCCGACATGCGACAGCGCGTGGCCGGCGAAGGTCTGGCCGCGCAGCACCAGGAAGAACCCGACCAGGCCGGCCATCACCGCCACCAGGCCACCGGCGGCAAAGGCGTTGCGCATGAAGTCGTAGCCCAGGATGCCGGTCACCGGCGCGCTCCGGCGGCGGGGGACGGATGCGGCGCGTGCGTCGGATGATGGCAGTGCGGGTCCTGGCCGGAATCGCCGCCGCCGATCACGAAGATCCGGCCGGCGGAGCGCACCACCTCGATCGGCGCGCCGTACAGGCGCGACAGCACCGGCGTGGTGATCACCTCGTCCACGGTGCCGAGGCTGGCCTGGCCGCCGCCGAGATACAGCACCCGGTCCAGGGCGCCCAGCAGCGGGCTGAGCTCATGGGCGCTGAACAGCACCGCGATGCCGAGCGCCTGCTGCACGTCGCGCACCAGCCGCACCACCTCGGCCTGCCGGTGCGGATCGAGCGAGATCAGCGGCTCGTCCAGCAGCAGCAGGCGCGGGCGCCCGAGCAGGCTCTGCGCCAGCAGCAGGCGCTGCCGCTCGCCGCCGGACAGCTCCGCCAGCGGCCGGGCGGCGAGCGGCCGCGCGCC
>CAXUEL010000061.1:0-9620 GCA_964249915.1 uncultured Acetobacteraceae bacterium | reverse complement strand
GTCGCGGGACGGCTGCGGGCCCGGTCGGCGAGTCCGACCAGCTCCAGCGCCTCGTCCACCGCCAGGCGCGCAGCCCGGCCGAGGATCGGCAGGCCCCAGCGGTGCCCATCCACGGCGGCGGCGACGAAGGTGCGACCGTCCAGCCGCGCCGCGGTCGCAACGCGCTGTTGCGGCATGTAGCCGACCAGAGTGTTGCCGCGTCGCACCGGCCGTCCGTGCACGGCGATCCGGCCGGCCGCCGCCGGAACCAGGCCCAGGACCGCGCGCATGAGCGTGGTCTTGCCGGCGCCGTTGGGGCCCAGCACGCCGACGAACTCGCCGCCTGCGATCTCCAGGCTGATCCGCTGCAGCACCGTGCGGCTGCCGAGCCGGAGCGTCACGTCGTCGAAGGTGATCGCGGTCATGCCGGCGGAGCGGACAGCGCCCGGTCGAGCGCGTCAAGCTGGCCCCCGATCCAGTCCTGGTAGCTTGCCGCCCCGCGCGGCTCGGTTTCCGTCACGCCCAGCACCGGGATCCGGGCGGCGCGCGCGATGCCGAGCAGCCGTTCGGCGGCGCTGTCGGTGGCCTGGCTGTTGTAGATGAACAACCGGACCTTGCGGCCGCGCAGGTCGTTCTCCATCGCCGCGACGTCGCCCGCACTCGGCTCGGTGTTGTTCATCACCGCGAGCTGGAAGCGCCCGTTGCGCATCACCAGGCCGAGCGCCGCAGCCATGTACCCGAACACCGGCTCGGTCGCGGTCACCGGCAGGCCCGCATACCGGGCTCGCAAGGCCCGGACCTTCTGGTCGATCGGCGCCAGCGACCGGAGGAAGCGGTCGAGGCGCGCGTCGTAGTCCTGCCGGTGCGCGGGATCCGCCGCGGCAAGGTCGGCGGACACGGCGCGGGCGACCGCGGGCATGGTCGCGGGATCGTACCAGAGATGCGGGTTGTCGCCCGGCCCGTGATCGGTCAGCCGGGCCGCGACCACCTCCTGCCGGGTTCCCGAGCGGGCGGCGGACAGCAGCTTGTCCATCCAGGGGTCGTAGTCGGCGCCGTTGAACACGACGATCCGGGCAGCCGACAGGCTCCGGGCGATCGACGGGCTGGCCTCGAACAGATGCGGGTCCTCGTCGGGGTTGCTCAGGATGCTGGTCACCGCCCAGCCCGGTCCGGCGAGCTGTCCGGCGACGTCGCCATAGAAGTTCTCCGCCGCCACGATCTGCGGAAGGCCGGTTGCCGCGCGCGCGTCCGGTCCGGAGCCGAGAACCAGGACCGACAAGGCTGCCGACAGGGCCCGGATGCGCGAGCCAACGCCACCGGTGCTGCGACCATCCGACATGAGACCGGTTCCCATCTGATACGTTATAGCGTCTGGGCGGAGGACCAGGGCATGGACCTCCGCGCTCCTGCCGTTGCTACGTTATAACTCCAGTCGGCGAAAGGCACGTCGTCTCCGCGCCGAGCGTTCCCGAGCGGACCGGCGCATGCGTCGACCGCCAGCCAGCGAGTCGGGACAGGCCGAGCGCCTCAGCAGCGAGGCGCAGGGCTTCGTGCTGGAGGTCCAGGCGGCATGAGCCGTCGACCCGCCCGAAGCCTGAGCGCAGCGAGGTAGGCGCCGCGCTCGAGCGGCCGCATCCGCGGAAGGTATGCCAGCCCGCCACGACAGCCGCCTGCGTCCGACAACAGGCCGTCCGGCAGGAAGCGGCGGTTCCACGCTCGAAATGGCCCTTGACGGCCGCCGCCGCGTCCGAGGGTCCGGACCGGCAGTGGACAACGCCAGCGTTATGGTACTTTATAACATTGCGTATTGTCGTAACGGTTGGCCGTGCTGTTCCCAGGCGGCACGCAAGGATGTCCGATGGCGTGCTGGCATGTGGTCCTGGTCGCGGTGCTGCTGGTGCCGTATGTCCCCGCCGCGGCTCCGGTCGCCATCGCCCAGACCACCGGCGCCGGGCCGTCCGCGAGCATCGGCGTGCAGGCACCCGGACCCGATGCAGCCAACGCGACCGCGCGCTCGTCGGGCGGCAATGCGGCGGGTGCTGCCACGACGGACCGGATCGACGCGGCTTCCGGGGCGGAACAGGTCACCGTCCGGCTCGACCGTGCCCGGAGCGGGCTGGAGCCAGACCTCGGCGCCACCGTCTACCGCTTCGGCCGGGGCAGCCTGGACACCCTGCCGCAGGGGGACAACACCCCGCTCAACCAGGTGCTGCTGCAGGCGCCGGGCGTGGCGCAGGACTCGTTCGGCCAGATCCACGTGCGCGGCGACCACAACGAGGTGCAGTTCCGGCTCGACGGGGTGCAGCTTCCCGAAGGGTTGTCGGTGTTCGGCCAGGCGCTGGAAACCCGGTTCGCGCACTCCCTGTCGCTGATCACCGGGGCACTTCCGGCGCAGTACGGCTTCGATACCGCAGGCGTCATCGACATCACCACCAAGAGCGGCACCACCGACCCGGGCGGCGAGGTCTCGATCTACGGCGGCGAGCGCGACTACTTCCAGCCCTCCTTCTCCTATGGCGGCCACGCCGGCGCCGTAGACTACTTCGTCACCGGCGACGTCCTGCACGACCGCGTCGGCATCGAGAACCCGACCAGCACGCTCAACCCGATCCACGACCTGAGCAACCAGACACACGGCATCGCCCACATCGCCTGGACCGTGGATGCCGACACGCGGGTCAGCCTGCTGGCCGGCGCCTCCAACGAGTTCTTCGAGCTGCCGAACAACCCGAACCAGACGCCGTCGCTCGGCCTGTCGGTGAACGGCGTCAGCACCTACAACAGCAGCGACCTCACCGAGCACCAGCGCGAGATCACCGACTTCGGCATCCTGTCGCTGCAGAAGGAGGTCGGCACGCTGGACGTCGTGACCTCGGCCTTCACCCGCTACAGCAGCCTGTACTATACGCCCGATCCGCTCGGCGACCTGCTGTTCGACGGCGTGAGCCAGACCGCAGCGCGGTCGGTGCTGTCCACCGGCACCCAGACCGACGCCAGCTGGCACGTGGGCGACACCCACACCCTGCGCGCCGGCACCCAGATCATCGGCGAGCGCCTGGTGTCCAGCACCACCTCGCAGGTGCTCCCGGCCCTGGGCGCTGGCAACGACGACACCAACGGCGCCGGCCTCGCCGCGTCCATCCAGCCGGACGGCGGCACCGGCACGGCCACCTCGACCACCCCGTTCACGATCAACGACGGCCAGGGCAAGACCGGCGGCCTGTACGGCGTCTACCTGCAGGACGAGTGGCACCTGCTGCCGCACGTCACGCTGAACTACGGCGCCCGCTTCGACGTGGTCGACGAGTACACCCACGAGAACCAGTTCAGCCCGCGGGTCAACGCGGTGTGGCAGCCGACGCGGACCACCACGATCCACGCAGGCTACTCGCGCACCTTCGTCCCGCCGCCGTTCGAGCTGGTCGGCGGCAAGGACATCGACCTGTTCAACGGCACCTCCGGCGCGGCCGGGGTGACGCAGGACAGCGTGGTCAAGGCGGAGCGCGACAACTACTACGACGCGGGCATCTCCCAGGTCCTCCTGCCCGGCCTGCAGGTGACCTTCGATGCCTACTACAAGGAGGCGCAGAACCTGATCGACGAGGGACAGTTCGGAGCACCCATCATCCTGTCCGCCTTCAACTACGCGCACGGCGACGACCAGGGCTACGAGCTCAGCGCCACCTTTGACCGCGGGCCGCTGTCGCTCTACGCCAACGTCGCCCGGTCCCGCGCCGTCGGCAAGGACATCGTGTCCGCCCAGTTCAACTTCTCCGCCGCCGACCTGTCCTACATCTCGCAGCACTTCATCTACCTGGACCACAACCAGACCTATACCGGGTCCGGAGGTGCGGCCTACACGCTGTTCCGCAGGACGGGCCATCCGGCGCGGCTGTCGGCCGACCTCCTCGTCGGCAGCGGCCTGCGCGCCGACGGGACCATCCCCAACGGCCAGGCGCTGCCGGGCTACGCCACGGTCAACCTCGCCGCCGTGCAGACCTTCAAGACCGGCCCGCTGCGCAGCACGCAGCTCCGCCTCGACGTCATCAACCTGCTGGACCGGATCTACGAGATCCGCGACGGCACCGGCGTCGGCGTCGGCGCACCGCAGTTCGGCCTGCGCCGGACGATCCTGGTCGGCATCGCGGAGCGGTTCTAGCAGCTGTTGCCGCCGCCAGGACCGGGATACCCGCTCGACAAGCGGCCCGATCCTGGGCATGTGGACGCCGGAACCAGCAGGGGCGCGCGGTCGCGGAATGACGTCGATGACACGATACGGACTGGCTGCCCTGCTTCTCGCCGCCTCCGGGCTGACCGGGGCCGCCCGCGCCGACGAGGGCATGTGGACGCTCGACAACCTGCCGAAGCAGGCGATGCAGCAGGCCTACGGCTTCACGCCGGACGGGCAGTGGATCGACCGCGTCATGCACGCCTCGCTGCGCATGGCCTCGGGATGCTCGGCCTCGTTCGTGTCGCCGAACGGCCTGGTGATGACCAACCACCATTGCGTCGCCAGCTGCCTGGGCGACCTGCAGAAGGGCCGCCAGAACTACGTACGCGACGGCTTCGCCGCCCCGCATGCCGGCGCCGAGCCGCATTGTCCCGGCATGGAGCTGGACCAGCTGCAGCAGATCACGGACGTCACGTCGCGGATCGACGACGCCACCAGGAACAAGTCGGGCGCGGACTTCATCTCGGCCGAGCACGCGGCGGAAAGCGCCATCGAGAAGGAGTGCGGCTCGGGCGATCCGAAGACCACGCGCTGCGACGTGATCGCGCTGTACCACGGCGGCCGCTACGACCTGTACAGGTACCGCCGCTACGACGACGTGCGCCTCGCCTTCTCGCCCGACGACGCGATCGCCAACTTCGGCGGCGATCCCGACAACTTCAACTATCCCCGCTACGACCTCGACGTGTCGTTCGTGCGCGCCTACGTGGACAACCGCCCCGCGCACACCGACTACTTCCCGTTCGATCCGGCCGGCCCCAAGGCGGGCGAGATGGTGTTCACCTCCGGCAATCCCGGCAGCACCTCGCGCAACGAGACCGCCGACCAGCTCGAGTTCCTGCACGACGTCGAGCTGCCGCTGATCTACGGGTACTACGAGAGCTTCGACGGCGCGATGTCGCAGTTCGTCTCCGAGACGCCGCAGCGCGCGAAGGAGGCGGAGAACACGGTGTTCTTCACCGAGAACTCGCTCAAGGTGTTCACCGGCTGGCTCCAGGCGTTCGGCGATCCCGTCCTGATCGCGAAGAAGCGGGCCGACGACCAGTCGCTGCTGGACTGGATCAACGCCGACCCGTCCCGCAGGCAGGCCTACGGCGACCCGTTCGCCACCATCAAGTCGATCCTGCCGCAGGAGCGGGCGCTCTACCCGCGCTACACGATGCTGGAAGGACAGCGGCACGCGCTCGGCATCAGCTCCGACAGCTTCACCATCGCCCGCACCCTGGTTCGCGCGGCGGCCGAGCGGACCAAGCCGGACGCCGACCGGCTGCCGGCGTTCCGCGACGCCAACCTGCCGGCGCTGCAGGCGCAGCTGTTCTCCTCGCGGCCGATCTATCCCGACCTGGAGCATACCGAGCTCGCCTTCTCGCTGACCAAGCTGCGCCAGGTGCTGGGCGCCGACGACGAGGCGGTCCATCTCGTGCTGGGACAATCCTCGCCGGACGAGCTTGCGCAACGCCTCCTGTCCGGCACCAAGGTCGCCGACCTCGCCGTGCGCCACCGACTCTGGGACGGCGGCCAGGCCGCGGTCTCGGCGTCCACCGACCCGATGATCCGGTTCGCGCTTGCGGTCGATCCCGCCTCGCGCGCGGTGCTGAAGCAGTGGCAGGATCGGGTCGAGGCGCCGGAGCGGCAGCAGACCGAGCTGATCGCCAAGGCGCGCTTCGCCCGCGAAGGCAACGCGCTCTACCCGGACGCGACCTTCACCGAGCGCCTGTCCTACGGCAAGGTCGACGGCTGGACGCAGAACGGCCGCACGATCCCGCCCTTCACCGGGTTCGCCGGCCTGTACGACCGCGCTACCGGGGCGGAACCGTTCAAGCTGACCAAGACCTGGCTCGACGCGAAGCCGCACCTCGACCTCGGCACCCACTACGACTTCGTCAGCACCAACGACATCACCGGCGGTAACTCGGGCAGCCCGATGATCGACCGCGACGCGCACGTGATCGGCGTCGCGTTCGACGGCAACCAGCCCTCGATCGCCGGCGACTTCGTCTACGACGGCTCGCAGAACCGCACCGTGGGCGTCGACACCGCCTCGATGATCGCAGCACTGCGCAACGTTTACCGGCTCGACTGGCTGGCCGACGAGCTGGTCGGCAAGACCACCGCAGCCAGGTAGCGGCGTCCCGGCTGGAGGTAGTAGCGCGGCGCCGGATGCCGGGCCGGCTCCTCTCCGGAGCCCCGGCGCTCAGGCCGGCTGCCGGTCGAGCCAGGCCAGGCCGGGCCGCAGGTCGACCTGGTGCGCGTCCGCCCAGCGAACCGCCTCGTCGCGGGTCATCGTCCCGCGCCTGACCCGGTCCAGCGCCCACAGGTTGGCCGAACGGGCGCCGGACGCGCAGTGGGCGTGCACCGGTCCGTCGGCCTCCGCCACCGCCTCGCCGAACCGGTCGACCTCGCCGGCCCCCAGGCTCGCGAACGTCACCGGGATGTGGCGGTAGGCGAGCCCGGCCCGCGCTGCCGCACGCGCCGCCTCGGCAGCAGGGGGCTGTCCCGGCGCCTCCCCGTCCGGCCGGTTGTTGATCACCAGCCTGACGCCGTGCCGGGCGAGCACCTCGAAGTCGTCCAGGCCGAGCTGGCCGGACACGGTCACGCCGTCCGCGAGCACCTTGCGATACATCCGGTCATCCCTCCGGCGTCGGCGCCCGGATCATCCCGCGTCGCCCGGCGCCACGCGCGGCAGCAGGATCCCCTCGGCGAGCCGCGCCGGCGTCACCACCGCGGTTGCGGTGCGGGCAACCGGATCGGACCGCCAGTCCGGAGAGTCGGACGCCGGGGCGTCGTGCACCACGATCTCGACCTCCCGCCACCACGGCTGGAACGCGCCGGCCCGCTCCGCCTCGCGGACCACCAGTCCCTCGATCGTTTCCTCGCACCGGACGATGCTGCGCAGGTAGCCGCCGCCGCGATGGGCGAAGGAGGTGCCGTCGTCCAGATAGAGCGCGCCATGGCAGTCCGGGCCCGGGTAGACGTGCAGCTGCAGCGGCCCGTCCGGCACCTCCGCGGTGCTCTGCACCAGCGGCTGGCGCGGGATGATCGCGCCGGCGCGCACGAACACCGGCAACACCTCCGGGACCGGCGCGACCGGCAGCAGCCGCAGGCCGGAACCCGGCGGGTCGGCCTCGGTGCGCATCCGCGCCCTGCCCTCCACGGTGACCACCGCGTCGGACGCGCCCGCCACGCGCAGCCCGGTCCAGTAGTCGTACCAGTCGCCCGGCGGCAGCAGCACGGGGTACGGCGACGCCTGCTCGCCGTGCGGCGGCGGCGCCACCAGCAGGTCCGGGCCCCACAGGAACTGGCTCGGCGCCGCATGGTCCAGGGTCCAGCGCCCGCCGGCCTCGGGGAACTCGAGGAACATCGGCCGCATCATCGGGACACCGTCGCGCGAGGCCTCCTCCGCCACCGTGTAGACGTAGGGCAGCAGCCGGTAGCGCGCCTCGATCGCGTCCCGGCGGATCGCCTCGTGCCGGCGGCCGTGCACCCACGGCTCCTGCGGCGGCGTGTCCTTGTCGGTGTGGTCGCGGCTGAGGGGGTTGAACATGCCGAGCTGCAGCCAGCGCGTCAGCAGCTCCGGCGACGGCGCGCCCACGAAGCCGCCGAGGTCGACGCCGCAGAACGGCATCCCGGACAGGCCGAGGCCAAGCAGCATCGGCGTGCTCAGCCGCAGGTGCGCCCAGGTCGAGGAGTTGTCGCCGGTCCAGGTGACGGCGTAGCGCTGGGTGCCGGCATAGGCGGCGCGCGTCATCACGAACGGGCGCTGCTCGGGGCGCAGCCGCAGCAGCCCGTCATGCGTCGCGCGGACGTTGAGCATGCCGTACACGTTGTGGATCTCGGCCTGCGTCGCCACCCGCGGCGCGAAGCCCGGCTCGTCGATCCGGCTCTCGACGTGGAGCGGGATCGTCCGGGTAGGCGTGTCGAACACCGAGGGCTCGTTCATGTCGTCCCAGAACCCGGCGGCGCCGGCCTCCAGGAACGGCCGGTGCAGCCCGCCCCACCAGTCGCGGGCGCCGGCGCGGGTAAAGTCCGGGAACGCGCACGGTCCCGGCCAGACCGGGCCGACATAAAGGCTGCCGTCCGGGTTGTGCAGGAAGTGGCCGCCGGTCCGGCCGCTGTCATAGGGTGCATAGGTGCCGTCCGGCTGCACCGGCACGTGCATGTCGGCGATCAGCACGGTGCGGAACTGCTGTTGGCGCAGCTCGGCCAGCAGCCCGGGCAGGTCGGGAAAGCTGTGGGGGTTGGTGGTGAACGGCTTGTTGCGGTCCTGGTAGTCGATGTCGAGCCACAGCACGTCGGCCGGGATGCGCTTGCGCCGGAAGGTCGCCGCCACGGTGCGCACGGCGTCGGCGCTCATGTAGCTGTAGCGCGACTGCTGGAACCCGAACGCCCAGGCCGGCGGCAGCGGCGCGTGCCCGGTCAGGGACGCGTAGCGGCGCAGCACCTCCTTCGGCGTCGGGCCGTTGAGCACCACGTAGTCGAGCGGGCCGCCGGCGGCACCGAAGCGGAGTTCGTTCCCCTGCGTGTGGCCGACGTCGAAGCTGCTGCGCCAGGTGTTGTTCAGCAGCAGCCCGTGGGCGAGGCCGCGACGCAGGCCCAGCAGGAACGGGATCGCCTTGTAGAGCGGATCGGTGCCGCCCTCGAAGCCGTAGGCGTCGGTGTTCCACAGGGTGAAGCTGCCGCCGCGCCGGTCGATCGGCCCGGCCCGGTCGCCGAGGCCGAACATGTGCTCGTCCGCGTGCAGGTGCTTGTGCACGGTGAAGCCGTCGCCGTGGAACACCGGCCCGCCACCGGGCACGTCGGACGACACGATGCGGCCGTCGATGGTGCGGATCGTCAGCGCGCCGCAGCGCCGGTCGACCCGCACCCGCAGCGAGGCGGTGTCGAAGCCGACCACCCGCCCGCGACGCACCGGCAGCACCGGCACCCGCGCCGTCCGCACCTCCGGCAGGATCGACCAGGACGCGTCTTCCGGCAGGGTGCCGGTGGCGGACGCGCGCACCCGGATCACGTCGTGGTCGAGCGCCGCGACGTGCAGCAGCCCGCGTCGCACCCGCACCGTCATGCCGCCGTGCTCGAAGGTGCACCGGCCGGCGCCCCGGACGATCCCCGCCGCCAGCAGGCCCCCTGCCGCCGCTCCGGACAGGAGCGGGACGCGGTGGCGCAAGGCCAGCCGGACGAGGACGGTGGATCTGCTCAAGCGGAGTCTCCCGGGGAGGCGGCCCGGCCAGGCGACCGGATCGGCCAGCCGCATGGTGCCATTCGTCACAAAGCGCGGCACAGGCCGTTGTTCCGTCGGTTCCGACCTGGGCAGGTCGCTGCGCAAGGCGCGAACGGCGTTCCCGGCGCCTACCGTGCTTCCCCGGCCTCGACCGCGATCCGCGCCGCCGTCGCCAGCCGGTCCACACGCTCG
>CAXUEL010000060.1:1083-15749 GCA_964249915.1 uncultured Acetobacteraceae bacterium | reverse complement strand
CGGGAACGGGCGGGACACGAGCGGAATCCTGAGTCCTCGGGGTCCCGCTGTCCAGAGGGGGTGATCGGGCACGATGCTTTCCGCGGCTTCGTACCTTCCTGTGCGGGCGATCACCGTGCCCGGCGGCACGCCGGAGCGCCGACGACGGCCTTCCCACGACCAAGGCCCGCGCCGCGCGCCATCCGGCAGCGTCCCGCCCTGCCTCGCCACGTCGGCGCCGCTTGCCAGGCCATCCACCGCCTGGACCCTGCCGGTCCGATCGTCGCCGGGGGACCTCGTTGCGTCACAGTCTCGTCGTGCTCGGCCTTTCGTTCTTCGCGACGGCGCCGGCCCTGGCCCAGCCGCTGGCCCAGCCCATGGCACAGCCGGCCGCTCCTGCCGCCTCGCCGCCGCTGCTGCTGCAGCACCCGACCCTGTCGCGCACCAGCATCGCCTTCGACTACGGCGGCGAGATCTGGACCGTGCCGCGGACCTGCCCGACACCGAGGCCGGCGGGTTCGCCAACTTCAACCGCTACTACTTCGCGCAGGTCGGGCACCGGGCGGCGGTGATCGACGAACGCTTCAACCATGGCGGCGACATCGCCGACTACATCGTCGACCAGCTCCGGCGCACGCCGCAGATGGTTGACGAGACCCGCGAAGGCGAGCCGATCGTCGAGCCGGCGCAGGCGATCTTCGGGCCCAAGGTGATGGTCATCAACGAGATGTCCGGCTCGGGCGACGACGCGCTGCCCTGGCTGTTCGCCAGGAACAAGGTCGGGCCGCTGGTCGGCGAGCGCACCTGGGGCGGCCTGGGCTGATGGACGGCGGCACCGTCACCGCGCCGCGCTGGGCGATCTACGGCACGCACGGCCAGTGGGAGGTCGAGAACATCGGCATCCCGCCCGATATCGAGGTGTCCGCCGACCCGGAGCAGATCCGCAAGGGCCACGACCCGCAACTCGAGCGCGCGGTGGACGAGGCGATGTCCCTGCTGGCGAAGAACCCGCCACCGAGCTTCCCGCGGCCAGCCGCACCGGACAAGCACCCGGTCCTGCCCGGGCCGGGCTGATCCACGATCCGGCCGGGAGCGGCAGCCGCTTCCGCGGGACGGACAAGCGTTCCCGCGGGTGCGCGACGCTTGTGTGTCGTCGCCCTGCGCCGGGCAGGCCAGCTCCGGCCTGGCATGGCCTCGTTCCCGTGACGCCTTTCGGCCGCCTCGCGCGTTCGCGTTCCGCCCGTTCCCGGAGACGCCCGATGGTCCTGTTCAAGCTGACGGCCGCCTTGTCCTTCCTGACGATCCTGTCCGCCTGCGGACCTCAGCCCGGCGCCCCGCCACCCGTGGTGCAGGGCGCCAACGGACCCGCCGCTCCGGACAGCCTCGGCGGCAGCAGCATGGGTGAAGGCGGCGCCAATGGCGGGATGGGCAACGGCGGCGGCGTCACGGCTGGTGGCGGCGTGGCCGTGCACTGATCCTCCGGGAAGGCCGGGACCAGCCGGACGGGCGCCTGTCCGGCCGGCTCCGACGCTACCCGAGGCGCGGCCGATGCGGCATGACGGCTGACGGGCGGCCTGCCGCATCACATCCGGGAGACGACGATGTCCAGCCTGGGCCTGTTGAGCCTCGCCGCGCTGCTGTGGATCGGCGTGCATGTCGGCATCGCCGGCACCCGCGTGCGCCAGGCGGTCGCCGGGCGGATCGGCGAGGCCGGATTCCGCGGCGTGTTCTCGTTGCTCTCGGTCGCTGCGATCACCGCCCTGGTGGTGACCTGGAAGCGGGCCCGCGCGGCCGGCAGCGAGCCGCTCTGGACGGCACCGCACTGGCTCGGCTGGCTCCTCGTCCTGCTGATGGCGCCGGCCTTCGTGCTGCTGGTCGGCTCGGTCACGGTGCCGAACCCGACCGCGGTCGGCGGCGAGCGGGCGATCGGCCAGGAGCCGCGCGGGCTGCTGCGCGTCACCCGCCACCCGATGCTCTGGTCGTTCGCGACCTGGTCGGCGGTCCACGTCGTCGGCAACGGCGACCTGGTGTCGCTGTTGTTCTTCGGCGCCTTCGGCATCACCGCGCTGGCCGGCATGCCCTCCATCGACGCCAAGCTGGCGCAGCGCGATCCGCAAGGATGGGCAAGGCTGCGGCAGGCGACCTCGATCCTGCCGTTCGGCGCCATCCTGGCCGGGCGCAACCGGCTGGCGGTGCGGGAGATCGGCTGGATCGCGCCGGCGGCCGGTCTGGCGCTCTGGGTGCTGCTGCTCCTGTTCCATCCCCGGCTGTTCGGGGTGTCGCCATTGCCGGGGTGGCGTTGACCGGGGGATCGTGAAGCCGGTTCGGATCCCATGTCGGCACGATCATCGGCAACGACGCCCATCGCAGGCCTGCTGTCGCCTCGTGCCCGGAGCAAGCCGGCTGCTTCCCCTCACGGATGCCGGCAGACGAAGCTGATCCATTGCGGATCGAGGCCGCGCTTGTCGATCTCGACCACCTGTTGATTGCGAGTGCATGCCGGCGCGCCGCCACACGTGTCGTCGATCGTCTTGAGGATCTGCTCGCGCAACCGGCTGGCCCAGCGACTCGATGAACTCGTAGGACGGCACCCCCAGCACGGCGAACGTTTCGAGCCGGGCAGGGCACTGGGCCCGGATCGCATCCCTGTACGGGTCGGAAGGCGGGACCTAGGGCACGTAGTCGATGTTGGCGACGTAGAAGGTGTCCAGCACGCCGTCGCCGGTCAGGGTGTCGCTGCGCACGATGCTGGTGTTCCCGCGCGCGGTCTGCAGGATGACGATGTTCCCCGCAGGGAACTCCGTGCAACCTCCGGCGCGGGCGATGGCGGCGACCGACGGCGGGACGTCCGGTCCTGCCGTGCGGCTGCTGCCGTCGGGAAGGCTCAGCTGGGCAAGTGCTGCGGGGGAGCTGCACATCACGCCCGGCCGCGTCGCCCTGAGCAGTGCCGCGTCGGCGCCGGAAGAAAACAGGCAGGCAGCGACGAGCATCCCGAACGCTTGGAATCGCATGACGTGTCCGATCGTCTCGTCGAGGTTTGACGCCCGATCCAGGTCCCGGAGCGATCGAACCGCATCCACCGGTGCGGAAGCAACGGTGATCGACGATGTGGCGGACCCGCTCGGACGACTTGCCGGACGACGGGTGTCCGGAGGTCCATGGCGGCGATGCGCCGGTGCGATGCTCAGTTGCGTGCCGTCGCCGCGTCGCGGGCCTGGCGGGCGGCGGTCCAGGCGGGGGCGAGGCGGAGGGCGGCCTCGTAGCGGTCGCGCGCATCGTCCCATCTGCCTTTCCTGGCCAGCACGTCGCCGAACAGCTTCTGCGCGTCGGGATCATGCGGGCCGTAGCGGGCCGCGTTCTTCGCGTCCGCCAGCGCGCCCTCGACGTCGCCCGCTTGCAGGCGCGCCCCGCCCCGCTCGACGTAGCCCTGCGGCAGCTCGGGCGCCTGACCGATCGCGGTCGCGAACCAGTGCTCGGCGTCGGCCGTGCGTCCCGCCAGCGAGGCGACGATCCCGCGCACGCGGACGCAGAACGTGCAGTCGAGCGGCGTCGTGCCGATCGTGGTCGCGGCACCGGCGAGATCCCCCGAACGCGCCAGCGCCAGCGCGAGCCAGGCCGTCCTGCTGCCCAGAACGGTGATGTTCGCGTAGCCGCCGGTCGGATCGCCGGCGATCGCACGACGCAGGAGAGCGACGCCGGACGGGTCGGCCTCGCTTGCGGCGATCTGCCCCAGCATCCTGGAACGGACGGAGTCCTCGGCGATCCCGGCGGCAACACGGCGCGCCGCGTTCGGGTCGTGGTCGATCAGCAGGGCGGACGCCTGTTCTTCCAGCCCGATGTCCCGCCAGGACGGCGACAGCGGAAGGCTCAGCAGCGACCTGCTGGACGACACCGCCTGCGGAACGTCCCTGGCGGTGGAGGCCATCCAGGCGGCGTCATCGGCCGCGAGGATGGACCGGACGGGCTCGCCCATGTCACGCCTGGAACTCTGCTTCGCGGCGAGAAAGGCGCGTCCAGCCGCGACTCCTGCCGCGTCGTGGCCCTGGCCGAACTCCGCAACCTCCAGATCCGCCAGGGCCGGGGCGAAACCGGGCTTGAGCATCAGGGACGAGGTGCACTCGGCCGCGAAGCCCGCCCAGTCGCCCCTGTCCCTCGCCACCAGGCCAAGGCCGATGTGAGCCCAGGCCTGCTCGTTCGGGTCGGCGCCGGCGAGGATCCCGTCGTAGACCGTTGTCGCCTCCGCCAGCCGCCCGTGTTGCGCCAGCTAGACGCCGTACCGGTGCGGCTGGGTGCGGCGATAGACCGCCTCGGCGGCCTCCTGCACCAGCTTGTCGAGGTCCGCATCCGCCCCGCCGAAGGCGCTGGCCGCAGCGTCGCCGGCCCGTGCGGTGATCGTCAGCCCCGACCGGGTGCGGAACACCTCGTCCGAGATGCGGGTCTCGTGGCCGAGCTCCTCGTCGAGAAAGGTGCGGAAATCGCTCAACGAGACGCCGAGTTCGGTAATCTCGACCTTCAGCGCGTCGCCCCAGTTGTTGCGATAGGTGTCGGCCGGCCGCGAGGCCTCGCTCTGCGCCTGCATGTCCGCGAGCCGGTCCAACACCTGTTTCGCGATCACCTGCCCGGTGAGCCCGCCGGCGGCAAGGTCCGGCGGCGCGGAGAACGGCTCGACCACCAGCGCGCGGTCATGCGCCGCGTTCCAGATCATGACGCCGAGGCCCAGCACGATCGGCAGGCCGATCAGGACGAACAACACCTGCAGCGCCACGCGCAGCCGCTCCGACACGCGGCGGAGCTTCAGGTTGTCGAGCTGCACCCGGCGCTGCTCGTGCAGGTGTTCGGTCTGGATGGCGACGAAGTGCGCCTGCCGGCGGAGATAGGCGGCGGCCTCGACGCCGAGCACCGGGTCGGCGCGCGCCGCGTCCATCGCCACCGTGGCGGCGACCGGGTCGGGTGCCGAGCCCGCGCCCTCGGACTCCTCGCTCTCGCCGCGACCGAAGAAGCGCTCGAAGAACCCGCCTTCGGCCATGGCCTTCCCTTGCGCTGCGTGCCCGGCCGGAGCGGTTCCGCCGTTGGGCAACTCTAATCGGCTGCCGTTTGCGAACGAAAGCCCGGGCAGCCATGCCGGGGAACCAGCCCCTGCACCGAGGCCACCAACACGTGATGCGGTGCAGCAGACGGGGAGCCCGGAACCCGTTGACCCCACCCCGGTCCTCGCCCATCGCTGCCGCATGTTCCGCTTCTTCGAGCGTCTGCTGACGCCCACCGCCCTGCCTCCGGACCTGCCCCCGCCTCCGGTCGACAGCCCCCGCGCCCTGCTTCGCTTCTACTGGCACTTCATCGCCCAGGCGCCGTGGCTGGTGGTGGCCCTGTTCGGGACCGGCCTGGTCGTGGCCCTGCTCGACACCACGATCCCGGTGTTCATTGGCCGCGTGGCGTCGCTGGTGTCCACCGAGACTCCGGCGACGCTGTTGCACGACGCCGGACGCCAGCTGCTCGGCATGGCGGCGGTGCTGCTGCTGGCGCGTCCGACCGCCCTGCTGGCGCAATACCTGGTGACCAACCAGGCCATCGCGCCCGGCCTGTCCAACCTGATCCGCTGGCAGAACCACTGGCACGTGGTGCGGCAGAGCTGGGCCTTCTTCCAGAACGACTTCGCCGGCCGGATCGCCAACCGGGTGATCCAGACCGGTGCCAGCCTGCGCGAGAGCGTGGTGCAGGGCACCAACGCGGTCTGGTACCTCGTCGTCTACGGCGGCAGCGCCATCGTGCTGCTGGCACGGATGGACTGGCGGCTGGCGCTGCCGATCGTGTTCTGGTTCGCGGGCTACGTCGCCGCCCTGCGCCTATTCGTGCCGCACATGCGCGAGCGCTCGCGCCGGATGTCGGAGGTGCGCTCCAGCCTCACCGGCCGGATCGTCGACAGCTACACCAACATCCTGACCGTGAAGCTGTTCGCCCGCTCGCGCGACGAGGACGCCTTCGTGCGCGAGTCGGTGGACGAGCACACCCTGGCGTTCCGGCGCCAGCTCCGCCTCGTCACCCTGTGGAGCGTCACCCTGGCGGTGATGAACGCCGTCATGGTGACCGCGGTCGGCACCCTGGCCATCCTCGCCTGGCGGGCCGGGCGGGTGCCGGTCGGCACCGTCGCCACCGCCCTGCCGCTGGCCTGGCAGATCTCCAACATGGCCGGCTGGGTCGCGCAGAACATCACCGGCATCTTCGAGAACGTGGGCGTCGTGCAGGACGGCATGCGCTCGATCGCGGTGCCGCGGCAGATGGCCGATCCGCCCGCCGCCGTGCCGCTGCGCCTGGTCGCCGGCGAGATCCGGTTCGAGCGCGTCGCCTTCGACTACGGCCGCACGCGTCGGGAAGGCGAGCGCGGCGGCGTCCTGCGCGACCTCGACCTCGCGATCGCCGCCGGCGAGCGGGTCGGCCTGATCGGCCGGTCGGGTGCCGGCAAGTCGACCCTGGTCAACCTGCTGTTGCGCTTCCACGACCCGGTCTCGGGACGCATCCTGGTCGACAACCAGGACATCGCCGGCGTGACCCAGGAAAGCCTGCGCGCGCAGATCGGCATGGTGACCCAGGACACCTCGCTGCTGCACCGCTCGATCCGCGACAACCTCCGCTACGGCCGTCCGGACGCCACCGAGGACGAGATCGAGGAGGCGGCCAGGCGGGCGCACGCGCTGGAGTTCATCGAGCAACTGGAGGACTGGCAGGGACGCCGCGGCTTCGACGCCCATGTCGGCGAGCGCGGCGTCAAGCTGTCCGGCGGCCAGCGCCAGCGCATCGCGATCGCTCGGGTGATCCTGAAGGACGCGCCGATCCTGGTGCTCGACGAGGCGACCTCGGCGCTCGACTCCGAGGTGGAGGCGGCGATCCAGGAGCAGCTCGACGAGCTGATGCAGGGCCGCACGGTGATCGCGATCGCCCACCGCCTGTCCACCATCGCGCGCATGGACCGGCTCGCCGTCATCGAGGCCGGTCGCGTGGTCGAGGAGGGAACGCACGCCGCCCTGCTGGCACGGCAGGACGTGTATGCCGCCCTCTGGCAGCGGCAGTCCGGCGGCTTCCTGCCGGAGCGCCCGCCCGAGGCAGCGCCGGTCCACGCGATGGTGCGGACAATCCCGGCGTAGCAACTATCCGCCGCGGGTTCGTATTCTCCATGACTGGCCAACCCACCGCCACCGGAGGCGACGCGCCATGCCACTCGACCAGACCCGCGGCTTCCCCGACCGGCCGGACCGCCAGTCCGGCCGCAACGTGCTGGGCGGGACGCTCCGGTCCTGCTCGACCGAGCCGCTCACCGGGTTCTTCCGCGACGGCTGCTGCAACACCGGACCACAGGACCGCGGCAGCCACACCGTATGTGCGGTGGTGACGGCAGAGTTTCTGAGTTTCAGCCGGCAGCGCGGCAACGACCTGTCCACGCCTCGGCCCGAGCACGGGTTCTCCGGCCTCAACCCCGGTGACCGCTGGTGCCTCTGCGCGCCGCGCTGGCAGGAAGCGTTCGAGGCCGGCTGCGCCCCCATGGTGTCGCTCGAAGCGACCCATGCCGCCGCACTGGACCATTGCGCACTGGAACACCTGAAGCGCCACGCTGCGCAGGCCTGAGGGCCCGCGGCGCGCACGGCCGCGGACCTCGCTACCTCTTGTGGCAGGGCACGCGCTGCGGATCGACATGCAGCTGCACCGTCATCAGCGCCGCCGGCTCGTCGCCGACCGTGCCGGACCGGTGTCCCTTGCGGCCCTGCCCGTCGGCGTTGCAGCCCTGGTCCTCGCCGAACGAGAACTCGCCCGGTCCCTGCTCGATGCGCGTGCCGTCCATGCTTTCGATGAACCAGCGCCCGGACAGCACGACGATCCACTGCGGCGCCGGGTTCTCATGCCACTCGCCGATCCAGCCCACCGGCTGCACGGTGAACACCGGCGTCGCCGACACCGTTTCCTGCTTGTTGTTCCATTGCGGGTCGGCGGGTCCCACGCCCTTCAGCCGGAACTCGGTCAGGGCGCATTCCGCCTGGTGGCTGATGCCGTCCCCGTCGGTCCAGAGGTGCCAGTACTTCACCACCGGGCGGGGCCCGGACGTCTCCGTGGGCTCGGTGCTGCCTGCGTCCTGGTCGTGGGAGGAAGGCGTCATGGGAAAACCTCGCGCAAGCCGAACCGGTTTCTGCAACGCACGGCATCCGGCACCGCGACGACGGCGGCACGCACGAATAGGTGATCGCTCGGCGCCGCTTGCGACCGGGCCGCCGGCGCTGTTACAGGCCCATCTCTCGGCCAGCTGGCCGCGCCGCGCCTGCAGCCAGCCGGTTCCGCCGCTCCTCGTCCGGATGCGCGCGCCACATCGTCCCGGAGATCGCCCTGGTGGGATACGAAGCCTTCTTCCGCGAGCAGCTCGCCGGCCTGAAGCGGGAGGGCAACTACCGCCAGTTCGCCGAGCTCGAACGCCTGGCCGGCCGGTTCCCGCGCGCGATCCACCACGGCACCGGCCGCGAGGTCACGGTGTGGTGCTCCAACGACTACCTGGGCATGGGCCAGCACCCGGCGGTGCTGGATGCGATGCGGGACTCGCTCGCGCGGCACGGCGCCGGCGCCGGCGGCACGCGCAACATTTCCGGCACCAGCCCGATGCACGTGGCGCTGGAGCGCGAGCTCGCCTCCCTGCACGGCAAGGAGGCGGCGCTGCTGTTCACCTCCGGCTACATGTCCAACTGGGCCACCATCGGCACGCTCGCGTCCCGCATGCCGGGCTGCGTGGTGCTGTCGGACGCCGCCAACCACGCCTCCATGATCGAAGGCATGCGGCACAGCCGGGCGCCCAAGCACGTGTTCCGGCACAACGACCCTTCCGACCTCGACCGCGTCCTCCGCTCCCTGCCGCCGGACCTGCCGAAGATCGTCGCCTTCGAGAGCGTGTACTCGATGGATGGCGACGTGGCCCCGATCGCCGCCCTGTGCGACGTCGCCGAGCGCCACGGCGCCATGACCTATCTCGACGAGGTGCACGGCGTCGGTCTGTATGGCCCGCAGGGCGGCGGCATCGCAGAGCGCGACGGCATCGCCCACCGGCTCACCGTGATCGAGGGCACGCTGGCCAAGGGCTACGGCGTGGTCGGCGGCTACATCGCCGGCTCCGCGGCGTTATGCGACTTCGTGCGCTCCTTCGCGTCGGGCTTCATCTTCTCCTCGGCGCTTCCGCCCGCGGTGGTTGCCGGGGCGCTCGCCAGCGTGCGGCACCTGCGCGGCAGCGACACGGAACGCACTGCCCATGCCGAACGGGTCGCGACGCTGCGACGCCGCCTCGACGAGGCAGGGCTGCCGCACCTGCGCAACCCGAGCCACATCGTGCCGGTGATCGTCGGCGATCCGGTGCGCTGCCGCGCCCTGTCCGACCGGCTGCTGCACGACCACGACATCTACGTGCAGCCGATCAACTACCCCACCGTGCCGCGCGGAGCCGAGCGCCTGCGCATCACCCCCACGCCGCTGCACGGCGACGACGCCATCGAGGCCCTGGTGTCGGCGCTGTCCGCCGCCTGGTCGAAGCTCAGCCTCGGCCGCGCCGCCTGACCGGATCGTGCGGCCGGGCAGGGCGGCGTCCCGGGACCCGCACGCGATTAATCTGTCCTTCATGACCAGGGCGTAACCTTGCCGGAAGTCGCCCCCGTGGTCGGATGACCGGGGCGACGACATGTGGCGGCAGGACCGCCGTTCCGGAACGTCGTCCGCCCCCGATGCGGCAGGCCGTCGCGGATCGGATCTTGGCACTGGATGCGAAGGGCAGGATGCAGGTCGCTGATCGAAAGCTGTTGCTGATCGGACCGGACGAGCAGTGCCGGTCGCTGGCCAGGACGCTGCGGCTGATGTGCCACGTCGAGACCCGTGCCCTCGGCACGGCGACCGCCCAGCCCCTGGGCCGGCCCAACGCGATCCTCACCAGCGGCATCCGGCTCCGCGACAAGCCGGGGATCGACGCCGCCCAGACCGCGTTGCGGCCGTTCCTGGCCAGGTCGATCCCAGTCCTCTGCCTCCTCGACGAGCCGTCGGCGCGCGAAGCGGTGCAGGCACGGATGATGGGCGCCTCCGTGGTGCTGTCCTCCGGCGCTCCGACCGCGACCGTCGCCGCCCACGTGCGCGAGATGCTCCGGCTGCCGCCGCACCAGCGGCGCGCCGGCGACCAGGCGGACGCGCAGGAACGGGTCCAGGACGTCGGCTTCGTGCTGGCCGACCTGCTGAACGCGGCCGCGACCGGCATGCGGGTCGACGACGGGATCGCCGCCGGCGCCGCCTCCCTGCTGACCGAGGCGCTGCGCAACGACGGGATCGGCAACTGGCTGCGCACCGTGGCGCTGATCCACGACCCCACCTACCGGCACTGCCTGCTGATGGCCGGCATCATGAGCGCCTTCGTGCTGCAGCTCGGGTTCAACGCCGGCGACTGCGAGCGCATGACCCGGGCCGCCATCCTGCACGACATCGGCAAGGCGCTGGTGCCGATCGAGATCATCAACAAGACCGACCGGCTGTCGGACGAGGAGATGGCGGCGGTGAGGAACCACGCGACCGGCGGTCACGAGCTGCTGGTGGCGCAGGGCGGCCACCACCCGGCGATCCTGGACGTGGTCCGCCACCACCACGAGTACCTCGACGGCAGCGGCTATCCGGACCGGCTGAAGGGCGACCAGATCACCGACGCGGTGCGAATCGCCACCATCTGCGACGTGTTCGCCGCCCTGATCGAGAAGCGGTCCTACAAGCCGAGCCTGCCGGCGCGGGAAGCGTTCGTGCTGATGGAGCAGATGGGCCCCAAGCTCGACCAGGTCCTGCTGCGCGCCTTCAAGCGGGTGTTCGTACCGACGCCGGCAGGGGGGTAGGCGGCGCCGTTCCCCTCCCGCGCGGGGCGACACCGCACCGGATTCCGTGCCACATCTCGGTGCTTCGGCGGCCGGCAGGAACCGGGAAAGGGACGGGCACGCGAATGCAATACAACTGGCTGATCTGGTCCGTCGTGGCCGCCTATCTCGTGGTGCTGGCGACGGTGGTGCTGTGGCGGCTGCGCGTGCGGCGCCGGACCCGGAACCTCAAATGGCCGCCCGCGATCACGCAGCAGCAGATGGAGCGCTCGGGCTCGGACTTCATGTATCGGCTGGGGTGGAGCGTCAAGCTGACCACGAGCCACGTCACGCGAAGCGTGTACCAGTGCATCAAGCACGACGACCAGCTCTACACCGTGTTCCTGCGCGACACCTCGTACTATTCGCGCCTGATGAACTCGCTGCGGCGCGAGAACTCGTGGGTGCTCAGCCGCACCGTGCTGGTCCTCTACGAGCCGCCCACCGAGACGATGATCGCCACCGCCGGCGAGGTCAGGCTGTCGCTGATGCACTACCTCGACCTGCCGCGGATCGAGGAGCTGCACCAGGGCGTGCTGCCGAGGGTGATGGCGGCGCGGGCCGCCGAGATCATCGCGCGCGAGCAGGACGCCGCCGCCCGTGCGCCCAGATCGCGAAAGCCTGTACCAGCGCCGCCTCCCTGAGGCTATCGAAGCGCCCCGAGGCGCCGCCGTGCCCCGCGTCCATGTTGATCCGGCACAGCACCGGGTTGCCGCCGGTGGTGGCGTCGCGCAGCCGCGCCGCCCACTTCGCCGGCTCCCAGTAGGTCACGCGCGGATCCGACAGCCCGCCCATCGCCAGGATCGCGGGGTAGGGCAGCGGCCGGACGTTGTCATAGGGCGAGTAGCCGGCGATCAGCCGGTAGGCCGCCTCGTCCTCCAGCGGGTTGCCCCATTCCGGCCATTCCGGCGGGGTCAGCGGCAGGGACGTGTCCGACATGGTGTTGAGCATGTCGACGAACGGCACCTGCGCCACGATGCCGGCGAACAGCTCCGGCGCCAGGTTGGCGACCGCGCCCATCAGCAGCCCGCCGGCCGAGGCGCCGTGCGCCACGATGCCGCCGGCCGCACCGTAGCCGTGGGCGACCAGGTGCTCCGCGCAGGCCACGAAGTCGCTGAAGCTGTTCGGCTTGGCAGCACCCCGCCCGTCCAGGAACCAGCCCCAGCCCTTCTCTGAGCCACCCCGGACGTGGGCCACCGCATGGATCCAGCCGCGATCCACCAGGCTCAGGGTGCGCGTCGAGAACCCGGCCTCGATGGCATGGCCATACGAGCCGTAGCCGTACAGCAGCAGCGGCGCGCTGCCGTCCAGGGCCGTGTCCGCCCGCATCAGCACCGTGATCGGCACCTCCGCCCCGTCCGGAGCGGAAGCGAACAGCCGCCGCGTCAGGTAGCGCGCGCTGTCGTGGCCGGACGGCACCTCCTGCACCCGGCGCAGGGTGCGCGCCCCGGTCGCCATGTCGTGGTCGTACCAGTGCCGCGGCGTGGTCGGCGACTGGTAGCCGGTGCGCAGCACGCCGGTGTCGAACTCGTACGAGCCGTCGAGCGACAGCAGGCAGGCCTCCTCCGGCACCGCGATCTCCGTGGCGCAGGCGCGCAGGTCCGGCGCCGCCGCGTCCGACGCCCGCACCACCAGGATGCGGTTGTTGACCTGCCAGCGCTCGATCCAGGCGAGATGGCCGCTGAACGCGCTGGCGCCCAGGATGAAGTGGCCGGGCCGGTGCGGCACCCAGGGACACCAGTTGCCGCGGTCCGGGTCGGACGCCGGCGCCTGCATCAGGCAGAAGTCGAGCGCCCCGCCGGCGTTGGTGTGGACGATGAAGCGGTCCGCGTCCGGCAGCGGCCAGTGCACCAGCCCGTAGCGCTCCCCCTTGCGCCGCGGCGCCGCGACGCGCGGCTCCGCCAGGGGGTCGCTGCCCGGGATCAACAGCGTTTCGCTGGTTTCCTGGTCGCCGCACCCGATCATGATCCAGGCGCGCGACTCGCTCACCGAGACGCCGATGAAGAACCCCGGATCGCGCTCCTCGTACACCAGCACGTCCGCGCCGCCGCGCGCCGGCCGGCGGTAGATCCGCGCCGGCCGGCCGTTGTCGTCGCGCCAGGTCCAGAACAGCCAGGCGCCGTCCGGCGAGAACGCGAAGTCGCCGGTGGAGCTGTCCACCGGTCCCGGCAGGGTTTCGCCGCTGCCGAGGTCGCGGACCTGGATCCGGTACACCTCCGAGCCCTGCGCATCCTCGGCATACGCATACAGGTCGTGCCCCGGCGCATGCCGCGCGGCGGCGACCACGTAGTAGTCCTTGCCCTCCGACAGCGCCTGCACGTCGAGCAGCACCTCCTCCGGCCCGCCGCCGCGCGGCCGCCTGGCGTGCACGGGGTGCTGCGCCCCGGTCTCGTAGCGCGAATAGTACTCCCACGGCCCGTCCGGCACCGGCACGGTGCTGTCGTCCTGCTTCAGCCGCCCCTTCATCTCCGCCGCCAGGTCGGCCTGCAGCGCCTGGGTCGAGGCGAGCATCGCCTCGGCATAGCGGTTCTCGGCCCGCAGGTGCTCGGCGATGTCTGGCCGCAGCGCGCCCGGGTCGCGCAGCACCGCCTGCCAGTTCTCGTCCTTCATCCAGGCATACGGATCGATCCGCACGTAGCCCAGCTGCTCGGTCCGCCGCTCCTCGCGCCGGGCGACCGGTGGCATCGGCTCGGTCATGGTGTCGGCTCCTCGGGGGACGTGGCACGCCGGCGCGGCCGCTCCGGCTCCGGCCCGTCGATCGCGACCCGCAGATGCTCCACCGCCTGGCCGCTCCGGCCGGCGATCATGTCCGCCACCAGGGTGCGGTGGCAATCGGCATGGTCGCGCTCGAAGCACAGCAGGCAGACCCGCCGCTCGGTCGCCAGCGCGCCCGCTTCCGCCAGCGCCGCCTGCGAGCGGTCGCCCTCCATGTGCGCCCGGAAGATGCGCGCCATGGTGCCGACATCGCCGCGTCGCACTGCGTCGCGCCCGTCCTTCGGCGTCCCCAGCGGCTGCAGGTGCAGGTAGCCGATCCCGGCCTCTTCCAGCCCGCCTGCCAGCACCCGCTTGGAGAAGCCCGGCCGGCGCGACGCGGCGACCGCCCGCACGTCGATCAGCAGGCGCGTGCCCGCCCCGACCAGTGCGTCGCGCACCTGCTCGAAGCGTGCCGCCTCGTAGCCGACCGTCAGGATCGGGGAGATCGTCGTGCGACCAGGCTCGACGGCTGTCATGGCATCACCCTGTAGTTGTCCCGTCCTCCGGTTGGAAGACCGCATCCGCTGCACGGCCTGCTTCCCCGTCGCGCCGGCAACGGGGGTATCGCGGCGGCATCGGCTCCGGCGACCTGTCCGGCCTTGCCGCCTCGCTGCCCTGCTGCGTGCAGCCGCTGCCGACCGCGTTTGGCGATCCGGGTCGGCCCGCCGGCGCGTCGCCGGCCACGCCGCCTGTCCGCTCGGCGCGACGCGAGGCCGCCGCTCAACGGAAGTCCCGCGTCGGCACCCTGATCGGCGCCGGACCGCGTCCATCCGGGGTCGGGCCGTGCTCCAGCTCGCGCAGCAGCGGCGTCAGGTCCTCCAGCCGCTCCGCCAGGAGGTGCACCACCGGTCCCGCCCGCTGCACCCGGCCGCGACAGGCCAGCAGGCCGGCGGACAGGATCAGGCTGCGCTCCCGCTCGAACAGCGACGGCCAGATCACCAGGTTGGCGATGCCGGCCTCGTCCTCCACCGTCATGAACATCACCCCCTTGGCCGAGCCCGGCTTCTGCCGCATCAGCACCAGCCCGGTGACGCC
>CAXUEL010000060.1:0-1073 GCA_964249915.1 uncultured Acetobacteraceae bacterium | reverse complement strand
CCCGCGCCGGGGGGCGCCCCCCCCCCCCCCCCCCGGCCCCCCCCCCGCCGCCGCCCGTCCGGCGCGGTGTCCAGCGCGCTGCACGGTTGCAGCGACCGCGCCCGCAGCGCCGGGCGCAGCAGCGACACCGGATGGCGGTGGAGGCTCAGGCCGACGCTGCGGTAGTCCGCCGCCACCTCGCCGCCATCGCCCAGCGGCGGAAGGATCGTCGCCGGCTCGGGCGCTGCCTCCTCCAGCCCATCGAACAGCGGCAGCGTCCCGGTCCCGAGACCGCGCACGACCCACAGCGCGGCGCGACGCGCCAGGCCGAGAGCGTGGAACCCATCCGCCTGCGCGATCCGCTCCAGCACCGCCTGCGGCAGCCTGGTGCGCCGGTGCACCGCCTCGATCGTGTGCCACGGTCCGGCGGCTCGGCCGGCGACCAGCCGCTCCGCGTCCGCCTGCGACAGGCCGCGCACCATGCGCAGGCCCAGCCGCACCGCCAGCAGCGGCCCGTCCGCCTGCTCCAGCGTGCAGTCCCATCCGCTCGCCCGCACGCAGACCGGCCGCACCGGCACCCCGTGCTCGCGCGCGTCGCGCACCACCTGCGCCGGCGCATAGAAGCCCATCGGCTGCGCGTTCAGCAGCGCGCAGCAGAACACGTCCGGATGGTGGCACTTCATCCAGGCGCTGGCATACGCGACCTTGGCGAAGCCGGCGGCGTGGCTTTCGGGAAAGCCGTACGAGCCGAACCCCTCGATCTGGCTGAAGGTGCGCTCGGCGAACCCCCGCTCGAACCCGTTCCGCTCCATCCCCTCGATCAGCTTGGTCCTGAAATGCGACACGCCGCCGGTGAGCTTGAAGGTGGCCATCGCGCGACGAAGCTGGTCGGCTTCGTTGGGCGTGAAGCCCGCGCAGTGGATCGCCACCTGCATCGCCTGCTCCTGGAACAGCGGCACGCCGAGCGTCTTCTCCAGCACCCGGCGCAGGCTGTCCTTCGGATACTCCGGCAGCTCCTTCCCCTCCCGCCGACGCAGGTACGGATGCACCATGTCGCCCTGGATCGGCCCCGGCCGCACGATCGCCACCTGGAT
>CAXUEL010000059.1:0-16381 GCA_964249915.1 uncultured Acetobacteraceae bacterium | reverse complement strand
CCGCCAGCGTCGCCGCGTCGGGGCTGGCCATGCCGGCCCGCAGCGCCGCCGTCTCGCACGGCGCCAGCCAGTGGCGCTCCAGCTCGTCGTCCAGCCAGCACAGAGTGAGCGAGCAGCCTGCCATGTCGAGG
The DNA here is from genome assembly GCA_964249915.1 of uncultured Acetobacteraceae bacterium. GTDB lineage: Bacteria > Pseudomonadota > Alphaproteobacteria > Acetobacterales > Acetobacteraceae > Lichenicola. Next base: position 16,250 of record CAXUEL010000059.1, on the reverse strand, counting down.
CTGGTCACGTACTCGCCGACCAGCGGCGACACCACCGCGATGCCGTGCCGGTCCAGCGCCGCCGCCACGTGCGTCCACAGCACGAACAGCTCCTCGTGCTTGGTGCCGCCCAGCCCGTTCAGCAGCACCGCGGCGCGTCCGGCGCCGTCCGGCGCTTCGGCCAGCAGCCGGTCGACCAGCAGGGTGGCCAGCGCGTCCGCCGAACCGACCGGCGCCTCGTCGATGCCCGGCTCGCCGTGTATGCCGAGCCCGATCGCCATGCGGCCGGGCGGAACCGTGAACAGCGGCTCCGGAGCGCCGGGCAGGGTGCAGCCGCCGAACGCGACGCCGAACGAGCGCGTGCGGTCGCAGGCACGGCGGGCCACCCGCTCGACCTCGTCCAGCGACAGCCCGGCTTCCGCCGCGGCGCCGGCGATCTTGAACACCAGGACGTCGCCGGCGACGCCGCGTCGCGTCGCCTCCTCGCCGGCCGGCGCGCTGGCGACGTCGTCGGTCACCGCCAGCACGCGCACGTCCAGCCCGGACCCGCGCAGCCGCTCGGCGGCGAGGCCGAAGTTCAGCACGTCGCCGGCATAGTTGCCGAAGCCGAGCAGGATGCCGCCGCCGCGATCGGCCTGCCGCGCCACCGAGGCGATCAGCCGCGTGGCCGGCGAGGCGAACACGTCGCCTGCCACCGCCGCGTCCGCCAGGCCCGGGCCGACATAGCCGGCAAAGGCGGGGTAGTGGCCGCTACCGCCGCCGATCACCAGTGCCACCTTGGCCTGCGGGGTCGCCGTGGCACGCACCGCGCCGCCCGCAACCAGCCGCAGCAGGTGCGGGTGTGCCGCGCAGCAGCCGCGCAGCGCCGCGTCGGCGAACCCGTCCGCCTCGTCGAACACGTGCGTCATGCGGCAATCCTCCCGCGCATCCTGGGTCCCCTCATCCCGGGCCGGGGCGCCACGCCGGACGCCCCGACCGGCCTCACTTCCCCAGCGTGAAGGGGGCGGTGAAGCGCGGGGCGTTCGCCTTGGTGACCAGCACGCAGTTGAACAGCTGCTTCTCGCTCGCCGCACCGGTCTTGCCGGTCTTGATGAAGCGGTCCGCCTCGTCCACCGCCTTGGCCGAGAACACCGCCACCGGCTGCAGCACGGTGTACTGCAGCTCGCCCGACTTGATCGCCGCCACCGCGTCCGGCGAGCCGTCGAAGCCGCCGACCTTGATGCTGCCGAGCTTGCCCGCCTCCTTCAGCGCCGCGATCGCACCCAGCGCCATCTCGTCGTTGCCGCTGATCACGCCGATGATGTCCGGATGCGCCTGCAGCAGGTTCTGCATCTTGTCGTGCCCCTGGGTGCGGTCCCAGTTGGCGACCTGCGAGCCCGACTTGACCAGGCCGGTGTACTGGGTGAGCACGGTCTCGTAGCCGTTGGAGCGCGTCGCCGCGTTGTTGTCCGACGGCGAGCCGAGCAGCTCGACGTACTTGCCCTTCTGGCCGACCCGCTTCACCCATTGCTGCGCCCCGAGGGCGGCGCCCTGCGCGTTGTTGGACACCAGCTGCGCCTTGGCCAGGCCCTCCTGGTTGATCTCGGCGTTGACCAGGATCACCGGGATGTTGGCGGCGATCGCCTTCTTCACCGCACCCAGCGAGCCGCTGGCGTTGGCGGGGTCGAGGATGATCGCCACCGAATGGTTGGTGATCGCGGTGTCGATCAGGTTGCTCTCGGTGTTGGTGTCGCCCTTGGAGGCGCCGACGCTGGCGGTGTAGCCGAGCTTCTGCGCTTCCGCCGCCGCCACCTTGCCCTCGGTCAGCCAGTACGGGTTGGACGGGTCGTTGACGATGACAGACATCAGCCCGCCCGCTGCGGCCTTCGCGGGCGCCTGGACCCCCGGAAGCACGGGGACCGCCGCGGCGAGGACCGTCAGCGCCAGGAACGTGGACCTCTTGGACATGGTATTTGTTCTTCCTTTGCAAGAAACGGGGACGCAGCGGGAGTGTCAGCCCGGCTGCGGTGCGGAGGTCGGCAGCCCGGCGGCCGGACCTTTCGGCGTGCGGCGCCGGTACTGCACCGCGTTCAGCAGCACGGCCAGCACGATCACCGCGCCGGTGAACACCGTCTGCCAGTAGGACGAGATGCCGATGATCACGAGGCCGTCGGACAGGAACCCGATCACGAAGGCGCCGAGCAGGGTGCCGCGCACGTTGCCGCGGCCGCCGGTGAGGGCGGCGCCGCCGATCACCACCGCGGCGATCGCGGTGAGCTCGTACGACACGCCCGCGGTGGGTCCTGCGGAGGTGAGCTGCGACGACAGGATCAGGCCGGCGGCGGCGGCGCAGATGCCGGACAGCACGTAGACCGACACCTGCACCGTCCGCACCGGCACCCCGGACAGCTCGGCCGCGCGCGCGTTGCCGCCCGACGCGTACAGCCAGCGGCCGAACGCGGTCCGCCCCAGCACCAGGTTGCCGGCGATGGCGACGACCGCCAGCACCACCACGCCGATCGGGATGCCGGCCAGATGGTTGAAGCCGAGCCAGCTGAAGCCGGTGTTGCCGAGGACGGCACTGCCGCCGAGGTTGTTGTAGGTCAGCCCGTTGGTGATCAGCAGCGCCACCCCGCGCGCCACGTACATCACGCCCAGCGTGGCGACGAACGCCGGCACCTTGAAGCGCGCGATCAGGATGCCGTTGACCAGGCCGACGCAGCCGCCGAGTGCCGCCGTCAGCACCACCACCACCCAGACCGGCGGGTACAGGATCACGCCGAACGCGCCCAGCGTCACGCCCTGCATCAGGTAGCCGGCGATCACGCCGCTCAGGCCCAGCGTGGAGCCCACCGACAGGTCGATGCCGCCGTTGAGGATCACCAGCAGCATGCCGATCGCCAGGATGCCGAAGATCGCCACGTGCGAGGTCATGGTCAGGAAGTTGCCGAGCGAGAAGTAGTACGGCGACAGGGCGGAGAACACCGCGATGATCACGATCAGCGCGAAGAACGCCCGCCCTTCGAGCAGCAGCCTGCCGATCTCGATGTCGCCGAGGCCGCCGCGCCGGGAGCCGAGGATGGTGTTGCTCATGCGATGGGAGACCCTGCCTGTCGTTCGTTCTGCGGAGGTACCGGATTGCATCAGCCGACCACGGCCTCGCCGGAGGCCGCCATGATCTCCTCCTTGGCGACGTCCGGTCCGAACTCCGCCGAGATCCGGCCCCGGCGCATCACCACGATCCGGTGCGCGACGCCGTGGCATTCCTGGACCTCCGAGGTGGAGAACAGCACCGCCAGCCCCTGCGCCGCCTTCTCGCCCAGCAGCCGGAACACCTCCGCCTTGGCGCCGATGTCGATGCCGCGCGACGGCTCGTCCAGCAGGATCATCCTTGGATGCGTCGCCAGCATCTTGCCGATCACCACCTTCTGCTGGTTGCCGCCCGACAGCGAGCCGATCGGCGCCCCGCCGCCGGCGGTCTTGATGTGCACGTCGCGGATCGACGCGTCGACCAGCGTCCGCTCCCTCGCCGACGAGGTGAGCATCCGCCTGGTGAAGGCGCCGATGTTGGCCAGCGACAGGTTCTGGCCGACGCTCATGGTCTGCACCAGCCCGTCGCGCTGCCGGTCCTCCGGCACCAGCACCAGGCCCTTGGCGATCCGCCCGGCGATGCCGAGCCCGGCCAGAGGCTCGCCCTCGAGGAAGACCTCCCCCTCGAGCATCGGCACGCGCCCGGCGATCGACTCCAGCAGCTCGGTGCGCCCTGCTCCCATCAGCCCGTAGATGCAGACGATCTCGCCGGCGCGCACGTCGAGCGACAGGTGGTCGACCACCAGGTTGCCGGACCCGGCGGCGTCCGCCACGCACACGTCGCGCACCGACAGGCTGACCTCGCCGAACGCGTAGCCTTCCGGCGGCGAGCCGCGGTCGTAATGGTCGCCCACCATGTTGCGGACGATCCACTGCAGGTCGATGTCCTTCGCATCCCCGGTCGCGGTGATCGCCCCGTCGCGCAATACCACCGCATGATCGGTGATCTGCAGCGCCTCCTCGAGATGGTGCGAGATGTACACGATCGACACGCCGCGGGCGGTCAGGTCGCGGATCACCTTGAACAGCACCTCGACCTCGGCGGCGCTCAGCGCCGAGGTCGGCTCGTCCATGATCAGGATGCGCGCGTCGACCGACAGCGCGCGCGCGATCTCGACGATCTGCTGCTGCCCCAGGCGCAGCGTCTCGACCAGGGTGGAGGGCTCGATCTCCTCCTCCAGCTCGGTCATCAGGAGCCGCGTCTGCCGCGCCTCCTCGGCGAAGTCGACGCCCGTCCTGGTGCGCAGCTCGCGTCCGAGGAAGATGTTGTCGCGCACGCTGAGGTTCGGAGCCAGGCTCAGCTCCTGGTGGATGATCGAGATGCCGTGGTCGCGTGCCTCCACGGTGGAGGCGAAGCGGACGCGATGCCCGTCCAGCGTGATCTCGCCGGACGTCGGCGTGGTCACCCCGGACAGGATCTTCATCAGCGTCGACTTGCCGGCGCCGTTCTCGCCGAACAGGGTGGTGACCTTGCCGCGACGGATCTCGAAGTTCACGCCCTTCAGCGCGTGCGTGCTGCCATACACCTTGGCGATGTTGCGCGCCGACAGCACCACCTCGCCGGCCGCATCCGGACGCTGCATCGCCGCACTCATTGCACGTCCAGCTTCACCGGCGTCACCTGCCAGGCGCTCATGTCGGTGAGCTGGAACACGCCGACCACCGACACGGTCTTTCCGGCCAGGGAGCCGACATCCAGCTTCGACAGCACCTGCTTCTTCATCTCGTTGTTCAGCGCCGAGCCCGCGTTCTGGTACTCGATCTGGTTGTGGAACTGTCCGAAGCTGATCGTGCCGGTGGCGTCGCGCAGGTCGGTGCCGATGATGGCGGGCCCGAGCTGCAGGCTGATCTGCGTGGAGGAGGGCACGCCCGCCACGGCGACGCCGTAGTCGCCGGAGTCGTTCCTGCTCACCTTGCCGGTGAACTTCACCGAAAATTCCGGCCCCGCATCCGACGCTACGCCATACTGCTTGCCCGCCGCCTCCTGGTCCTTCGCCAGGGCCGCCGCCAGGGTGGCGGCGTCGACCGCACGGCCTTCCACCGCCGCCTGCACCTTCGGGAACTCCCTGGTCCCATAGGCCGCGGGCGAGAACACGTCGGCCTGGACGTCGGCCGACGAGCCGATCCGCACCACCCTGGTGTCCAGCGCCATCGCGATCACCAGGACCGCGACGGCACCCGACAACAGGGCGAGCCGGAAGCCCGGCCTGGTTCTTGCGGCGGTGGCGCCGCTCATTCGGGGATCAGCACGATCTTGATCGAGCCTTCGCCCTTCTTCATCAGCTCGAAGCCCTGGGCGAACTCCGACAGCGGCAGCTTGTGCGTGACCACGCCCTCGGTCGGCAGCCGGCCGTCGCCGATGGCGGCGATGGTGAGCGGGTAGCAGTACGGGCCGAGATGCGCGCCGTACAGGTCGAGCTGCTTGCGGTCGCTGATGATCGACCAGTCCGCCGTCACCTCGTGGCCGAACACCGAGAACTCGACGAAGCGGCCGAGCTTGCGGATCATGTTCAGCCCTTGCGTCACGCTGCTCTCGTGCCCGGTCGCCTCGATGTACACGTCGCAGCCGTAGCCGTCGGTGAGCGCCTTCACCTTGGACACCACGTCCTCCTTGAACGGGTTCATCACGATGTCGGCGCCGAACTTCTTGGCCAGCTCCAGCCGGTCCTCCTTGCCGTCCAGCACGATCAGCAGCGACGGGTTCTTCAGCCGGGCCGCCCCCACCATGCCGAGCCCGAGCGGGCCGGCGCCGGACAGCACCACCACGTCGTCGAGCTGGATCAGGCCGCGGTTCACCGCGTGCACCGAGCAGGCATAGGGCTCGACCAGCACCGCCTTCTCCATCGGGATGCCGTCCGGCACCTTGTGGGTGCGGCTTTCCTTGGGGAAGCGCATGTACTTGGCCATGCCGCCGTTGACGTTGTTCTGGAAGCCGTACACGTCGTGGCGCTCGCACATCCAGTACTCGCCGCGCGAGCAATAGCGGCAATGCTCGCACGGCACGATCTGCTCGGAGATCAGCCGGTCGCCGACCTTGTACTTGCCGGCGGCCTGGACGTTGGCACCCACCTCGACCGCGCGGCCGACGAACTCGTGGCCGGGAATCATCGGCGCCTTGACGTAGCGGGCCTGGCCCTTGTTGTCGCCCCAGAACGAGGGCGCGCCGCCGAAGGTCTTGATGTCGCTGGCGCAGATGCCGCAGGCCTCGACCTCGATGATGATGTCGTCAGGGCCGGCGCGCGGCACGTCGACCTGCTCCAGCCGGTAGTCGCCGGGCTCGTAGGCGACCACCGCCGTCATCTTCGCCGGAAGGGTGACCGACGGGGTGGCGTTGTCGGGAACGATGCTGTCCACGGGGATGCTCCTTGTGCGTGGTTCAGTCGGCCAGATGCCGGATCAGGCCGTCCGCCAGGGTGCGGAGGATGAGCTCGCAGGAGGCGGCGCCGGCATCCAGCACGCCGCGCGACCGTTCGCCGAGGCGGCTCGCGCGCCCCAGCCTCGCCACCAGGTCGCGGGTGGCTTCCAGGCCGTCGGCGGCAGCACCCCGCAGCGCCTGGAGGCAGGCGGCGAACTCCGCGCCCGACGCGGCCGCCCGCTCGAACGCGTTCCCGGCCGGGGTGAGCACGTCGATCAGCGTCTTGTCGCCCACCTTGGCCTCGCCGAGATCGACGATCGCCGCCTCGCCGGCGCGCAGCATCACGAGGAAGCCGTCGCGGTCGAGCGGGTCGCGGCCGGCCAGCGCGTCCGACATCTCGGTGAAGAACGAGCCGTACAGCGGCCCCATCGAGCCGCCGATGTCGCCCAGCAGCGTGTCGCCGACCGTGGCGAAGCCCTGCCGGAGGTCGGGCCGGTCCCCCAGCCGCTCCAGCACCAGGCGGAAGCCCTTGGCCATGTTGATGCCGTGGTCGCCGTCGCCGGTGGCGGCGTCGATCGCCGACAGGTGGTCCTGCGCCGCCACCACCGCGCGCGCGATGTCCAGCGTGATCGGGCCGGCGTCGAGCAGGGAGACGGTCTGCATGGAGCGGCCCCCTACGACCCGGCCACGGTCAGGCCGATCGAGCGCGCCGGCGCCCGCAGCAGCCGGTCGAGCTCGCCGTCCAGCCGGGTCAGCGTCACCGAAACGCCCATCATCTCGAGCGAGGTGAAGTAGTTGCCGACGAACCGGTGGCGGGGGGTGACGTTGCGCGCGCGCAGCATCTCGTCGACGTGGCCGTAGAGCAGGTAGAGCTCCATCAGCGGGGTGGCGCCGAGGCCGGACACCAGCACCGCGACGTCCTCGCCCTCGAACGCGAGGTCGGCCAGGATCCGCTCCAGCATGATCCCGGCCATCTCGCGCGCGGGTGCGACCGGCAGCACGGCGATGCCGTGCTCGCCGTGATGGCCGATGCCGACCTCCATGGTGCCGGTCTCGATGGTGAAGTTGGGACGGCCGTTGGCCGGGATGGTGCAGGCGGACAGGCCGATGCCGATCGAGCGGGTGTTGTCGATCGCCTTGCGCGACGAGGCGATCACGCCGTCGAGGTCGGCCCCTTCGGCGGCACGGGCGCCGCCCGCCTTCCACATCAGGATCTCGCCGGCGACGCCGCGCCGCTTGTCCGCCTCCTCCGCGGGGGCGGAGGCGACGTCGTCGTTGGCGACCACGGTCTCGACCCGGATTCCGTCCTTGGCCGCGAGCTTCACCGCCATCTTCACGTTCATGTTGTCGCCGGCGTAGTTGCCGTACAGGCAGGCGACGCCCTGCCCGCGGTCGGCCTCGCGGAACGCGGCGTGGAAGCTCTTGGCGGTGGGGGAGGCGAACACTTCGCCGATCGCCACCGCGTCCACCAGGCCCGGGCCGACATAGCCGAGGAACGCTGGCTCGTGGCCGGAGCCGCCGCCGGTCACCACGCCGACGCGCGACGTGGCGGGAGCGGCGCTGCACAGCACGCGCGGATGCTCGGTGGCGGCCAGCAGGTCGGGATGCGCCAGCAGCACGCCGGCGAGGCTGTCCTCGGTGACCTGGTTCGGGTCGTTGATCACGCGGTTCATGCCGCGGTGTCCTCCTGGTTCGTCCGGATCTGGCGTCCGGTTGCACGGCGTCGGGGAGCCGGTGCCGCCACACCATGCCGCGGTGGATGAACAAGTGTCAAATGCCTGACCACATGAATGATGCGATTTGGCCGGGATGTTCCCCTGCGACGGCCAGCTTCCGCGCCGGAACGTCGGCACCGGGGTGGCCGCACGCGAAATTTTGCCCAGAGGTTGGTGAAATAATGTTCAGTTCAGGCTAGGTTGTGCAGCGCAACGTCCTGGAGGATAGGCGGCGATGACCACCGGCGACGGACACGACGCACATCACGCCGTACCGGGAACCTCCGGCCGGCCGGCCGGCCCCATGCAGAAGGACGGGTCCCGGCCGGACCGCGGCGAGGTGCGGGCCGAGACCCTGATCGAGATCGCCACGCTGTACTACTACGAGGACGTGACCCAGGAGGTGCTGTCGCAGCGCTTCGGCATGTCGCGCGCCAAGATCAGCCGGCTGCTCCGGCGCGCCCGCGAGGAGGGGCTGGTCGAGATCCGGGTGCACCAGCCCTCCTCGGTGGGCGCCGAGTTCGAGCGCGAGTTCATCCGGCGCTTCGGCATCGCCCGCCTGCTGGTCTCGGTCGACCACCGCGACCCGGACGCGCAGCGCAACGCGGTGGCGCGCATGGTGGCCGGGCACCTGGAGCGCTCGCTCGCCGACGGCGCCATCGTCGCGGTCGGCATGGGGCGCAACGTGGCGGCGGTCGCCGACGCCCTGGTGCTGCCGCCGCGCGGCGGCGTCACCTTCGTCTGCGCCATCGGCGGCTCGCTGCGCGCCGGCGAGTACATGAACCCCGACCACATCTGCCGACGCCTGGCGATGCGATACGGCGGCGAAAGCGAGACGCTCTACGCCCCGGCCCTGGTGACCAACGCCGAGCTGCGCGCGGAGCTGTACCGCAACGACACCGTCAAGCTCACCCTGGACCGCGCCAGGCGGGCCGACTTCGCGCTGATCGGCATCGGCGACCTGTCGGAGGACAGCAACATGGTGCGCATGGGCTGGTTCTCGCCGCAGGAGATCGCCGAGGCGCGCCTGGCCGGCACCATCGGCGACACCATGGGCTACGACTTCATCGACATACACGGCCGGCCGGCAGACACCGGCATGCAGGGCCGGGTGATCGGCCTGACCCGGGAGGACCTGGGCCGCATCCCCGACGTGATCGCCATCGCCGCCGAGAACACCAAGGCCGCCGCCATCCTCGGCGCGCTGCGCACCGGCGCCATCAACACCCTGGCGACCTCGCTCACCAACGTCCACACCATCCTGCGCCTCGACGAGGCGACGCGCGGCGCCGATCCCGGGCCGCCGCGCCCGTCCTGACCACCATCCGCGGCCGGTGTCAGCCGGCCCCGAGGGCGGCCACCCGTCCGTGCGGGCGTCCTGCCGTAGCGGGGGGATCGGCCACGGTGCGGTCGCGTCCCGCCTGCTTGGCGGCGTAGAGCGCCTTGTCGGCACGTCCGACCAGCGTGCCGGACTCGTCGCCCGGACGCATCCAGGTGAGGCCGATGCTGCCGGTGACCGCGATCGTGCCGCCCTCGAAGGCGACCGGCTCGGCGAACAGGGTGCGGCGCAGCGCCTCCACCCGGTCGTGCGCTTCCCGCCCGAGCCCGGGCAGCAGCAGGATGATCTCCTCGCCGCCGTAGCGGCCGACCTCGTCCTGCTCGCGCGTGCCGGTGCGCAGGCGGCGCCCGACCGCCGCCAGCACGGCATCGCCGCCGAGGTGGCCGTGGGTGTCGTTGACCTGCTTGAAGTGGTCCAGGTCCATCAGCGCCACCGCGAGCGGCAGGCCGGACCGGTCCGCCGCCTGCATGGCCGTCCCGAGACGCTCCATCACCGCCGCCCGGTTCAGCAGCCCGGTGAGCCCGTCATAGGTCGCCTGGCGCAGCAGGATCTGCCGCGCCTGCTCGATCTCGCGGGTGCGCTCCTCGACCCTGGCTTCCAGCAGCCTCTGCCGTGCCCGCACCGAGCGCTCCCGCATCCGCCACAGCATCAGCGGCAGGCTCGCCGCCGCGGCCGCGGCCAGGGCATAGACCGGCCAGGTCTTCCACCAGGGCGGCCGCATCTTGATCACCAGCTCGACCGGCGCCGATTGCAGCCCGTGCGCCGCCTCCACCGCCACCAGCTCGAACCGCAGCCGGCCGAACGGCGGGTTGGTGTAGCGCGCCTCGCGTCCGGCGGTCTCGGTCCAGCTCTGGTCGATGCCGCGCAGGCGGTAGCGGAAGCGGACCGACTTCTCGTAGCGGAAGTCGAGTGCGGCGAAGCTGATCACCAGCGGGTCGCCGGTCCAGCGCAGGTGGGTCGACGCCCCCCGCGCCAGCGCCGCGGCGGCGGCCGGGGTGTCGCCCCCGCCCGCGGTGCTCAGCGGGGGCAGGCCGTCGGCGCGGCACAGGGTGCCCGGATCGAGCAGGTGCGACAGGCCGCCGGAGGTGCCGAACCACAGCGTGCCGTCGTCGTCGGTCGAGACGGCGTTGTTGTTGAGGTCGTCGGCGACCAGCCCGTCCTGCGTGTCGAGATGGCGCCAGCGCGTTCCGTCGGTGAGGTCGAGGCCGCGATCGGTGCCGATCCAGATCCGGCCGGCCCGGTCGGCATGGACCATCTCCACGTCCCGGGAGACCAGGTGGGCGCCGGCGCTCGTATCCCGCCCGACGATCCTGTCGCCGTCGAGGCGCAGGCGGACGAGGCCGTCGGCGTAGCTCGGCAGCCAGAGCGTGCCGTCGGCGGCGAACGCCATCGACCGGGTGCGGTAGCCGCCGGCGGGATCGGTGCGCATGACCGTGTGCCAGTGCCCGGCGCGGTCGCGGTGGAACAGGGCGATCGTGGTCAGCACCCAGAGATCGCCGTTGCCGTCGAACGACACCGCGAACACGCCGCCCCTGACCTCCGGCACCGCGGTGACGATCGGCGCCGCGTCGCCGGGCCGGTCGATCCTGGCCAGGCCGTCGCGCGTGCCCACCCAGAGCGGCGCCGTCCGGTCCCGGCCCCCCGGATCCTGGACGCCCGGATCCTGGACGCCCGGATCCTGGACGCCCGGATCCTGGACGATCGTGTAGATCCGCCCGAGCCGGGCCACCATGTCGTCGTGCCCGGTCCGCGGGTCGCGCCGGATCAGGCGGCCGTCCCAGCCGCCGACCCAGAGCCGCCCGTCGGCGGCGGTGGCGATCGATACCGCCCGGCCGCGCACATGCCAGCCCGGCACGGCATCGGCCGGCGCGCCGGCGGCCGCGGTCCTGGGCAGGGCGTCGACCCCGAGGTCGCTGGCCACCCACATCGTGCCGGCGCCGTCGCGGCTCGCGTTCCACACCAGGTCGTCCGGCAGCCCGGTCCAGCTGTCGAACACCCCCAGGCCCAGCAGGCGTGCGAGCCCCTGGCCGTAGCTGCCGACCCAGAGCGAGCCCTCGCGGTCGACCAGCATGGCGCTGATCGCCGACAAAGGCGTCAGGTCCTGCACCGTCCACCCGTCGCCGCCATGGATGAGCAGGCCATGCCCCCCCTGGGTCACGACGCGCCCGGCCGGATCGAGCAGAAGGTCGAGCTGCGTCTCCTCGTGCGAATAGGCGCCCGGCCCGTCGCCGAAATCGGTCACGGCGAACTGCGCCGCACCGGGTGCCAGCGAGGCGACGCGTCGGCGGCTGCGCAGCCACAAGGTGCCGGCGCGGTCGTAGAGCGCGGCATCCCAGCGGTCCGCGGGCAGGCCGGCGGGAGCGCCGAGCACGGCGATGCCGCCGTCCAGCCGGCAGACCTCCCTGCCGCAGCCGGCCCAGACGTGGCCGCCCGCGACGCTGACGGTGTCGAAGCCGGACCGCAGCGCCGCCCGGTTCGGATCGAGCGCCACCGCGCGCTCCGACAGGAACGGCTGCACCGACAGGGCGGCGGGTCCTCCCGGTCCGGGACGGATGCGCAGCAGGCGGCGTCCCCGCACCAGCAGCAGGTCATGGCCCAGCACCGCCACGCGGTGGCCGTAGCCGAACTCCGGATCGGGCTGCACCGCGACCGACGCCGCCGGACCCGCGCCCAGCAGGTACACCCGGTCCGAGAACACCGCCCAGGTGCGGCCGTCGGGGGCGGGGCGCAACGCTTCGACCACGCCGTTCGCCGGCAGCCCGTCGCTCGTCATGCGGCCGAAGCGCTGGCCGTCGTAGCGGTAGAGACCGTTCTCGGTGCCCACGAGAAGGAAGCCGGTACCATCCTGGGCCAGGGCGGTGATCGAGCTGTTGAACAGGCCGCTGTCGTCGTCGTACAGCCGCATCCCCTGTCGCTGCGCCGACGCCGGGCCGGCCGCCAGCGCCAGCAGCGCGGCGAGCAGCAGCACGAGCCCGCTGCCCCGGCGGCAGTGCCAGGCCGCGCGGCGGCTTCGGACGGGAGCGGACGAGTTCAGGCTGGGCACCGGTTCACGCTTGGCAGGATCATTGCATCGTCGGTGCGGCCGGTTGCCAACCGGTAAACGTTCCGGCTCCGATCACGCGAACGCGCACGACCAGGAGAAGAAAGTGCTACGGATCGGGTGCCTCCTCGCCGCAATCGGCCTGCTTTCCGCTCCGCCGGCCGCGGCAGCGGACGGGGCCAGGCTCCGCCGGATCGCCGCCGGGGTCACCATCACCCGCGACGACTGGGGCATCGCCCACGTCCACGGCCGCACCGACGCCGACGCGGTGTTCGGCATGGCCTTTGCCCAGGCCGAGGACGACTTCCACCGGATCGAGACCAACTACCTGGTCGCCCTCGGCCGCCTCGCCGAGGCCGAGGGCAGCACGGCGCTGGCCCAGGACCTGCGGGCCAGGCTGTACGTCGACCCCGCCGACCTCCGCGCCCGCTACGCCGGAAGCCCGGCCTGGCTGAGGGCGCTGATGGACGGCTGGGCCGACGGCCTGAACGACTACCTCCTGGTGCATCCCGAGGTGACGCCGCGGGTGATCCGGCGGTTCGAGCCGTGGATGGCGCTGGCCTTCAGCGAGGGCAGCATCGGCGGCGACATCGAGCGCATCCCGCTCCCCGAGCTGGCCCGCTTCTACCGGCTGCCGGCCCCGGCGACACCGGACCAGGCCCCGCCGCCGCCGGCCGACCGCGCACCGACCGGCTCCAACGGCATCGCCATCGCGCCGGCCAACACCGCGGGCCACCACGCCCTGCTGCTGATCAACCCGCACACCTCGTTCTACTTCCGCTCCGAGCTGCAGATGACCAGCGACCAGGGGCTCGACGCCTACGGCGCCGTCACCTGGGGCCAGTTCTTCGTTTACCAGGGCTTCAACGACCGGCTGGGCTGGATGCACACCTCCAGCCATTCCGACGCGGTGGACAGCTACCTCGAGACGGTCGTGCGCCAGGGCGGCCGCGTGTCCGCCCGCCACGGCGACGCCCTGCGCCCGGTGTCCTCGGCGAGCGTCACCCTGTCCTGCCGCACCGCCGCCGGCAGCCTCGCCCCGGTGCGCGTCACGGTGTTCCGCACCGGCCACGGCCCCGTCGTCGGCAGCACCGCCGACGGGCGCTGGGTGAGCGAGGCCATGATGTTCAAGCCGGTGGAAGCGCTGGAGCAGTCCTACGCCCTGACCAAGGCGCGCGACTGGCACGCCTACATGACGGTGATGCAGCTGAAGGCCAACACCTCCAACAACACCGTCTACGCCGACGCGGACGGCCACATCGCCTATCTCCACCCGCAGTTCATCCCGCGCCGCGACGACCGGTTCGACTACACCCGGCCGCTGGACGGCGCCGACCCGCGCACGGACTGGACCGGCCTGCACGCCCTGGACGAGGCGCCGCACCTGCTCGACCCCGCCACCGGCTGGATCCAGAACACCAACAACTGGCCGTATTCCGCAGCAGGGCCGGCAAGCCCGCACCAGGCCGACTTCCCGCGCTACATGGACACCTATGGCGAGAACGTCCGCGGCCTGCACGCCGTGGCGCTGCTGCGCGACCGGCACGACTTCACCCCGGGCTCCCTGCTCGCCGCCGCCTTCGATCCCGGCGAGCCCGGCTTCGACATCCTGCTGCCGCACCTGCTCGACGCCTACGACCACCTCGGGCAGGCCGACCCGCTGCGCGCGCGGCTGTCGGAGCCGATCGCCAGCCTGCGCGCCTGGGACCGTCGCTGGTCGGCGGAGTCCGTCCCCACCAGCCTGGCGGTATACTGGGGCGAGGCGCTGTGGGCCCAGGCGGGCGAGCCCCGTCACGCCAACAGCCTGTCCGACTACGACGCCGTGCTCGCCCGCACCACGCCGGCGCAGCGGCTCGCGGCGCTGGCGGCCGCGGTGGACCGGCTCGACCGTGACTTCGGCACCTGGCGCACCCCCTGGGGACGGATCAACCGGTTCCAGCGCCTGACCGACTCGCTCGTGCCGCACTTCTCCGACGCGGCACCCAGCATCCCGGTCGGCTTCACCTCGGCGCAGTGGGGCTCGCTCGCCTCCATCGACGGGCCGCTTCAGGACGGCATCCGGCGGCGCTACGGCGACGACGGCAACAGCTTCGTCGCGGTGGTCGAGTTCGGGCCGCGCGTGCGGGCGCTGGCGGTCACCGCCGGCGGCGAAAGCGGCGACCCGCGTTCGCCGCATTTCGACGACCAGGCGCTGCGCTACGCGACCGGGGCCCTGCGCACGGTCTACTTCTATCCCGACCAGCTCCGCGGCCACACCGAGCGCCGCTACCATCCGGGCGGGTGAGGGAAGCGCCCCGGCGCTTGATGCGGGCGCTTGAGGCGGGCGCGTGAGGCGGGCGCGTGAGGCGGGCGCGTGAGGCGGGCGCGTCAGGCGGACGGCAGGTCGAGCGTCAGCGTCGAGCGGAACAGGTGCTCGATCTCGTCCGGGTCGACCTCGGCCAGGGTCGCCGGCTGCCAACGGGGCTCGCGGTCCTTGTCGATCACCGCCGCCCGCACCCCTTCCAGGAAGTCGGGGCGGCGGAGCAGCCCGGTGGCGAGCTGGTACTCCTGGTCCATGCACCGTTCCAGCCGCCCGAGGCCGCGGCCCCGGCGCAGTGCCCGCAGCGTCACCGACAGCGACACCGGCGCGTTGCGCCCGATCCGCGCCGCCGCCGCCTGCGCCGCCGCCTCCGGCCGCGCCCGCAGCGCGTGCAGGATCGCGTCCACCTCGTCGTGGCGGTAGCAGGCCTCGATCCAGCCGCCGTGCTCCGCGAACCGTCCCGCTGCCGGCGGGCTGGCCGCCGCCGCCGCGCAGGCTTCGAGCTCGGCCGCGTCCCGGCAGCGGCCGAGTGCCGCGACCAGCGCCGGCACCCGGTCCGAGCGGACGTGGTGGTCGGCCAGGCCGCACAGGATGGCGTCCGCCGCTCCCATCGCCTCGCCGGTCAGCGCCGCATGGGTGCCGCATCCGCCCGGCGCCGCCGACAGCAGCCAGGTGGCGCCGACATCGGGAAGAAGGCCGATCCCCGCCTCGGGCATCGCCAGCCGGGTGCGCTCGGTGACGATCCGGATCGAGCCGTGCGCCGACACGCCGACGCCGCCGCCCATCACCAGCCCGTCCATGATCGCCAGGTAGGGCTTGCGCAGCCGGGCGACGCGCGCGTTCAGCCGGTACTCGTGGTACAGGAACGCGTCCGCCCGCTCCGGCTCGCCGGCCCGGACGCGGTCGTGCATGACGCGGATGTCGCCGCCGGCGCACAGCCCGCGCTCGCCCTCGCCGTCGATCAGCACGCCGACCAGGTCCGGGTCCTCCGACCAGTCCGCCAGCGCCGCGTCCATCGTCTGCACCATGTCCAGCGTCAGGGCGTTGATCGCGCCGGGCCGCTGCAGGGTGATCCGTCCCAGCGTCCCGTCGCGGCGGAGCCGGACCGGCGCCGTCATCCGGCCTGCTCCGGCACGCCGGCGAGCAGGCGCAGCACCCGGCCGGCCAGCTCCCGGCGGCACACCAGCAGGTCCGGCAGGAACGCGCCCGACACGTTGTAGCGCAGCGGCGCGCCGTCCAGCCGCGAGGCGTGCAGCCCGGCGGCACGCGCCACCGCGACCGGCGCGCAGCTGTCCCACTCGTACTGGCCGCCGGAATGAAGGTAGATGTCCGCCTCGCCCCGCACCACCGCCATCGCCTTGGCGCCGGCCGAGCCCATCGGCAGCAGCACCGCGCCGAGTGCCGCCGCCAGCCGCACCGCTTCCGCCGCCGGCCGGGTCCGGCTCACCACCATC
>CAXUEL010000058.1:739-16446 GCA_964249915.1 uncultured Acetobacteraceae bacterium | reverse complement strand
ATGCGGTCGAGCCTCGACCGCATGCCGCCGGCCCAGCCGGTCCGCCAGACGGCCCGCTCCTGCCGCCGTTCCCCCGTCAGCACCTCCCCGGTCGGCTGGAACTCGGCCAGCGCCGGCCCGTCGATCACCAGCACGGTGGTCCGGCGGTCCGACTCCCCCGTCACCTGCCTGGCAGCCGCCAGCAACCCGTCGACCGCCTCGGGGCGGTGCAGCGCCACCAGGATGCCGGCCGCGTCGGCCCCCGCCGCCAGCCGCGAGGTGCGCGTTGCCAGCGCCAGCGAGCAGCCCGCCGCCACGCCCGCCAGGCACAGCGCCACCGACAGCACGACGTTGCCCAGCGCCTGCCCGGCGCGGTTGTCGCGCAGCAGCTCCAGCGTCTGCAGGCTGAACGAGGAGAAGGTGGTGAAGCCGCCGCACAACCCCACCATCACGAACGCCCGCGCGTCGAACGGCAGGGCGAAGCGCCCATCGGTCGCGGTCAGGGTGCCGAACAACCCGATCACGAACGAGCCCAGCACGTTGATGGCGATCGTGCCCCACGGAAAGGCGGGCCCGGTCAGCGCCGCCAGCACCGTTCCCAGCCAGGCGCGGGCGACGCTGCCGACGGCACCCCCCAGCGCGATCAGCGCATAGGTCGACAGGCTCATCATGGACGCACTCCTTCCGACGGACCCAAGGGTCCGGATCGATCGGGAGGCGTCAGCCCGCAAGCGTTCCAAGCGGAACCCCATCCCTTGTGCACCAACATCGCCCGCACGCTCCAAGCAACCGGATTCTCAAGGCCCCGCCTTGAGCGGGTCCAGGGCAGAGCCCTGGCCTGACGCCTTAGTTCACTAGCCCGGCCCAGCCTGCCGGCGGATGATCAGCCGGAACGAGTCGAGGGAAACCGATGCACCGCCCCGGATGGCGCCGCCGCACCGTCGAGATCGTTCTGACCCTGCTCCTGGTCTGCCTCGCGCGCACCGGGCTTGCGGCCTCGTCCAGCGTGGTGTCCGGCTCGATGCAGCCCACCCTGCTGATCGGCGACCGCATGCTGGCCGAGCCGTTCGCCTATGGCTACAGCACCGCCTCGCTGCCGTTCGGCGACCGGCTCGGCCGGCACGGCGGCCGCCTGTGGGGCGCGTTGCCGCGCCGCGGCGACATCGTGGTGTTCCGCGGCCCGGCCGAGCCCGGCGTCACCTGGGTCAAGCGGGTGATCGGCCTGCCGGGAGACCGCGTCCGGATGCACCGCGGCCGGCTGTGGCTGAACGGCCGGGAGGTCGACTGGCGCGACGAGGGCCCGGGCCCGGAGGAGATGGCCGACGGCGCGCAGGCGCCGGCCGAGCGCTATGAGGAAACGCTGCCCGGCGGCCGCACCCACGCGATCCTGAAGCTTTGGGCCGACGGCCCGCTGGACGACACGCCGGAGGTGCTGGTGCCGGCCGGCCACCTGTTCGTCATGGGCGACAACCGCGACAACTCCGCCGACAGCCGGGTGCCGGCCGCGCAGGGCGGCGTCGGCCTGCTGCCGCTGTGGAACCTGCAGGGCCGCGTCGTTCTGGTGCTGGCGTCCCGCGACATCGCCAGGCCCGGCTCCGGTCCCTCCGCCTGGCTCGCTTCCCTCCGCCCCGACCGCCTCCTGCGCCCGACCGACTAGAGCATTCATCTCACGTGAACTCGTATCCCGGGTTGGCGAGGTAGTTGCGGCATTCGGTGGGACTGAACTGGCTGAGCGGTTGCCCGATGCTGCTCCAGAGCGTGTCCCTGATGCGTGCGGCGGCACGGCGGAGCAGAGCCTTGAGCTTGGCGAAGGCCTATTCGATTGGGTTCAGGTCCGGTGAGTAGGGTGGCAGGTAGAGCAAGCTGGCCCACGGCCCTGATCGCATCCTCAACCCCCGCCACCCTATGGGCGCCGAGGTTGTCCATGACGACCGCGTCGCCGGATCGCAGCGCGGGGGCGAGGAACTGCTCGACGTAGGCCAGGAAGGCCGGGCCGTTCATCGGACCGTCCAGCACCAGCGGGGCGACCAGGCCGATGCTGCGCAGGCCTGCCACGAAGGTCGTGGTGCACCAGTGGCCGTGCGGGGCGGCCTGGATCAGACGCTCGCCGCGCGGTTCCCAGCCGTAGCGCCGAACCATGTTCGTGGCAGCTTCCTTGATCTCCTTCGGACCTCAGGCATCGATGAACACGAAGCGTTTGGCGTCCACGAACGGCTGCCAGGACCGCCACAGCCTGCGACAGGCGGCCACGTCCGGCCGGTCCTGCTCAGCTGCCCTCAGGCTGTTATGTTGTGTGACAACCCGAGCCTGCGCAGGGTGTGCCAGATCGTGGCGAGGCAGTCCGCTCCGATGCCGTGCGCCGCCACCTCGGCCTTGATCTCGGCAAGCGTGATGTTGCCTTAGCTGCCGTCAGCTCCCGCAGCAGCGTCTCGTGCCCCGCCAGCAGCGGCTTGCGATAGCCACCGATCCGCCCTGATGCCGTGCTGCCGGTCTCGCGCACGCGCCGGACCAGCTTGATCGCCGCAGCCTCGCTGGCAGCAAACCGTCGCGCTGCCTCCCGCGCGGAGCTGCCCGCCGCCACCGCCTGCACCAGGCGACGACGCAGGTCCTGCGACAACGGTGCGGCCATCTCATCCTTCCTGCTCAACCAGCAGCGTCAAGTCACAGCATGCACCGAAAAACTCAAGTGGTGAGGAAACCAGGCTTGTGGTAAGACCGGTCACCTAAAAAGACGTGCACCTTATGGTGGCAGCAGGTTTTAAAGGAGGTGCCGTGAACGCCATCCTTAAGAGCTGGATCCTCTCCACGACGAGGATCGCCTTGGTTCGACGAGGCATCATAATGATGCACCTTTATAGACAACGAAGAAGGCACCCAGCGCATCCCTTTGTCGCGCAATGGGCATTTCAGCCGGAGGCTTTCTACCTTCATCTCTGTTGTCGTCCAGCCGAACAGAAAAGGGTCAGTTCAAAGCTTACCTCGGATGCGTTCCGGGCACCGTCCAGCGGATATTGACGTTCATTCCTGACGCAAACGATTGGTCGTTTCTCGACCTTGGATGTGGGATGGGCAGGGCGCTCGCCGTCGCGTCAGGTTTCCCCTTCCGCTCCATTATCGGCATCGAGATCAATGCCGACTTGGTCCGGATGGCTCGCAGGAACGCCGCGAAGGTCGCAGAGCCTTACCCTGATCGGACGCCCATCGTGGTCAGACATGGTGATGCGACATTGCCATCGATCAAAGGACCAACAATACTCTTCATGTATCACCCATTCGGTCCGATGCTGATGGATCGGTTGCTGGACCACATCGAGGCGTCGGTGCAACCGGAAGATGACGTTCTGCTGATCTACCTTAATCCAGTACATGGGGATCAAGTGGATGCGCGCCCGCGCTTCCGGCGATGGCGGGCCGAGATTCTCTCCCATGATGCTCAAGATCGTGCATATACGCACGACAAGGACGATGCTGTTATAATCTGGCATGTCGGCCGGATGCGATTAGCTCCGTGCACGGGTGCCGATCGTGATATTATTACGGTTTGGACAGGCAAAGTCAGCTTGCAAACCGATTGCTAGAGCATTTTGCTGTTGCGTGAATTTGGCGGATGGTTCGATCGCTTTTCTCGACCCGTCGCACAAGCAGCAGAATTTCATTTCGGCAGCGCTGGAATGGGTGCAGGGATAGGAGACGATCTCGTCAACCGTTCGGCGGACCCACGGGCAATCGCCCTGGAGCAGATGCTGCGGACGCTGGAACGACCGTTGCCGCGTCCCGACCTCGCCGACCCGCTTGATTGGAAGGGTTACGGGCCATGAACCTCTACAAGGTAGGGGCCGATCTCGCCTACGGCGCGTTCAACTCGGTCAGCGGCAATCGCAACCCTGCGGAAACGGAACGACGATCTGCCGCAATGGGCAAACGAAGTGCTGCCGATTGGCGACCTCCTCTTGTGGAAAATGCACGCGGCAAGGCGAAGGTGCTGCCGCTCGACTGCGTCGGCGCTTTGTTGGACTTCGGCCACGGTTTCCTGCTGGGCGCGCGTGCCCGTGAGGTGCTGGCGCCGATGCTGCTGCCGTGCGGCGAGCATCTGCCGGTGCAGATCGACGGATCGGACTATTGCTGGTTCAACTGCACAACCGTGGCCGATATCGCCGACCAGGACGGCATCCAGGGCGAGTTCTGGGAGGACAAGACCCGTGAAACCCTGACCTGCTGGAAGAGCATCACCCGGTGGTCCTTCCATCCCGGGCGTGTGGCGACCGCGCCAGCCGTGTTCACCGTGCCGCAAGACAGCGGGACCATGATGTGCACGGACCTGCTGCGGCAGGCGGTGGAGACCTATGACCTGCTGGGCTTCCGGTTCGACCTGCTGTGGTCGCCGGAGAGCGGCGGGGTGGAGATCAACAACTCGCTCGGCCAGTTCTTCGGTGAGTCTGGACGGCAGCTCAACATCGCTGCCAGGGAGCGCCGCAAGGCGATGCAGGCGCGACTGAACGGCCGTCTGGCGAAGGCTGCGCCGACACCGTGATGAGCCTCGTCCTGGGTCCGTACTCATCCAGATTACAGGCACCCTTAGCACGGCCAGGGCAGCAGCTCATCGAGGCGGCTCTCTGGATGACCATCGACCATCCTCGTCAGGCTGTCGCGCAGCCAGGCGTAGGGCTCGATCCCGTTGAGCCTAGCGGTCTCGATCAGCGAGGCGACGATCGCCCAGCGGTTGGCACCGCCCTCGCTGCCCGCGAACAGCGCGTTTTTCCGGCCCAGGGCCACGGGACGGATCGCCCGCTCCACAGGGTTGGTATCCAGCTCGATCCGCCCGTCATTCAGGAACCGCGACAGCGCAGGCCAGCGGCCCAGCGCGTAGCGGATCGCCTTGGCCAGCTTGGCGCGTCCCGGCAGGCAGCGCAGCTGCTCCTGCAGCCAGTCATGCATCGCCTCCACAACGGGTTTTGACCGTTCCTGCCGGACCTGTTGCCGCTCGTCGGGTGGCCAGCCCCGGATCTCGCGCTCGATATCGTAGAGCAGGCCGATCCGCCGGATGACTTTGGTGGCGACGGGGAGCCGGTCTCGTGCAGCTCGTAGAACTTCCTCCGGGTATGCGCCCAGCACGCGGCGAGGGTGATCCGGCCCGTGCCGGCTAGGCCCTTGAACCCGGCATAGCCATCCACCTGCAGGATGCCGTGGAAGTTCCGCAGGTGCTGCGCCGGCCGCTCGCCCTTGCGATCCGGCTCGTAGCGGAACAGCACCGCGGGCGGCCTGGTGTCGCCATGCGCCCGGTCGTCGCGGGTGTAGACCCAAAACCGCCCGGTGCGGGTGCGTCGCCGCCCTGGCTCGAGCACCGGCAACGGCGTGTCGTCGGCGAACAGCCGGTCGGCCGCCAGCACGTACACGGCCAGCCGCTCGTGCAGCGCCTCCAGCCACCAGCAGGCGGCACCGATCCAGCCCGACAGGGTGGACCGGCTGATCTCCATGCCGTGCCGGGCAAGGATGCGGCTCTGCCGGTAGAGCGGCAGATGGTCGCAGTAGCGGCTGACCAACATATGGGCCAGCAGCGCCGGAGTGGCGAGGCCGCGAGCGATTACCCGCTCCGGTGCCGGCGCCTGATGCAGGGTGCCGCAGGCGCGGCAGGCGCGCTTGGGCCGGGTGATCCGCAACACCCGCAGTTGGGCGGGGATCCAGTCCAGCATCTCGCTGCTGGTGGTGCCAGCGTCGTGTAGCGTGCCGCCGCAGTCCGGGCAGTGCTCGTACCGAACCGGCACCACCGTTTCCATCCGCGGCAGATGGGCCGGCAGCGGACCGCGATGCGGCGGCGTAGCCGGCTGGCTGGGTGCGGGCAGTTCCGCCTCCGGAGAGGCGGCGATCATCGCCGCCAGATCCGCTTCGAAGTCCTCCAGCGCCAGCGATGCCTGCTCCGGATCGAGCCGCTCGGCGCTGCGGCCGAACCGGGCACGCTTGAACTCGACGATGATCTGCCGGAGGCGCTCGATCTCGGACTGGCGGCTGTCGAGCGCGGACACCATGTCGCGCACCAGCCGGTGCAGCACGTCGGTGTCGGTCGGCAGCTGATCCAGCGCGATCTGCATCGGTACAGCCTACCGCCCCGGCCGGTGCCAGTACAACCGAAACCGTGCTCAGCCAGCGAGCATCAGCCGCCGTGTCGGCACCGGCGCCCGCCATTCCAGCCCCTCGAGCAGCATCGACAACTGCGCCGGGCTGAGCGTCACCGTGAGGGTCCCGTCGGGCTACGGCTGAGTTGTGGGCCAAGTGAACGCTCCCTGGTCCAGCCGCTTGCTGAACAGGCACATGCCGTTGCCGTCATGGAACAGGATCTTGAGCGTGGTGGCCCGTTTGCCGCGGAACACGAACAGGTTGCCACTGAACGGGTTCGCCCGCAGCACCTCCTGCACCAGCAGGCTCAGCCCGTCGAAGCCCTTGCGCATGTCGGTGGCGCCCAACGCCAGGTGGATGCGCACCCCCGCCGGCACGGTAATCATGCCGACGGCTCCAGCACCGCCAGCACCCGCCGCAGCGCGTCGGCATCCACCTCCGGCCCTACCCGGACGCGCCGCCCACCCGATAGCTCTATCTCGATCGCGCTCCCCAGCGACGTGATCAGTGTTGGGGAAGCCGCAGGCGACCGTGGAACCTCCGCGACCCGCACCTCGGCGAACCGCGTGGTCGGGTCGTCCTCCTGGCCTGCCAGCAGCGGTTTGGCGAAGGTCCTGAGCCACCGGTGTGCCACGCTGGGGTGGATGCCGTGGCGGCGCGCATACCGAGCAAGCGGCTGGCCGGAGTTGAGCCCACCCCAGACCAGCTGACGTTTCTGCTCGTTTGTCCACCGGCGCCGGACAATTGGTGCTGCCACGACTACAGCCTGGTCCGCTCGAGCAGCCTCGGGCCCCACGGGGGCGGCGTAAGAGATTTCGCTTACGCCCGTCTCGGACAGACCGACCTCTGGCTCCGGTGCCGTCCGCATCCGAACCGGGCCATAGAACAGCGTCCGCCATTTGCGGAGCTCGCGTGGCGCTATGCCGTGCTGCTGGCAGTAGTCCTGCTGCGTGCCGCGCTGCCGCAGGAAAGCGTCGACGTGATCGCGCCAGAATTCGTCCCCTGCCAACCCAAGGCTCCCAGCCGTGAGTCACCCGCAAGAGCAGACTGCAATCGCCCTGTCAGCGTGCAGAGGGCGAACGCTTACGGGATAGACTCGAAGCTGCCAAAGGTCGGCAAGCTGGAGATCCGTCCAGAAAAGTTCGGCAAGGCCATCGGCGGCGTGGTGGCCCCGAAGGTGTTTCCCAACGCCGGCAGCCTCTACATGACACCGTTCTTCAGCGGGCGTGAACTGGCCGCTGCCGACATGCATGGCCTATGCATTGTAATCGACGGCGCAGGCCTGCTGGTGGGATACTCTGGCACCTTGATGCCGCTCGGCATCGATCCGGCGCGCTTCGCCATGCAGATTGCCTGGCCCATCATGAGCCTGCTGCTGGGCCAGGCGGAGCCGAACGCGGTCCTGGTGACCGCGGGCTGAACGCTGGCATCCAGGCGGGTGGCGGGGTCACGAGCACGATCGGATATCTGCCCTAGGACGCAGCTGGGCGCGAACAGCGGAAAAGGATGCGATCACATCGTGCTGCGTGACGGGTTCGATACCGGATGCCGGCCCGCTGCGGAGCGGACCGGCATCCGGACGACGTGGCCTGGTCTAGTGGCTGGTCCAGCCGGCATAGCTGTTGACGTTGTCCCGCGTCACCAGCTTGGCCTGCATCAGCGTCACCTTCTCGGCCGGCGGGTGCCCGTCCATGATCTCCTTGCCCACCTTCACCGCCAACTGCCCCATCCCATACGGGTCCTGCGACGCCGACGCCACGATCAGCCCATTCGACTTCAGCGCCGACACGATGTCCGGCGCGCCGTCCACCGAGGTGATGACGATGTTGTTCCGGTGCTGCTGCTTCGCCGCCAGCTCCGAGCCGATCGCCTGCGGATCGTTGATCGCGAACAGCCCGTTCAGGTCGGGATAGCGGATCAGGTAGCCCTGCATCACCGCGAGCGCGCCGTCGCGCGAGCCCTTGCCGTCCTGGTCCGACGACAGGATCCGGATCCCCGGCGAGCCCGACAGCGCCGCCTTGCAGCCCTTCACCCGGTCGATCACCGCCGACACCTGCGGCCCGTTCTCGATCACCACGTTGCCCTTGCCGCCGAGCTTCTGTGCCAGGTAGGCGCAGGACATGTTGCCGGCAGCCGTGTTGTCCGTCTCCACCGTGGCGTCGGCCCCGGCCGCGGACACGTCGGCCGCCACCACCACGATCCCCGCCGCCTGCGCCCGCTTGATCGCCGGCAGGATGGCGTTCGGATCCACCGCGTTCAGCACGATCAGGTTCACGCCGGCGGCGATGAAGTTGTCGATCTGGGTGAACTGCTTGTTGAGGTCGTAGTCCGCCGACACCGCGATCACCTTGACCTGCTGGCCGCCGCCCGCGTTCGCCGCGTCGGTGATGCCCTTGGTCAGCGCCACGAAGTACGGGTTGCCGAGCGATCCCATGGTCACGCCGATCGCCTCGAGCGGTTTGGCCTGCGCCAGCGCCGGCGCCGCCAGCAGGGCGGCCCCGGCCAGAAGCGCGTTGCGCAGAAGGAACCACGTGCTGGTGTGGCCGGTCGTCCTGGTCATTGTCTTTTTCCCCGTGTCCGTTCTTGATTCAAGCGTGCGCCGGCGGACGGAACGCTTCCCGCCAGGCGCCCGGTCGGCTCAGGTGCGCACGCCGCTGCCCTGCCGGAAGCGATCCAGCGCCACCGCGCCGATGATCACCAGACCCTTGACGATGAACTGCCAGATGTCCGAGACGCCGACCAGGATCAGCCCGTTGCTCAGCACCGCGATGATCAGCGCGCCGATCAGCGTGCCCCAGATCGAGCCGATGCCGCCCACGAACGAGGTCCCGCCCAGGATCACCGCGGCGATCGCGTCCAGCTCGTAGCTCTGCCCCAGCTGCAGCCCGTTCGCGGCATACAGCCGCGCCGACGACAGCACGCCGCCCAGCCCCGCCAGCAGACCGGACAGCCCGTACACGAACAACAGGATGCGCGGCACGTTGATCCCGGCCAGGCGCGCCGCCGACGCGTTGCCCCCCACCGCGTAGATCCTGACCCCCAGCACGGTGCGGCGCAGCACGTACCAGGAGGCCACGATCACCACCACGGCGACGATCGCCAGCCACGGCACCACCACGCCCGGCAGCACGGGGATGCCGTCGTTGCCGAGCCAGGCATAGCTCAGCTGCGGGTTGAACACCGTGTTGTCCGCGCCCATCAGCCGCGCGAAGCCGCGCACCGCGGTCAGCGAGCCCAGCGTCACGATGAACGGCGGCAGCCGCCCGAACGCGATCAGCACCCCGTTCAGCAGGCCGATCCCGGCACCCAGCGCCAGGCACACCGGGATCGCCAGCCCGCTGAACGCCGGCAGCAGCGACACGATCAGCGCCCCCATCGCCGACGCCGCCAGGATCGATCCCACCGACAGGTCGATGCCCCCGGTCAGGATCACGAAGGTCATGCCCGCACCCAGCACGCAGTTGATCGACGCCTGCTGCGCCACGATCGACAGGTTCTGCACCGTGAGGAACCGGTGGCCGCCTGCGAACTGGAAGCCGATCGCCAGCACGATCAGCACCGGCAGCATGCCGAGCGACTGCAGCGTGGCGCGGAACTGCGCCCGGTTGCTCGGCCGCGCGGCGGCGGGCGGCGTGCCCGCGTCCGCGGACGGCGGCGCCGGGTTCGGCTGGTCGTCTGGCATCGCGCGCTCCTTCAGGCCGCCAGGCCGTGCGGCGCCAGGCCGGCGGCGTGCACCATCACCGATTCCTGGCTGATCGGCACCCCGGTATCGCCCCCGACCTCGCCCGCGATCGCGCCCTCGCGCATCACCAGCACCCGGTCGCAGATCCCCACGATCTCCGGCAGGTCGGACGAGATCAGCAGCACGCCGATCCCGCCGCGCGCCAGCTCGTCGATGATCCGGTAGATTTCCGACTTCGCCCCCACGTCCACGCCACGCGTCGGCTCGTCCAGGATCAGCACCTTCGGCCCGGTTTCCAGCAGCCGCGCCAGCAGCACCTTCTGCTGGTTGCCGCCAGACAGGCTGCCCACCTGCACCAGCGGGCTCGACGCCCTCACCCGGAACGACCCGAACGCCCGCAACGCCCGCTCCTTCGCCCGCTGGAGGTTGAGCCGCCCGCCGGCGCCGCTGTCCGGCCCGATCACGCCGATGTTGATGTTGGAGCCGCACGACATGTCCAGGAACAGCCCGAGCCCCTTGCGGTCCTCGGTCAGGTAGGCGATCCCGGCGTCGAGCGCCTGGCTCGGATGCGACGGCGTCACCCGTCTGCCCTCCAGCGACACCGTGCCGCCGGCGCGCCGGTCCGCCCCGAAGATCAGCCGCGCCAGCTCGGTGCGTCCGGCCCCCACCAGCCCCGCCATCCCCAGCACCTCGCCGCGGTGCAGCGCGAACGAGCACGGCCGCACGCGGCTTCCGTCGGTGAGCCCGTCCACCTGCATCACCACCGGCCCGCGCACCGCGGCGGCGGGATCGTGCGTCTTGGTGTAGAACGACGACAGCGAGCGCCCGACCATCATCTGCACGATGGCGTCCGCCGACATCTGCTCGCGCTCCAGCGTGCCGGCGCTGCTGCCGTCGCGCAGCACCGTCACCCGGTCCGCCAGCTCGTACACCTCCGCCATCCGGTGCGAGATGTAGATCAGCGCGATTCCCTCGGAACGCAGCTGCCGGATCAGCGCGAACAGCCGGTCGGTTTCCCGCGCCGACAGCGCCGTGGTCGGCTCGTCCAGCACCAGGATGCGCGACCGGCGATACAAGGCGCGCGCGATCTCCACCAGCTGCTGCTCGGCGATCGACAGGGTAGACACCGGCGTGTCCGGCCCGAACGGCGTGCCCAGCCGCTGCAGGATCGGCCGGCAGGCCTCCGCCATCGCCCGGCGGTCCAGCCGCCCGCCGGGTCGCTGGATCTCGTTGCCGAGATGGATGTTCTCCGACACGGTCAGGTTCGGCGCCAGCGCCAGCTCCTGGTAGATGATGGCGATCCCGGCATCCTTGGCGGTCTGCGGCCCGTCGATCTCGACCGCCTCGCCGAACACCCGGATCGTGCCCCCCGGGTCCGCGCGGTGCGCGCCCGACAGCACCTTCATGAGCGTCGACTTGCCGGCCCCATTCTCCCCCATCAGCGCCAGCACCTCGCCGCACCACGCGTCGAGCCACACCCCGGACAGCGCCCGCACCCCGGGAAACGTCTTCGAGATGCCCTGCATCTGCAGGGCCAGCGGCCCCCGCCCCTCCCTGTTCCCCATCGCTTCTCCAAATGCGTCTTAATTGTCTGACATCGTGCGCCGGTCGCTGGCCTGACGCAACCACTGCGGCATACGGCGTAACGTCTAGTCTTTTGCAACGCAGCAAGGGTGTCTCGACTGCGGCCACATCGTTCTGGTCCGCTCTAGATCCGTTTTAGTATACAATAGTTTTTGAGCCGGATGCGTCTCCTAAACCATAGAGCGTCTAGTGGCAAAAAGATCCCGAACAAGCGGACTCGAGAGACTCAGTAGTCAGTCGCTGTCGACAGGGGTCAACCATATGCTCAAGGTAGGCTGCAGTGAAGCAATCCTCTTCATGAAGGGCTAGGTATAGGGATCGGCATGTGGGACATCGTCAAAGGATTGCCGCTTGCCTTCCTGCTGCCTGTCGGGCTCTTCCTGGCCTCTGTTGGTCCAAACGACGCTAAAGAAAATATCGTCAAGTGGGTGCCATGGCTTAGGCGTCAGATCATGTCGACTTGGATTGTCCAGACGTTGACATTTCCCGGAGTGGCCGTCGGAGTCCTTGGCATTGCAGTTACATATGCGTTTTTGGTGTGGGGGGTGCCTCGTCTTAGACTGTCGACACCTATAGGCAGCCTAATCGCACTTATCGGCATGGTGGTCTGCGGTGTAAGCCTTGCAAGCTTCACTTCTATATATGTCATTCTCTCGCGGTCCTACTTAGGCAATCGAGTAGAACCTGCCTCTTCCGTCTCGGTTTCTCAAGGTATCTCCGGCACCGATCAAGCCCCTTCGCATAAAGAGCGGACCGCCGCGGATTTGGATCTAGAGCAATATCTACATAGAAAATGCTTTAATTATTCAACTCATGATGGGATAGTTATAATCCAAGAAGGCACTAAGTTATTTCAGTTGAGATTTACTAAAGCGAGCAACAGGCAGATCTATCTCTACAGAGACTTCACAAACATGCAGGCAATCGCAAGGGTTCGGAACACTGGTCGAGGTAAGCCTATCGACTTCGCAAAGCTAGATAGTACATCGAGGGTTTACACAATCTCGCTTGGTGAGCAATTCTTGATTAAGAATGATGCTGGCTTGTTCTTACAAGGCAAAATTCTGTCTATCAAGGATGATACCGGGAGCGATGCAGATGACGAAGTATGCTTCGCATATGAGTTTGATCAAAGTGGGGTTGGCCGTTTCATGTCCTTGTAAATTGGTTGTTAATTGGATGACCCATAACTCCTATTCAGTTTGTATCAACAAGCGGCAGTCAGAGTAAAATCGTCTTTCATTTTCTATATCTCATGGTCTGCCAGCATGCCAGTATGGCTTTATCCATAGCAATTTCTCTCAACGAGGTAATTGAGGTGGACGTGGGAAAAGACCGCGCCGGGTAGCCATCCAAAAACTGACGGCGTCCGCTCAACAGCGTCTCCTCCGCGTTCCAGACGATCACGTGCGCTCGGCGCCCAAACCGCAAGGAGCGCCTGCGCCCGCAAGTCAGCGACGGTCGCCGCCGCCACCTCCACCCGGTCCGGCCACATCAGCCAAACGTTCGCTCCTGCCACCGCCAGCCGCCCTGCCTGCTGCGGCTGCCTCATCTCGCCGCACCGGAAGCCAGTCCCGATCGGCAAGCCATACCTCGTCAATCACCCACCTCCCGCTTCAAACGTCTCCCCTCCCCAGCAACCGGCCCGTGTGCTCTTGTAGGCCATCGCAACAAAAGGGTTGTGCCTTGACCAACTACGTCTTCGACGCGAGCCCCGACTACAACGCCGTGGACTGGGGCAGCCCCTTGAGCTGGTACGGCGGCATCGTGCCGAACAGTGCCGACGCGCAGGTGATCATCCCGACCGTCACCTACACCAGCGACGGCTCCGTCTACGCGACCATCATCACCATCGGCTCCGACGAAGGCTACGCCGTCCAGTCCGTCACCATTGCCAACAACTACCTGTCCCTGATCGGCAACCTGTCGATCAGCGGCGCCCTCGACCTCCAGACCGGCAGCCAGATCGACCTCGCCGGCGGCACGCTGAGCTTCGGCTCGCTGGACGACGACAACGGCCTCCTCCAGGGCTACGGCCAGATCGTGGCCACGGGCACGCTGGACAACACCGGAGCGATCGGCGGCAGCGGAAACGGGACCGGGCTGACCATCGACGCCGCGACCTTCCACAACACCGGCTCGATCGGGGCCAACGGGTCCAGCATCTCGACCGCTCCCGCCGCCGCCTCGACGCTGACGATCAACGCCACGTTCGACCCCGACCTCGTGGACGGCACGCTCGGCGGCGGCGGCAGCTACAGCGCCGGCGCCGGCGGCATCCTCGACCTCGATCTCGGCGGCCTGATCACCACCGACGCCGCGACCATCAAGATCGACAATTCCTACGGCAACGGCCAGATCAACAGCTTCGACGCCGCCACCGGCACCTATGTCTCCCTGCAGTCGACGCTGACGGCGATCGCAGCGCCCGGCCGACTGGTGATCGAGGGCCTCAGCTACGCGACGCCGAACGCGTTCCGCATCGACGGCGAGCTGACCCTGGTCGAGAACGGCACCTTCACGGCGCCCGTGCTGACGGTCGACTCCGGAGGCACCGTCGACGGCATCGGCACGGTGGCCGGGACGATCGTGAACAACGGCGTCATCGTGTCCAAGACCTCCGCCGCCGACGCCCCGTATGCCGCACCGCAACCCGGCGACCTGGTCCTGGACGGCCCGATCAGCGGCACCGGCACGCTCGAGGTCGGTCCCGGGATCGTGTCCTACGAGTACCAGATCAACCCGCCACAGCGCGTCGTGCAGCGCGCGACCCTGGAGCTCGCCGGCCCCACCGCGCAGAACGTCCTGTTCGCCGACGACACCGGCATCCTGGTCCTCGACGACCCGGCCAGCTTCTCCGGCACCATCACCGCCCAGTTCCCGGCGCCGGACGAGGACATGGTCGTCCTCGACGGCATCTCGCTCGGCGACGTCACCGCCTACGACTACGCCGGCACCAGCAGCGGCGGCATCCTGACGGTCGACGAGGGCCAGACCAGCCAGACCCTCGCCTTCAACGGCGACTACACCACCGCCAGCTTCCTGCTGTCGGCCGGCGCGCAACAGCTGTCGAACTCGCCGCCCAGCCTGGACATCTCCATCGCCTGCTACGCCCGCGGCACCGCCATCCGCACCGATCGCGGTGACGTCTCGGTCGAGGACCTGAAGATCGGCCACTGCGTCACGACCTTTACCGGCGGCGCGCGGCCGATCCGCTGGATCGGACGGCGCGCGTACGGCGGCCGGTTCCTCGCCTCCAACCCCGCCGTGCAGCCCATCCTGTTCAAGGCCGGCTCGCTCGGCCGCTACCAGCCGCGCCGCGACCTGCGGGTGTCGCCGAAGCACGCCATGTTCCTCCACGGCTGCCTGGTCCCGGCGGAATGCCTGGTCAACGGTGTCGGCGTGCTGCGCGACACCGCCTGTACGGAGATCGAGTACTTCCACGTCGAGCTCGACAGCCACGACGTCATCCTGGCCGAGGACGCGCCGTCCGAAACCTTTGTCGACGACGACAGCCGCACCATGTTCCACAACCTGATCGAATACCACGCCCTCTACGGCGACCGGCCCGCAGTCCCCGCTGTCTACTGCGCGCCCCGGGTCGAGCACGGCGAGACCCTGGACCGGATCAGGCGCGCCATCGACGACCAGGCCGCGCGCGCACCCGCCGCCCGGACGCTGCACGGCCGCATCGACGGGTGGGACGGCCACGTCGTCCGCGGCTGGGCCTGCGATCCCGACCGGCCGGACGTCCCGGCCTGTCTGGAGGTGCTGGCCGGCGGCAGGATCGTGGCCCGGACGGTCGCCAACCTGTTCCGCGACGACCTGCGACGGGCCGGCTACGGCAGCGGCTGCCACGGGTTCCTCCTCGCCCTGCCGGACCAGCCGGCCGGCCTGCCGATCGAGGTCCGCCGCGCCGCCGACGCCGCCACCCTGGAGGTCCTGCAGCACCACCGCGCCGCCTGACACCCTCCCGTTCCATGCTGACCGGCTCGATCGACGAGGCCGACCGCAGCCGGATTCGGGGATGGGTCCGCAGCGGGCTGTCCCCCGACGCCCCGGTCTGCCTGCTGCTGACCGCCGACGACCGGCTGCTGGAACGCGTGGTCGCCAACCGGCACCGCCCGGACCTCCAGGCGGCCGGCATCGGCAACGGCCGTTTCGGCTTCGACGTCGCGCTCCGGCCCCCGCTCGACCCGACGCGCGCCTGGCTGATCCACCTCCGCGCCGAAGGCTCGGGCGAGGACATGCCAGGCTCGCCGTTGCGGCTCGACCCGTCCTCCGACTTCGACCACGCCGCGCGCGCCGCCTTCACCGCCGCCCTGCTCGGCTTCGCCGACGACGCCGAGGC
>CAXUEL010000058.1:0-729 GCA_964249915.1 uncultured Acetobacteraceae bacterium | reverse complement strand
GGCGACGGCGGCTCCGTCGCCATCCTGTCGCACATGCGCTCGCTGCAACGCCTCGGCTGCCGCGTCACCTTCGCGGCCCAGTCCATGCCCGCTGCCGACGCGGCGTCCGGCCCGCTCGACGGGGCCGGGATCCGCGTGTGCCGCAGGCCGGAGTTCGGCTCGGTCGAGGAGGTGCTCCGCCGCGAGGCAGGCCGGTACGACCTCGCCTACCTGCACCGCCTGCCGGTCGCGTCCGCCTACGCGCCGCTGGTCAGGCACTACCAGCCGCGCGCCCGCCTGGTCTACGCCGTGGCCGACCTGCACCACCTCCGGCTGGCCCGCCAGGCGGTGTTCGAGAACCGCCCCGAGATGAAGCCGGCGGTGCACCGGGTGCGGAGGGAGGAGCTCTGGGCCGCGAGCAACGCGGACGCCGTCATCACCCACTCCACCGTCGAGGCGGCCCTGCTCCGGCAATCCGTTCCCGCCGGGCGCGTGCACGTGATCCCGTGGTCGCTCCCATGCGCGCCCTGCGACGTCCCGTTCGCGCAACGGCACGGCCTCGCCTTCATCGGCAACTACGCCCACGCCCCCAACCTCGCCGCCGCCCACGCCCTGCGCGACGCGATCATGCCCCGCGTGCGCGCTGCCGACCCCTCGATCGTCTGCCGGCTGGTGGGGCCCGGCCTGCCGCGATCGCTGCAGCCGCCGCAGCCCGGGCTCGCCGTGCTCGGCCAGGTGGCCGACCTCGAC
>CAXUEL010000057.1:0-16523 GCA_964249915.1 uncultured Acetobacteraceae bacterium | reverse complement strand
GGCCGGCACCGGGGCGGCGCTGGGCGGGGTGTTCGCCGCGCGCCGGAGGCGGGACGAGCCTCCCCTCGACGACACCGGCGGGCGCGGCGTGCCGGGCACGCCGCCGAGCCCGCAGGCGGCGCGCCAGGGGTTCGGGACCGAGGACATGAGCGGCGCGCTGATGGGGATGCTGACGCTCGGGCTCGCGATCGCGCTCGCGGTGTCGATCTGGCTCATGGTGGTGATGCTGCAGGGGTTCCGGGCCGGCCGCGACGCGGCGCCGGCGTTGACCGCGCAGCAGCAGGCCAGCCCGCTGCCGCCGCTGCCGCGCCTGCAGTCAGCGCCGTGGAACGACCTCACCGACCTGAAGCGCAGCGAGTCCGGCCGGCTCGACCGCTACGGCTGGGCGGACCCGCAGCACGGCCGGGCGCGGATCCCGATCGGGGTGGCGATGCGCCGCACCGTCGGCCGGTCGCTGGACGCGGCGCCTTGACGGGCAAGGACGTCAACCCGGCGGACTTCCCGCTGGCGCTGTGGCCGCCCTCCGCCTCGGCCGAGGCGGTGCAGTCGGACCACCTGATCCTCGGCTTCACCGTGCTGACGCTGCTGCTGACGGTGCCGATCTTCCTGGCTATCGCCTGGTTCGCGGCGCATTTCCGGGTCGGCAAGCAGGTGCACCGCGAGTATTCGGACAAGCGCAACCGGATGCTCGAGGTGAGCTGGATGGTGGTACCATTCCTGCTCACGCTGATCTTCTTCTACTGGGGCGCGAGGCTGTTCGACATCCACAAGCACCCGCCGCGCAACGCGCTCCGGATCGAGGCGATCGGCCGGCAGTGGATGTGGAAGTTCCAGCACCCGGGCGGCCAGGCGGAGATCAACGACCTGCACGTGCCGAGCGGCGAGCCGGTGATGATCGACATGATCTCGCAGGACGTGATCCACGCGCTCTACCTGCCGGCGCTGCGGATCCAGATGGAAACCCTGCCCGGGCGCTACACGCAGCTGTGGTTCACGGCGAACAAGACCGGGACGTTCCGGCTGTACTGCTCGGAGTACTGCGGCACCGACCATTCGCGGATGGGCGGGCTGCTGACCATCATGACACCGGCCGACTACGCGCGGTGGCTGCAGCAGAGCGGCACCGCGATCTCGCTCGCGTCGCAGGGACGGGCGCTGTTCTCGTCCTATGGCTGCAGCGGCTGCCACGGCGCGGGTGCCGCGGTGCGGGCGCCGCGGCTCGACGGGCTGTACGGCAGCCCGGTGCCGATGCTGGCCGGCGGCACGCTGGTCGCCGATGCCGGCTACATCCACGACAAGATCCTGGACCCGGACCGCAACCTGATCGCCGGGTACAGGCAGGTCATGCCGGCCTTCAAGGGGGTGATCCCGGAGGACAGGATCGTGCTGCTCACCGCCTACATCAAGTCGCTCGGCCTTCCCGACAGGGAGGACGGTGCGGCGGAGCCGGAGCGCCCGGCAGGGATGGAGACAACGCCATGACGCCGCCGGACTCGCTGATCGGCACCATCGAGACCGCGCTGCGCGAGCCGGATCCGGGCCGGATCACCATCGACCGCGAGCCGGACTACCTGCACGACGAGCACACGCTGCGGTCCTGGCTCACCACCACCGACCACAAGCGGATCGGCATCCTGTACCTGCTCAGCATCACCGCCTTCTTCGTGGTCGGCGCGGTGGCGGCCGGGCTGATCCGGCTGTCGCTGGTGGTGCCGAACGGGCAGATCTTCTCCAACGACACCTACAACAAGCTGTTCACCATCCACGGCGTGGTGATGATCTGGTTCTTCCTGATCCCGTCGATCCCGGCCACGTTCGGCAACTTCGTCATGCCGATCATGATCGGCGCCAAGGACGTGGCGTTCCCGCGCCTGAACCGCACGAGCTGGTACATCTTCGTCACGGCGTCGCTGTTCACCCTGTTCACGGTGGTGGCGGGCGGCGTCGACACCGGCTGGACCTTCTACGCGCCGTTCTCGACCACCTTCTCCAACACCTGGGTGGTGCCGGCGCTGATCGGCGTGATCGTGGTGGGCTTCTCCTCGATCCTGACCGGGCTCAACTTCGTCGTCACCATACACACCATGCGCGCACCCGGCATGACCTGGTTCCGCATGCCGATCTTCTGCTGGACCATGTACGCGGTCAGCCTGATCTTCCTGCTGGCGACGCCGGTGATCACCATGGCGCTGACGCTGCTGGTGATGGAGCGCGCGTTCCACATCGGCGTGTTCGACCCCGCACTCGGCGGCGATCCGGTGCTGTTCGAGCACCTGTTCTGGTTCTACTCGCACCCGGCGGTGTACATCATGGTGCTGCCGGGCATGGGAGTGATCAGCGAGATCGTGCCGGCGTTCGCGCAGAAGACGCTGTTCGGCTACCGCTTCGTCGCCTATGCCTCGATCGGGCTGGCCTCGCTGACCTTCTTCGTGTGGGGACACCACATGTTCGTCAACGGGCAGAGCGAGACCGCGAGCCTGGTGTTCTCGGTGCTGAGCTTCGCGGTCGCGGTGCCGTCGGCGGTCAAGGTGTACAACTGGACCGCCACCCTGTACAAGGGCACGCTCCGGCTCGACACGCCGATGCTGTACGCGATGGGGTATATCGGGCTGTTCGTGGTGGGCGGGCTGACGGGCTTGTTCCTGGCGACGCTGGCGGTGGACGAGCACGTGCACGACACCTACTTCGTGGTGGCGCACTTCCACTACATCATGGTCGGCGGCACGGCGCTCGCGTTTCTCGGCGGGCTGCACTACTGGTGGCCGAAGTTCACCGGGCGGCTGTATCCGGAGGCCTGGGGCCGGCTGTCGGCGTTCCTGATCTTCATCGGCTTCAACGCGACCTTCGCGCCGCAGTTCGTGCTGGGCTATCTCGGGATGCCGCGGCGCTACCACAACTATCCGCCCGAGTTCCAGCTGCTCAACATCCTGAGCTCGTCGGGCAGCCTGGTGCTGGCGCTGGGCTACGTGTTCCCGATGGTCTACCTGGGCTGGTCGCTGCGCTACGGCGCCAGGGCGCCGGCCAACCCGTGGAACGCCAAGGGGCTGGAATGGACCACTTCCTCGCCGCCGCCGAAGCACAACTTCGAGACGCCGCCGACGGTGGACTTCCCGCCCTACGACTACAGCCGTCGCGAGACGCGGGTGTGAGTGCGGCGGTCGGGATCGAGCGCGAGGAGCACTTCACCACCGACGGCCAGCAGGTGCACGCGGCGAAGTTCGGCATGTGGTGCTGGCTGCTGACCGAGCTGCTGCTGTTCGCAGGCCTGTTCCTGTGCGCGCTGGTGATCCGCATCCTGCATCCCGCCAGCGTCACCGCGACCACGACGCACCTGAAGTTCTGGATCGGCGCCACCAACACGGCGGTGCTGATCGTGTCGAGCTTCACCATGTCGGGCGCGATCGAGCTGTCGCGGATCGGCTGGCAGCGCGGCATGGTCCGCTTCATGCTGGCGACGGCAGCGCTCGGCACGCTGTTCCTCGTGCTGAAGGGCTACGAGTACTACGAGGACTTTGACGAGCACATGATGCCGTTCCTGCACGAGCGGCCGTACGAGCTGGCGCACGACCCGTCCACGATCCTGTTCACCGACCTGTACTACGTCACCACCGGGCTGCACGGGCTGCACCTGACCACCGGGGTGTCGATCCTGCTGGTGATGAGCTGGATGGCGAGCCGCCCGGGCTACCTGGCCCGGCACCAGAACCGGATCGAGGTCTTCGGCCTGTACTGGCACTTCATCGACCTGGTGTGGATCATCGTGTTCCCGGTGCTCTACGTGCTGAACCGTTGATGGCGCGCGCGCGCCTGTCGGACGCGGACAAGCAGGTGCTGCGGCAGCGGCTGCGCACGCCGCTGGTCACCCTCCTGGCGCTGCTGCTGCTGCTCGGCGCGAACGTGGCGCTGGGGGCCTGGGTGCCGTTCCGCCAGGTCTGGATGGTCGAGGCGGCCGTCGTGCTGGCGATGGTGGCGATCGTGCTGTGGGCGTCGATGGAGCTGCCGCAGGAACCGCCGATCATCCGCTTCTTCGCCCTGGTCGGCTTCTTCTGGGTGGCGATCCTGTTCACCATGACCCTGGTGGACTACCTGACGCGGTAGGCGCCGGACGGCTACGGGGCGGCCTCCTTCAGCGCCTTCAGCAGGTCGGCCTCCAGGCCCTCGCCGCCCTTGTTCAGCGCGCTCGACACCGTGACGAACCGGGGTGCGGCGAGGTCGTCGGGCGGGCTGGCCAGGAACCGCTCGATCATCGAGCAGATCACCAGGTCCGGCCCGACCAGCTCGACCAGCGCCGCGTCCACGGCGGCCTGGTGGGCGAGCACGACGGTGCCGAACCGCTCGGCGAGGAACTGCCACCACACGTTGAAGACGAAGGAGTCGCAGAACACCAGCACCCGCCCGGTCCGGGTCGGGTTGGCGTACACCCTGCAATGTCCGCGGTTGTGGACGTGGTTGTCGAACAGCAGCCTGCTCCGGTAGTCGTGCAGGCCGCAGGCGAGACGGCTGTCGAACACCACCGGCCGGCACGCCATGCCCCAGTCGGTGATGCACAGCCGGTGCACCCGGTAGGTTTCCTCCTCGGCGAAGCCGTCCACGTCGGCGATCCCGCGCGCCGTCAGCTCGTCGGCCAGGATGTTGAACGCCAGCGCGGCGCCGAAGCCGTTCCAGTAGGCGGTGGTGCGGTCGTACAGGTCGCATCCCGCTTCCAGCGCCGCGCGGTGCAGCCGGTCCTCCAGCAGCACCAGGCTCCGCGACAGGCCGCTACGTTCCGCGAGCGCCGACAGCAGGCGCACCGGGCGCCGGTCGGAGAACGGGACGTCCGGGATCAGGTGGCGGTAGACGGTTTCCTTGTTCGGGATGACCACGGTCACGATCGGGACCCGGATCCGGGACGCCAGCCCGGACCGGAACGCGATGTTGGCGTGCCAGGTCCGTTCCGCCGCCTCGTCCAGCGTGAACAGCCCCTGGTGCTGGTCCAGGACCCGGTTGGAGCCCTTGCGGAAGAAGATGAAGCCGTCGTCGGCCAGCAGCAGGTCGGCCTCCGTCCATGGCGACGCCGGCCGGTCCATGTCCTTCAGCGCGGGGCTCGCCTCGACGTCCAGCCGGGCCAGGGCGCTGCGCCCGTCGGCGTGGGCGACCACGTACTCGGCCTGCGCCAGCAGGGAGCCGAGAAAGGCCCTCGGTATCTCGCCCAGGATCTCGACCGCGGCCACGATCGGGAACTCCGGCGCGAACCGGGGCCGCCTGGCGATCTTCGACGACACGGCGATCGCGACGTGGCCGACCCGGACGGCGAGGCTGGACGGTGCGGCGGCGTCCGGCAGGCCGGACAAGCCGAGCTGCAGGGTCTTGTCGACCAGCGAGATCACGGCGACCCTCATCGTGCCGTGCCCCGGCCGGCCGGCGCGGTCAAGCCAGGCTGCGCGCGTGGTAGCGGCGCACCTTCTCGGACAGGTAGCCTTCGCCCTGCTCGAGATACAGCTCGTAGTCCCGCTTCCAGTGGCTGCCCAGCGCGTCCGAGCCGTTGAAGGCCTGCAGCGCCTTGCCGCCGTTCACGATCTTGGTCCTGACGTGCTCGATGCTGCGGACCGGGAAGTGCCGCAGCACCAGGCCGTGCTCGGCGCCGACGATCAGCTGGTCGACCGAGGTCACCGCCTTGGAGCAGTAGTGGTTGCCCTGCTCCAGGTAGGCCTCGGCGGAGTAGCGGAAGGCGACCTTCCTGACCGTGTTCCTGTGGAAGGTCTCGTAGTGGTCGAAGTGGCGCAGGAAATCCATGTCCGGGTCGAGACGCTGGTGCGGGTAGGAGCTCGACGCGTTGCAGAAGCAGTACGACAGCATCCGCTTGTTCGCGCCGTCCGGACGGTTGAGGATCGCCGACAGGTCGAGCGACGGGTCGCTCGCGTATAGCATCTCGTCGGCGTCGAGCGCGAACACCCACTCGATCGGGTGGCCCAGGCCCTGCAGCACCGTCACCGCCATCCGCGCCAGGGCCATGGTCTTCGCCGCCTGGAAGTAGCCGACCACCGGGTCGCTGACGACGTAGACGATGCTGTCCGGGCGGTCGGCGGCGAAGCGGTCGATCTCGCGCCTCGTGCCGTCCGAGCTGTTGTTGTCGGCGATCGCGTAGTAGCGGAACCCGCTCAGGTAGGAGGATTCGAGGCTCTCGTAGATGACGTCGGCCTCGTCCTTGACCAGCGAGACGCGCACCGCGTTGGGCAGCGGACGGCCGATCGGCGTGGTGTTGCGCAGGAGCGCTGCCTGCAGCTCGGCGGCAGGCGGAC
Organism: uncultured Acetobacteraceae bacterium; assembly: GCA_964249915.1. Taxonomy (GTDB): domain Bacteria; phylum Pseudomonadota; class Alphaproteobacteria; order Acetobacterales; family Acetobacteraceae; genus Lichenicola. The sequence goes on along the minus strand of CAXUEL010000057.1, from coordinate 10,245 downwards.
CGTTGGCGACCGACCGGACGTCGCTGGTCAGCTTGACGATGTTGTCGTACTCCTCCTCGGACACCCGGCCCCGGCACTCTCGGCCGGCCGCCTCCAGGTCGTCCAGGCAGCCGGCGTGGTCGTTGCGCTGCTGCTTCAGCTTCACGCTCAGGTAGTACGGCCAGAAGTTGTGCCGGGACACGGCCATCGCGTCCCGGTACCAGACGAGGGCGTCCTGCCAGGCGCCGCGCTTCTGCGCCAGCTTTCCCGCTTCGAGAAAAGCCTCGATCCGGTGCGGATGTTCGACGGCCAGGACCTCGAAGCGCTGCATCGCCGCGTCCAGCTGGCCGTCGTCCCGGAGCGCCAGCGCGTCCCTCAGGGCAGGCACGTAATCCATCGGTTCCATCCTCGGGTCACCCTGCTTGATCGTCATGAAGTTGCAACGGTTCATCCGCGCGCGGCCCGGGGCGACGGTCGGCCGCGTCACCGGAACAGCGCGTCCGGCAGCCAGGGCCGGTGCGCCTCGAGCAGCTCGTCGACCAGGCGGGCGATCTGCTCCGGGTCGAGCTCGGCGGCGGTGTGCGGGTCGAGCATGGCGGCGTGGTAGACGTGCTCGCGCCGGCCGGTCAGCGCCGCCTCGACGGTCAGCGCCTGCACCGACACGTTGGTCTGCATCAGGCAGGCGAGCTGCAGCGGCAGCCGCCCCACCTGCACCGGATGCAGCCCGGTGCCGTCCACCAGGCACGGCACCTCGACGCAGGCCTCGGGCGGCAGGTTGTCGATCAGGCCGTGGTTGGGCACGTTGCCGTAGACCACCGCCGGCACGCCGGTCTCGATCGCGTTGATGATGCGGCCGCCGTACTCGTGGCTCGGCACCACCGCGATCGGCGTGCCCCCGTCCTGCAGCGCCCGCCCCTGCTCGGTCCAGTCGGCGATCTGCTGCTCGCAGCGGCGCGGGTACTCGTCCAGCGGGATGTTGAGGCGATCGAGCAGGTCGGGACGGTCGCGCTTGATGTACCAGGGCACGTATTCGGCGAAGTGCTCGCTGGATTCCGTCACGAAGTAGCCGAAGCGGTCGAGCACGTCGTAGCGGACCCGGTTGTGCGGCGGCATCCGGCCGGCAGCGCTCACCTCGCGCAGGCGGGGATACAGGTCCTCGCCGTCCACGGCAAAGCGCAGGTAGAACGCCATGTGGTTGATGCCGGCGGCGAGGTAGTCGATCCGCTCCACCGGCACGCCGATGTCGGCGGCCAGCTCGGCCGCGGTGCCCTGCACGCTGTGGCACAGGCCCACGGTGCGGATCCGGCTGCTCCGGGTCAGCGCCCAGCAGTTCATCGCCATCGGGTTGACGTAGTTGAGGTGCAGCACGTCCGGGCAGCGCCGCTCCATCTCGCGCACCATGCCGGACAGCACCGGGATGGTGCGCAGCGCCCGCATGATGCCGCCGATGCCGAGCGTGTCGCCGATGGTCTGGCGCAGGCCGTGACGGTTGGGGATGTCGAAGTCTGTCACCGTGCAGGGGCGGTAGCCGCCGACCTGGATCATGTTGATCGCGTAGTCGGCGCCGTCCAGCGCTTCCCCCAGGTCGGTCGTGGCGGACACCTGCGCCGGCGCGTCCAGCGCCTGCACGATCCGCCCCGCCACCACCTCCGACACCCGCAGGCGCTCGGGGTCGATGTCGTACAAGCAGATCCGGCTCGCCGACAGGGCCGGCTCGCTCAGGATGTCGCCGAGCAGGTTCCTGGCGAACACGGTGCTGCCGGCGCCGAGGAACACGATCCGCGGGCCCACCGCCGCGCGGGCGAAGCGCGTCCCGCCGCGCGCCGGCTCCCCCCGGGCTGGCACCTGCCCGTGGGGACGCGGCGGGGCGGCCGCGAGGGCTCTCGGCGAGATGGCCTGCATCATCCCGGCGACGGTGCGTGCGGCCGCGGGACGCGGCTGCTCCGGGGCGCCGACGCGCCGTGCCGCCGCGCGCACCGGCGGGTACACCTCCAGCGGGTGCTCCTGGCCGGACGGGTCGACCGCGACCACCGTCACCACGCCGTCCAGCAGCTCGTCGACGGCGTCGCAGTCGAGGGAGAAGGCGAGGTCGAGGCTGGCGTCGGCCAGCACGTCGAGGCGGGGGCCGGCCGGCCGCACCTCGGACAGCACGACGGCGCCGCGGCGCAGCTCGATCCGCAGGCCGCCCACGTAGGTGCCTTCGTGCCGCCGGCTGACCCAGCCGCCGATCCGCCCGGAGCCGAGCGAGTCGATCACGCCAACGATCGTCGTGACGGGTTGGTCAAGCATGGCGGCTCAGGGCGCGCCCGCCCTGTCCGGCCACCGCTTCCCCTGCCCGCTCATTCCGCCGCCCGCCTCGGATGCGCCTCGCTGGTGACGTCGCTCAGGATCTCGCCCAAGCGCTCGAGGTAGGCGGCCCGGCTGTTCTCGGCCTCGATCCGGCGCAGCGCCTCCGTGCGGAGCGCGGTCCAGCGCGCCTCGTCGCCGTAGAGCGCGGCCACCTGGTCGGCGAACAGCGCCGGGTCGTCGGTGCCGCCGGACAGGATGGCGGCGCCGTCGGTCCAGCCGACCTGGCGGCACAGCAGCTCGGTGGCGACGATCGGCAGGCCGTGCGCCGCCGCCTCGTGCACCTTGAACGGGATGCCGCCGGCGAACCGGGTGGGGGCCACGAACACGCGGTGCGCGTCGTACAGCGCGGACAGGTCGCCGACCGGGCCCAGCAGGTCGACCCGGCGGTTGCGGCCGAGCGGCGACATGTCGACCCGGCGGTCGACGTAGCCGGCGATCGAGACCCGCACCTCGGGCGGCAGGCGGCCGTCGAGCAGCGGCAGCACCTCCTTCACGAACCAGGACAGGCTGTCGTAGTTCGGGCTCGCCGTCTCGTGCACGGCGCCCAGGAACAGCAGGCCGCTGCGCTCGCGCCAGGAGGCCGGCGTCGGCACCGGCTCCTTCAGGTGGCCCAGCACCGACACCTTGCCGTGCCCGGTCAGGCGGACCAGGGCGGCGTCGCGCTCGTTCACGGCCACGATCTTCTGGCAGAAATAGGCGCAGGCCAGCTCGGCGCGCAGCATGGTCTCCAGGTCGTGCTCGGGCGCACGGCCGAGCACGCGCGCCTGCTCCAGCAGGCGCGGGGCGGCGATCGCCTCGGTGTCGAGCACGACGCTGTGGTCGGGCAGCGCCGAGGACGCGTCGCTCAAGATCGGCAGCAGGCGCTGCAGGTTGTGGGTGCGGCCGATCCAGACGATGTCGTAGTAGCCGCTGCGCTCGGCGATGAACTGCGCGAGCTGCTCCTGGCCGCGGTCGTACAGCACCTCCACCGTGTCGGGGAAGTCGCCCAGGGTTTCCAGCAGGCTGGTGGTGGCCGGATACACCGGGTAGACGCTGACGTGGTAGCCGAGCGACGCCATGGCGTGGACGATGTCGTTGGAGCGCACGTAGCCCGAGCCGAGGTCGCGCATCGGGATGCGGTCCTCGATGAACAGGATGCGGCCGCGCCCGGCCTTGGGCGAGCGGGCGAACAGGGCGTTGCGCGAATGCTGCGGGTGCTTGTAGCGCAGCCAGTCCAGGTGCTTCTCGACGAACATCCGGTGGTTGCGCGCGATCATGCGCGCCGAGCGGGCGGAGCTGGCGGAGCCGAACTCGACGTGCTGCACCACCACCGCCGGGTCGTAGACCACCCGGTAGCCGTTCTTGCGGAGACGGACGCACAGGTCGGTCTCCTCGTAGTAGGCGGGGCGGAAGTCGTCGTCGAAGCCGCCGAGCGCCTTGAGGCAGGACGCGCGCACCAGCAGGAAGGCGCCGGAGCAGAAGTCGACGTCGCGCACGAAGTTGGCTTCCGGGCAGGCGGGATCGCCGTCGCGCAGGTAGCCCACGGTGGAGCCGTCGCGCCAGATGATCGAGCCCGCCTCCTGCAGCAGGCCGTTGGTGCGGATGAACTTGGCGCCGACCGCGCCGATGCGCGGATCGGCGTCGAGGCGGGCCAGGGCGAGCTCGATCGACTTGATGCCGAGCGTCAGGTCGTTGTTGAGGTAGAGCACCGCCGGCGCGGTGGCATGCGCCAGGGCCGCGTTGCAGGCGGCGACGAAGCCGACGTTGTGGGCGAAGCGCAGGATGCGCGCCCCGAGGAGGTAGCGGCCGATGCGGCAGGTCTCGTCGCGCGAGCCGGAATCGACCAGGATCAGCTCGATGCCGCCGGCATACACCGCGCGCAGCGACGACAGCGCGGTCATGGTCAGCGCGAACTTGTTGTGCAGCACGACGATGACGCTGACCGCGGGCGTGCCGTGCACGGTGAAGTCGAGCCTGGAGCGCGCGAACTGCGGCAGCATGGCGTCGGCCAGGCGCGCGAACAGCTGCTTGCTCTGCGCTTCCGCCACCGGCGCCGGGTCGCCGCCCTCGTCGGCGTCCTGCCGCCGCGCCAGCCAGTGGGTGAAGGCGTTGTCGTGCTCGCCGCGCTCGATCGCGGCCTGCACCGCGGTGGAACGGTAGTGCTCGACCAGGTCGACCTCGGGATGCGGCCGGCGGCGCTCGGCGGCGCCGAATTTGACGAAGTGCTCGTAGGTGCTGCGGAACGCGCCCTTGTCGACCGCCGCCAGCACGTCCGGGTAGGTGGCGCCGTAGTGCTGCTCGGAGAACCACTGCAGGCCGGCATAGCGCTCGGCGCTGCGGTGGCACAGGAAGTGGTGCAGCGCGCAGCTCCAGCCGGTGGCGATCTCCTCGGCCAGTTCCGGATAGGTCCGCAGGTACCAGGCCGGGTCGAAGTACCACGACAGCCGCGCCGTGCTGCCGGCCCGGCAGTTGTCGAGCAGGAAGCGGACGAACGGGCCGCCGGCGTGGCCGCGGGCGTCCTCGCTCTCGTCGGCGTTCTCGTTGTACAGCAGCGGGTCGAAGAAGCGGTGGGCGGTGCGCAGCTCGACGTTGCCGACCGCCAAGTAGTGGTCGTAGCCGTTGGCGAAGTGACCGCGCTGCAGCACGCCCTGGGTGACGTCGCGGTTGCAGGACAGGTAGTAGCGCTCGTCGAACAGCCAGTGCGGCGAGCGGTCGCGGTGGCCGTCGCGTATGTAGTGCTCGAAGCCGGAACGCGCGCCGCCGGCCGCGACGTGCGCGGCGACGTCGGGATAGGTGGCCAGGTACCACGCCTCGTCGAACACCATGTTGGGCGAGTGGCCGAGCCGGCAGCCTTGCTGCCAGTAGAAGGCCTCCAGCTCGCTCCCCTTGACGTCCTGCCCGGCCAGGGCCTCCCGGTAGCGCTGGGCATACCAGGCGGCGTCGAACCGGCGCCAGCGCGGCTGCGTGGTTGGCTCGGGGCGCGGCGGCGGCGGCGGCGCCTCGTCCAGGTCTGCCTGGCAGTCGGACGGAGCAGGATCGGTCTGGAGGTCCATGTGCCTACCGTTCAGTCCGCGTGACGCCGATGCCGCTGCATCGAGATCATCAAAAACACGGTAGGACGACATTAATCGAGCCGTAACGGCTCGTGCAAGCGATCTGCTTGGGTCGAGACCAGGAAACCGAGGATCGCGTCGCGGTCTATCATGCGGCGAGTATTTGCCGCTTTTTGCGACGTTTCGCCGCCGACACGGCCGACCCGCGCGCCGCGTCTCCGTTGCTGGGACGCAACGACTTCGCTGCGCTAGATGACGTCCACGCTGAGCGTGACGGCGAACCGGCTGAAGAAGGGGATGCCGAACCACGCCACCCCGTCGGCAACCGGGCCGTGCTGGTAATAGAATTCCGGAACCTCGCCGTCGACCGCGTGGCAGGACGGGGTGCGGTGGTAGCCGTGGGCGTCCTGGATCACCACGTTGCCGCTGATCCGGTCGCGCATGTCGCGCGTCGCCGACACGCAGCGCAGCCGGAACACCCGGCTGCCGGGCGGCGTCAGGGCCTGCAGGTACAGGTAGCCTTCCAGCACGGTGTCGGCCTCGGCGGCGCCGGCGGTTTCCTCCGGCAGCGAGGCGCTGAACACGATCGTCGTGCTGTCGGCCTCGCCGATCTCCAGGCTCAGCCGCACGTCGTGCCGGGTGTTCTCGGTGTACAGGTAGAGGGGCCTCAGGTCCCGTCCCGGCTCCGGCTCGACCGGCAGCGGGATCATCTCGCGACGCATCGCCACCGTCCGGGTCAGCGTCAGCTGGCGCCGGCCGGGCTCGGTCGCCGCGGTCCACCAGCCGGCCGTCATCGGCCCGAAGGCCTCGCGGCTGGCCATCACGCGCGCCACCTGCTCCAGGATCATCCGGTGCGCGAACCGGGTGGCCGCGGGCCCGGTGCGCAGGTCCTCCGACACCTGGCCCAGCAGGTCCTGGATCCAGCCGGTGGAGACGGCGGCGGTGGCGGGATCGTCCGGGTCGCGGTCGAACCACTTGAGGATGCAGATCTCGTCGGGGAACAGGCGCGGCATGTCCAGGATGTCGGCGAGCACGACCTTGCCCTGGTACGACCTGGCCCAGAAGATGTGGCAGATAAAGGCGAAGTGGCCGGAGCCGAACTGCTTGATCAGGGTCGCTGGGAGGATCTCCTCCATCGGGAACTCCTGGTCCGGTTCGATGGTCGCGCCGAGCTCGAGGATCTGCCCGAACCGCTCGTGCAGCACCGCCCAGTCGGTGCGCGCGGCGAGCAGCCCCTCGATCTGGTTCTGCGACACGTGGGTCAGGTCCCACCGCTCCTTGAGGAAGGCGATGAAGCGCGGGTTGCGCTTGACCTTCACCCACCACCAGACCTCCATCAGGTCGTCGAGGTCGTTGGAGGTGGTGACGGGCTTCACCTTCAGCTTCTCGAGCGCCGCCTGGAGATTGAACGGCCGGGCGAACAGGCTGTTGGAGGCGAGCGGACAGAAGAAGTCGAACCCGCCCACGGTCCGACTCGCATGCCCGAAGGACTCCAGGTGGCCGGACAGCAGGGTGTGGCCGAACTTCCGGCGCTGCACCTCGCCGGAGAACACCAGCACGCGCTCGCTGTTCTCGGCCAACGGACAGGGGACGGTCCGGCCGGAGGGCAGGTTGATGACCAGCACCGTGCCGTCGCCGGTGTTGTTGAGGAAGTTCCGGACATAGGTCGTCAGGAAGGCGTCAGACTCGTTGAACAGTGCCGAGAACACCACCGTCGGGCCAGCACGATCCATCACATCCACGTCCCGCTCCTGCCCCGTCGCCCGAGAGATAGCAGGTAGGCCGGGACTACAGGAAGCGCGCCGTCAGCCCGTCGAGGATCGCGGCGCTGTGCGAGCCGACCTTGCGCACGAAGCAGTAGTCGCGCGGGATCGCGTCGAGCTCGTCCATCTGCCGGAACACGTACGGCCTGGGATCCTTCGACCATTCCACGTAGACGATGCCCTGCCGCACGCTCGAGCGGTCGACCAGGTTGCCCACCGCGGTCTGGAGCAGGATCTCGTCCGGGACCGCCGAGTACTTGAACGAGGCGAACAGGTGCTCGTCGCGTTCCAGCGCTTCCAGCACGGTGGCCATGCTGGACGCGGTCAGCGACCACCATTGCGAGCCGTAGTAGATGTCGGTCTGCTTCTTGCCGCGGTCCTTGAGCTGCTGGATCGCGGCCATCTCGGCCAGGAACCGGTCGTCGACGGTGGCGCTCTCGATCTGCCGGCCGAGCAGCGAGCTCACCGGATGGTCGAAATGGTAGAAGTTGGCGTAGCGGCTCATGAACGGGTCGTCCGGCTCCAGCTTGCGGATCATCACCCGGTCGAGCTCCTCGTGCAGCACCTGCAGCAGCCGGTCCTGCGGCACCACCGGGAAGGTGTCGTCGGACACCAGGGTGAACCGGTCGTACTGTCCTTCGGCCATGGCGGCGAAGATCAGGGCGAGTTCCGCCTCGATCATCGAGAAGCCGGCCCAGAAGATGTCGATCCGCCGGTAGATCAGGCGGCAGTGCCGGGCGGCGTCGCCCAGGCGGGCCAGGTAGGAGGCGGTGTCGGCCTTCTTGTCCAGGTGCACGAAGACGTCGAAGCCGGCAGACTTGTAGAGCGGGATCGCGCGTCGCAGCACCTCGGGCTCGCGGTAGGCCAGAACCAGAAGAGCGAGACGCATCGGCCATTTTCCGCAGGCTTTGAGCGTCCTAGCTTGCGGTCATCCGGTGGGTTGTCAAGCTGGCCTCATGTCGCGGGAACGAAGTCCAGCATCTCCGGCTGCGTATATTTCCTGATGGAATGCAGATAGACTGTCTTGTTCTTTCCATACGAGTTGTCGTAGAAAGTACAGGGCTTTCCCAGCAGCGACGCGGCGATGCCGACATGCAGCCGGTCGGTCAGCACGTGGCGCGACCGCCGGATCGCCTCGAAGAAGCACCAGACCGCCTTGTGCGAGTTCTCCGGCCAAGTGCCCAGCTCGAAGGTCCTGGAGATGTCGAGGTTGCCGTCCGGCACCGCCAGGTCCGCGACCTGCTCGCCGTCGGTGCGGAAGAACGGCCTGACGGTGTCCTGGTCCTCGGGATCGAACAGCTGGCTTGCGCCCCTGACGAGCGAGTCGAACAGGCCGGGCGCGTCGGTGTAGCAGGCGGTGTCGCGGTAGAACTGTTCGATGTCGATATGGACCGCCATGTCGTGATCGAGATGCACCTCCCTGGTGGCGGCGTGGCGCTGCACGTGGATGTAGCTTTCCGGGTCGCGGCAGAAGATGGTCGCCCGCCTGTCCAGGCGCGCCAGCAGGTCCTCGTTGCCGCGTATGGTATGCGGCAGGATCACCAGGCGGCCGCAGCGCTCCAGCAGCCCGCCGTCGAGCAGGGCGTCGCGCAGCTCGCGATACAGCGGTGTCAGGTTGGCGCCGCCGCCCAGCATGACGGTGCGCCCGGACACGTCGTCGTCGAGGTTGATCGGCCTGAAGGTGACGCCGGCACGGGCAAGCGCCTGGTAGGCGCCGACCTGGATCACGCAGTCGCCGCCGTTGCCCGGCGTCGGGTAGTACAGCACCTCCTCGCCGCGCAGCGTCTGGAGGAAGGCGGCCAGGGCGGTGGTCAGGCGGGCGCGCTCCGGCGCGATCGAGGACGGCGGCCCGGCCTCGGCAGGACCCTCGCGACGCACCTTGAGGGCCCTGGTCGCGATCGGGAAGTGCCGGTCGAGGCCTTGCGCCGCCTCCGGACCGTAGTCTCCTGCCAGACGGGAAAGGTGCGTGACGGACACGGCAAAGCTCCGAACCGGTCAATTGAACGTGTTCCCATCGTAATGAGCGCGGAACCCTTATTTTGCAAGATTTTAATAATATATTGACGGATCGCCGGGCGACCCGAATCCCAGGATCCTGTCCGTTCCCGGAACGGGTCCCGCGCGCCGAGGCACGCCCGGCCTCAGGCGATCCGCGCCCTCAGCAGGTCGTGCACGTGGACCAGGCCGACCGGCCGGCGTTCCGACACCACGAACAGGCAGGTGATGCGCGCGTCGTTCATCTGCGCCAGCACGCGCGCGGCCAGGACGTCTGCCGCCACCGTCTGCGGGCGGCGGCCCATCACGTCCGCGACCGGCCGGTCGCGGAAGCCGTCCTGGAACGCCCGGCGCACGTCGCCGTCGGTCAGCACGCCGACCAGGTTCCCGGCCCCGTCGACCACGCCGGCGATGCCGAAGCGCTTGGAGGTCATCTCCACGATCCCCTCCGACAGCGTGGCCGACTCCGGCACGATCGGCATCTCCCCGCCCACGTGCATCAGCCGGCCCACCGTGGTCAGCCGGGCGCCCAGCTTGCCGCCGGGGTGGTAGCGGTTGAAGTCGGTGGCGGTGAAGCCGCGCCGCTCCAGCAGCAGCACCGCCAGGGCGTCGCCGACCGCCATCTGCATAGTGGTCGAGGTGGTCGGCGCCAGGCCGTTCGGGCAGGCCTCCTGCGCGTCGGGCAGGAACAGCCCGACATCGGCGGCGCGTCCCAGCGCGCTCCCGGGGCGCGCGGTGACGGCGACCAGCGGCATGCCGAAGCGGCGGGTGTACTCCACGATGTCGGCAAGCTCCGGCGTCTCGCCGGACCAGGACATCGCCAGCACCACGTCGCCGTCGCGCAGCGCGCCGAGGTCGCCGTGGCTGGCCTCGGCCGGGTGGACGTAGTGGCTGGGCGTGCCGGTGGAGGCCAGCGTCGCCGCCACCTTCTTGCCAACATGGCCGGACTTGCCCATGCCGGTGACGACCACGCTGCCGCCGCTGCGCTCGATCAGCTCGGCCGCGCGCGCGAACGCTTCCGCGAGCCCACCCGCGAGGGCGTCCCGGATCGACCGCAGGCCGCCGCGCTCGATCTCGATGGTGCGGGCGACGCTGGCGGCGGCGGCGGCCACCGGGTCGCCGTGCTG
>CAXUEL010000056.1:0-16615 GCA_964249915.1 uncultured Acetobacteraceae bacterium | reverse complement strand
ACAACCGGCTGCGCGACGCCGCCCTGGCGCGGTTCGGCCACCCTCCCACTCCCGCGCAGCACCGGGTGCTGGCCGAGATCGATGCGGACCTGGCCAGGCCCAACCGCATGCTGCGCCTGCTGCAGGGCGACGTCGGCGCCGGCAAGACCCTGGTGGCGCTGCTGGCGATGCTGCGCGCGGCCGAGGCCGGCGCGCAGAGCTGCCTGATGGCGCCGACCGAGATCCTGGCGCGCCAGCACCACGCCACGCTGGGCCGGCTGTCGCCGGTGCCGGTCGCGCTGCTGACCGGCAGCATCAAGGGCCAGGCGCGACGCGTCGCACTCCGCCAGATCGGCGGCGGCGAGGCGCTGCTGGCGGTCGGCACCCACGCCCTGTTCCAGGAGGGCGTGTCGTTCCGCGACCTGGGCCTGGCGGTGATCGACGAGCAGCACCGCTTCGGGGTCGAGCAGCGCCTGCTGCTGGGCGACAAGGGGCAGGCGACCGACGTGCTGGTGATGACCGCGACGCCGATCCCGCGCACCGTGCTGCTGACCCAGTACGGCGAGATGCAGGTGAGCCGGCTCGACGGCAAGCCGGCCGGACGCAAGCCGATCCGCACCACCCTGCACGGCCTCGGCGCGGAGGCGGAGGTGCTGGACGCGGTGCGCCGCGCGCTCGGCAACGGGGCGCAGCTGTTCTGGGTCTGCCCGCTGGTGGCCGAAAGCGAGCTGCTCGACCTCGCCGCCGCGCAGGCCCGGTTCGAGTCGCTGTCCCGGCTGTTCCCCGGCCTGGTCGGGCTGGCGCACGGGCGGCAGGAAACCGGGGAGCGCCAGGAGGCGCTGGCCGCCTTCGCCGCCGGGTCCACCCGGATCCTGGTCGCCACCACCGTGATCGAGGTCGGCGTCGACATTCCCACCGCCACCATCATGGTGATCGAGCACGCCGAGCGGTTCGGCCTGGCGCAGCTGCACCAGCTGCGCGGCCGCGTCGGCCGCAGCGACCTCGCGAGCTACTGCCTGCTGCTGCACGACGACGCGCTGGGCGCCACCGCCCGGCGCCGCCTGTCCCTGCTGCGCGACACCGAGGACGGGTTCGTGATCGCCGACGAGGACTACCGCATGCGCGGCGGCGGCGAGCTGATGGGCCGGCGCCAGTCCGGCGAGCCGCGCTACCGCTTGCCCGGCGCGATCGCCGCCGCCAGCGCCGCCCCGGGCGGCCTGGACCGTCTGGTGCGGCGCGCCTGGCAGGACGCGGAGCGCCTGTTGCAGCGCGACACCACCCTGCGATCAACGCGCGGGGAGGCGGTGCAGCTGCTCCTATTGCTACTGGACCGTGCAAACGCCGCGCGTATTCTCGCATCCGGATGAAACGATCCCACGTTCCAGGAACGAGGGACCGATCCGACCACACCGAGATCCGGCAGCCGCTCCGGCAGGGCAGCACTGGCAGGAACCCACATGGCACGCATCACGCCGAGCCGAGACATGCAGGGCATCGCGGTCGAGCGGCTCACCCTGCCGCGGGCGGAGGCCGGCGACGACGCCGGGTCGGAGGCCTCGTTCGCGCCGTTCCTGCGCCTCGCCACGCGCTGCACCGACAGCAACCTGGCCGTGCTGGTGGTCGAGGCGCCGTCCGGGCTGCAGATCCAGGCGGTCTCCGGCACCCCGGGCGGCGAGGCGCTGCCGGTCAGCCTGCTGCGCGCGCAGATGAGCCGGCCGCGCCGCACCACCGCCGAGATCTCCAACCTCCTGACCGACCCGGGCTTCGCCTCCGCACCGCCGCACGAGCGCGAGGCCGGGTTCGCCAGCTATGCCGGCGCCACCATACGCAACCCGGCCGGCGCTGCGGTCGGCATCCTGTGCCTGCTCGGCCGCGAGCCCAGGCGGCACGGCCGCGAGGTGCTGCTGACCCTGGCCGACCTCGCGCGCGGCATCGGCGCCCTGCTCGCTGTGCATCGCGACAGCCAGTCCGGCCGCCCCGACGCGTCCGGCGCCGCGGCCGCCCTGCCCGGCCGGCAGGCGCTCGGGCATTACCTCGAGCAGGTGCTGGACGCGGTGCCGGCGGGCGACGGCGCCGCCCCGGCGCTGGCGGTGTTCCGGATCGATTTCGGCCGGCTGGCGGTGCTCAACGACATGTACGGCCGCGAGATCGCCGACCGCTACCTGGCCCAGGCCGCCGACCGGCTGCAGACCATCGCCCCGGTGCCGAGCCTGCTCGCCCGCCTCGGCGGCAGCGGCTTCGTGCTGGCCGCCCCCGGCCGGATCGGCCCCAGCGACGCGGAAGCGATCGCGCTGCGCATGATGGAGCGGCTGCGCGAGCCGGTGCAGGTCGACACCCTGGAGCTGCCGCTGCGTCCCTCGGTCGGCATCGCCCTGCATCCGGCGAACGGACAGGACGCCGCCTCCCTGCTGCTGGCGGCGGAAGCGGCGCTGTCGCACGCGCGCAGCCAGGGCGACGGCCGCCACTGCCACGCCACCGCGGCGCTGGTCGACGCCTACGCCCTGTCCACCGGCCTGGAGCAGGACCTGCAGGCGGCGGTGGCGCAGGGCGCGTTCCACCTGAACTGGATGCCGGTGATCGACACCGCCACCGAGCAGGTGGTGTCCTTCGAGGCGCTGGTGCGCTGGAACCGGCCCGGCCACGGCGAGATGTCGCCCGGGCTGTTCATCCCGGTGGCGGAAGCGGGCGGGCTGATCGAGCAGATCGACGCCTGGGTGCTGCACGCCGCCTGCACGGAAGCGGCGTCCTGGCAGCAGGCGCTGGGGGTGTCGGTCAACGTGTCGCCGCTGTGGCTGTCGCACGGCCGGCTGCCGAAGCTGCTGCGCCGCGTGCTGGAGCAGACCGGGCTGGAGCCGAACCGGCTGCAGATCGAGCTGTCCGAGCGCGGCGCGCTGGCCGACGACGGCGCGGCGCGGCGCGAGCTGGCCCAGGTTAGGGCGATGGGCGTGCGCCTGGCGCTGGACGATTTCGGCACCGGCTTCTCCTCCCTGTCCGCGCTGACCTCCTACCCGTTCGACCAGGTCAAGCTCGACCGCCAGTTCGTGCGCGCGCTGGGCCACGACCGGCGGGCCGAGGCGATCACCCGCAGCGTGCTGCAGATGGTGCAAGCACTCGGCATGACCAGCTGCGCCGAGGGGGTGGAAACAGAGGCGCAGCTCGCCTTTCTCGACGCCCACGGGTGCGAGGAGATACAGGGCTACCTGATCGGCCGTCCGATCCCCCTTCTGCCGCCGCACGCGACCGGCAACCCGCAGCCGGCGCCGGAACCGGTTGCCGAATGCGAGGTGGGATGACGGATCCGGCGACCGTTCGCTAGCGCGCCGCGCCGCCCGGCAGGGAGCGGCCGAGGCTGATGGCGACGCCGGCGCTGACGAAGCCCAGCATCACCGGCAGCAGCCAGGCCGGCCGGATCAGGAACGGCAGCACCATCTGCTGCCAGCCGAAGCCGATGGGCGCGCTGCCGATCGGGCCAGACCACGACAGCTTGTGGCCGGCCAGGCGCTGCAGCCCGTCGCCGAGGCTCAGGCCCGGCGGGGCCAGCGCCGCGACCGTGAACGCCGCCACGAAGCAGCCGGCGGCGAGCGCGACCAGCGCGCGGCAGGCGAGCAGCCGGAGGCGGCCGCGTGCCGGACGCCGGTGCCTGGCGGGCCCAATCGCCACGTGCGACGCGTCAGAACTTCGCCGACAAGGCCAGCGAGCCGAAGTTGAACAGGCCGGACTTGGCGTGCTGGAACTCCTGGGTCTGCCAGGTCTGGGTGTAGGACACGCGCACACCGTGGAAGATCGCGGCCGCACCGGCCTCAAGCTCGCCCACGTCCCAGACCTTCGACACGTGCGGCTCGTTCGAGCGGAAGGTGCTGCCCTGCAGCGTGGCGTCGTAGCCGACCGCCTGCCCGTCCATGCCGGCGAAGCCGTACCAGACGAAGCGGCGCGTGGCCTTGTAGGCGTCGGTGCCATCCAGGCCGGGGCTGATGCGCGGGGTGCCGAAGTCGCTGTCCAGCCCCTGCCCGATCCGCACCGTGCCGCCGCCCTGGGCATAGGTGCGGAAGTCGCCGCCGGCCGCGAACACCTCCGGCAGGACGTCGGCCGACACGCCGTAGCTGCTCAGGAGCGGCAGACGCCAGGTGCGTCCGGCCTGGAGCTGCAGGATCGGCTGGTTCGGCAGCTGGTTGCGCCAGCCGAGGTTGGGGGTGTCGCCGATCGCGCTGTGGAAGCCGTTCTGCACCTGGTAGCCGCCGGCATAGGAGCCGAGCACGCCGGCCTGCACCCCGGCGACGGACCGGGTGAAGTCGGTGTCGCTGAGAAGATTCAGCGTCGCCAGCAGCACGCCGGCATAAGGCCGGTCGCCGGGGATCACGGTGCGGGACTGGGTGTCGCGCGGGGTGAACAGCGACTGCTGCACGCCGATCGCGATCCGCTGCACGCCGTGGCCCCAGATCAGGGTGTCGAGGTCGGAGATCGCCGGCGGCTGGTTGTCGGTGCCGGAGGTCCAGCCGATGCGCAGCCCGCTGGTGTAGTACTGGTCCGACGTGCCCTTCAGCGTCGACACGGCGTCGTTCTCGACCTGCGCGGTCCAGGTCCCGTACGGATCCTGCAGCGGGTCCGCATCGGCCGGCCGCGCCGCGAGGCAGAGCACCAGGGCGGCCGACGCGGCGGCCAGGAGGTGCCGGAACGTTGGGGACGCGCGTGACAGGGTGATCGGGCTGGACTTCATCGTGCTCACTGCGTCCCGTTGTCGACCTGCGTGTTCTAGGGACTTCGCCGCCGGTGAGGAACCCCAAAGCCGGCACGGCGCCGGTCCCGCCGCGGATGCAGAACCGCAGTCACGGAAACAACACGATCCGGTGATCGGCAACGGTGGTTCGTGCAGCGGCAAACGTGCTATGCCATGGTTTGACGCATCGGGCGGGACAAAACGGTTCATCCGAAGCCCTTCCGACGAGGCGTCCGCCTGCCGAAAACCGCCACACGGTGCGCCTGGACCCAGACGCAACCTCCTAGACCTCGGGATTACGACCGTTGAGAAGTAACAGGACCGACCGCAGCCCCCGTTCCCCGCGCCGCGGCGGCTTCGACGACGATTTCACGCCTGCACCGGCGCCCTCCTACGGCGAGCGGAGCAGCTTCGGCGGCCCGCCGCGCCGGCCGATGGGCGGCGGCGGTTCGCAGGTGATCGCGTCCGGGCCGGAGATCAGCGCCAGCGTGAAGTGGTTCAACAGCGAGAAGGGCTTCGGCTTCGTCGAGCTGGCGGACGGCTCCGGCGACGTGTTCCTTCACGCCAATGCCCTGTCGCAGTCCGGCCACGAGTCCGTCAGCCCGGGCGCCACGCTGGGCGTCAAGATCGGCCAGGGCCCCAAGGGCCGGCAGGTCGCCGAGGTGATCTCGGTCGACGAGAGCACCGCTCAGCCCGAGCGCCCACGATCGTCTCCCGGCTTCGGCGCCCCGCGCACCGGCGCTCCCTCGGGTGGCTTCCGCAGCGGCCGCTCGGCACCCGACCTCTCGATGGCCGAGGAGGTGCGCGGCATCGTCAAGTGGTACAACGCCACCAAGGGCTTCGGCTTCATCACCCCTGACACCGGCGGCAAGGACATCTTCATCCATGCCTCCGCCCTGGAGCGCTCCGGGCTGTCCAGCCTGAACGAGGGTCAGGCGACCCGCGTGCAGGTGGTCCAGGGCCAGAAGGGTCCCGAAGCCGCCGGCATCAGCCTGGCCTGATCCCGCGCCGGCACCAGCCGGCGACGGATACCCAAGCAAAACGCCTCTTCCACCGAGTGGAAGAGGCGTTTCCCGTTCGTGACTAGACCAGAACGTCGGGCACCGGCCGGCTGGTCGTTTCCGACCCGCCGCCATGCCGGATGTCAGCGAGCGGACGCCAGCTGAACCTCGTCGATCACCCGCTCGTGGCTGTCGTTTAGGCTCTTGACCCGATACTGGAAGCCCTGATTGGTGACCGGCATGGCCCGAACCACGGTGTAGACGCCGCGCGTAACGTTGTTGTCATACTTTCCCGGCACGAAGGACACGCGGTCCCCGATCCCGAACTTCGGCATTGTCATGACGGATCCTTAAACGACGGCCCGGCCGAGGCCGGGCCGTCCGGTCAGGCAGATCAGCTGGCCTGGAGGTTCCCGGCGGAAACCTTGCCCTGCTGACCGCGCTCGAGCTCGTAGCTGACCTTCTGACCCTCGTTCAGGCCGTTCAGGCCGGCGCGCTCGACGGCGGAGATGTGCACGAACACATCCTTGGAGCCGTCATCGGGCTGGATGAATCCATAACCCTTCTGGCCGTTGAACCACTTCACAGTACCTGTCGACATATCAAGTCTCCTCTAGGCCTGCCGCCCGCGAGGATGCGGACAGCTTCACTTTTCGTTTGGGAGAATTTGAAGTCGACGTGCGTCACTACGAAGATCGGTTCTTCCCGGCCGAAAAGACAGCCGATCGAATGAACATAGACCCTGCCCGCCGGAATACAACCATTGTCTTGGGGCCGATCGCGGCGCGCCGATTTGCAGCCGACCCGTTCCATGCCCGATCATGCGCCGGCCGGAACCAGGGGACTGCCGTGCTGCGTCATCTTCAACACCGCCCGTCGCTGCTGGTCGGGCTTCTCTTCGTCGCCGTGACCTTCGCCTGCTCGCTGCTGGTGGCGCGCCCGGTCACCGCGGCGCTGCTCGGCTGGGACGTCGGCGTGATCGCCTACGGCCTCACCTTCCTGGTGCTGACCCGCAACATGACGCCCGAGCGCCTGCGCAGCGACGCGGTCCTGCTCGACGAGAGCCGGTGGACCATGCTGGCCGTCACCATCGCCGCAGCGTTGATCTCGCTCGGCGCCATCGTGCTGGAGCTGGCGCAGATCCACGGCAAGCATGACGGGGGCTGGCTGATGGCCCTCGCCGGCGCGACCGTGGTGCTGTCCTGGTTCTTCGTGCACACCATCTTCACCACCCATTATGCGCACGAGTTCTGGCACAGCGGCGGCCTGCTGTTCCCGGGCAACGACCGTCCCGGGATCGGCGAGTTCTTCTACTTCTCGTTCTGCATGGCGGTGGCCAGCCAAGTCAGCGACGTGATGACCCAGTCGGCCCGGATGCGCCAGCTGGTGCTGGCCCATTCCCTGGTGTCCTACCTGTTCAACACCGCGATCATCGCGCTGGGCGTCAACATCGCCGCCTCCCTGGCCGGCTGAGCGCCCGGCCGTGAACACTGTTCACGGCGGCACCACGGCGCCGCTCCAGTCCAGCACCGAGCCGCTCTGCCCCGGATCGAGCCCGTCGACCACCGACAGCAGCCGGGCCGCCGACCAGGCCGGCGTGAACAGCCCGGCCTCCGCCGCGCCGCGCTGGTACGGCTGGCTGAGCGGGGTGTCGACGGTGCCGGGATGCAGCCCGACGCACAGCGTGTCCGGCGCCCGGCGCGCCACCTCGATCGCCAGGTTGCGCAGGATCATGTTCAGCGCCGCCTTGGAGGCGCGATACGCATGCCAGCCGCCGGACCGGTTGTCGCCGATGCTGCCGACCCGTGCCGACAGCACCGCGAACACGCTGCGCCCCGGCCGCGCCAGCAGCGGCAGCACGTGCTTGGCCACCAGCGCCGGGCCGACGGCGTTGATGCGGTAGCTCCGCACCAGCGCCTCAGGGTCGAGCGCCCGGAACGTCTTCTCCGGTTCCAGGCCGGCGCCGTGCAGCACGCCGGTCGCCACCAGCACCAGGCGCAGCGGTCCCGGCACCTGGGCGGCCACGGCGGCGATGCTGGCCTCGTCCAGCAGGTCGATCGGCACGTGCCAGACCCGGTCGGCCGGAGCGCGCCCGGGCGGCGCGCGTCGCGACGCGGCGACCACCCGGCCGACTTCCGGCATCTCCGCCAGCGCCGACACCAGGGCCGCGCCGAGCCCGCCGGACGCGCCGACCACCAGCGCCGTGCCGCCCGGCGGCAGGCTCCTCATCGTCCCGGCCCCACGACCGCCTCCTTCAATGCCCGCCGAAGCCGCCGCTCACGTAGGGCCCGCGAGCCGCCGCCGCATGGTCGTCGTCCGCCCCGCGGTCGCACCCGGCCGCCACCAGCGGCACGGCCAGCACCAGGAGCAGCAGCATTCGCCTGGTCATCGCGCGCCCTCCCCGCCGGCAACGCCCGACCCGGCCGGCCGTTGCCGCCTCACGCCGAGTCCGGCCCGGCCGCCTGCTCGTCGCGGCCATCCGCCGTCTCGACCAAGTCGAGCAGCCGCGAACCGTTGTTGCGCGGCGAGTTCACCGCGCTGCCGACCGGCCAGCGGCGCAGCACGTCGTCCGCAGTCGGCCGCAGCAGGGCGTGCGGACCGTCGTCGAGCCAGGCGTCCCGGTCGCCCGGCTCCAGCACCACCGGCATGCGGTCGTGGATCGGCGACAGGGTGGCGTTGGCCGTCGTGGTGACGATGACGAACGACCGGACCAGCTCGCCCGCCGGGTCGGTCCAGGACTCCCACAGCCCGGCCAGCATCACCGGACCCCGGTCGCGGCGCCCGAACGCGTAGGGCTGCTTCGGCGTCGATCGCTGGTCCCACTCGTAGAAGGCGGTCATCGGCACGATGCAGCGCCGCGCCGCCAGCGCTGCGCGGAACATGCCGGACGAGGCCACGGTCTCCGCCCGCGCGTTGATCGGCTGCCTGCCCTTGTCCTTGGACCAGTGCGGGATCAGCCCCCAGCGCAGCAGGTCGAGCCGACGCTCGCCGGTCTCGGGATGGCGCCGCACCACCGGCACGCTCTGGGTCGGCGCCACGTTGTAGTTCGGCGCGTCGTTCGGCAACGGGCCGACCGCGCCGTACCACTCCCCGATCAGGTGGAGCGGGATGTCGGTGGCGAAGCGTCCGCACATGCGGGCGGTCAGCCGGTCAACGAGCGGACCAGCCTGACCAGCTCGCTCGGCCGGTACGGCTTCTTCATCAGCGTGTAGCCGAGCGTGTGCTGCCAGGACGACTGGAACACCTCTGGCCGGCCGGACACGATCACCACCGGCAGGCCCGGGAACACGGTCCGCACCTGTGCCGCGACCTGCGAGCCGTCGATGTCGCCCGGCATGTGGAAGTCGGTGACCAGGATCGACAACGGCCTCGGGTGATTGAGCACCACCTCGCGCGCGCCGGCGCCGTCCTCGACGTCGATCACCTCGTAGCCGGCGTCGCGCAGGCTCTCGCTCATCAGCTCGCGGATCAAGGGTTCGTCTTCGACCAGAAGGATGCACACGCCAGCTTTCCCCGCGACGACCGTCGCTGTTCTCCGAAGGCTGAACCCGACAGGGAGGCGGCGGTTTTCACGGGCCGCGGTTGTGGTTGCCGATTGGCCGCACATCTTGGATGTCGTAGGAAGACGGGATGGAACGTAGACGTATCGATGGCTGAACAGGGCGATCGCGGCGTGACCGCCAACGAGCCGGGGCACCACGTCGGGGACGGGCGCAACGTCATCCCCGCCGGCGGCGGGTTCGGCGGCAGCGACATCTTCTTCGCGGCGGTGCAGATGAGTCGCATGCCGATGTGCCTGACCGATCCGCACCGGCACGACAACCCGATCATCTTCTGCAACCAGGCGTTCGAGCAGCTGGTCGGCTACCGCCAGGACGAGATCATCGGCCGCAACTGCCGCTTCCTGCAGGGCCCGGAAACCGATCCCGAGGCGGTGGCCGGGATCGGCCGCGCCCTGCGGGCCGGGGAGGACGTCCATGTCGAGCTGCTGAACTACCGCAAGGACGGCACGCAGTTCTGGAACGCCCTGTTCGTCAGCCCGGTGATCGATACCAACGGGGCGCTGGTCTACCATTTCGGCAGCCAGCTCGACGTGACCCGCAGGCGCGAAGCGGAGGCAGTGCTGCAGCAGTCGCAGCGCATGGAAACGCTGGGCTCGATGGCGTCGAGCCTGGCGCACGAGTTCAACAACCTGATGACGATCGTGCTGGGCAACCTGGAGCGGCTCGGCGACGAGGTCGGCAGCGGGCGCGGCCTGAAGAGCATTGAGCGGGCGACCTGGGGGGCCAGGCGCGCCGCCAAGCTGACCGACCAGATGCTGTCCTTCGCGCGCCGCCAGTTCCACGACAACCAGGCGCTGGACGTCAACGCCACGCTGGCGAACTGCGACAGCATCCTCGACCAGATGGCCGGCACCGGTGTCAAGGTGAAGCTGGCACTGGCCGAGGAGGCCATGGTGGCATCGGTTGACCCGAGCCAGCTGGAGATGGCGCTGCTGAACCTGGTGCGCAACGCGGCCGACGCGGTGCCGCCCGGCAGCGACATCGTCATCGCCACCCGGGCGCGCCGACTCGACGGTCCGGGCAGCAGGCCGGCGGTAGAGATCTCGGTGGCGGACCAGGGCAGCGGCATGACGCCGGACGTCGCGCGTCGCGCCATGGAGCCGTTCTTCACCACCAAGCCGGTCGGCAAGGGCACCGGCCTCGGCCTGTCGATGGTCAAGGGCTTCGTGGAACAGTCCAACGGCACGCTGGAGCTGCACACCGAGCAGGGCACCGGCACCACCATCCGGCTGATCTTCCCGCAGGTGCAGGCGGCCTGACCACCGGAGCAAGGTCCACCGGAGCAAGGTCGCCGACGGGCGAGGGATATGATGGCGTCCCGTACGGGATTCGAACCCGTGTCACCGCCGTGAAAGGGCGGTGTCCTAGGCCTCTAGACGAACAGGACGAAGCCGGCGCCTGCGTAGCCGAGCCCCTCCGGAGGGTCAAGCGAGGGCCGCGTCGGCGATGAAGAACCCCGCCGTGGTGGCGCCGTTCCAGGTTTCCGCCCGCAGCCAGCCGGCCAGGTGCACCGGCGGCGCGCCGCGCTGCTCCAGCACCGCCGCCAGCGGGCTCTCGTTGGCCCGGAACAGCAGCGCCTTGAGCCGCACGCCGCCGCCCTCCCCCTCCACCGTCAGCCGCAGCGTGTTGCTTTCCCGGCCGATCCGGTCGGCGCGCAGCACCCGCGCCCGCGACAGCGCGAACAGCGGCTCGGCATTGCCGGTGCCGAACGGCGCCAGCCGGTCCATGTGCGCCGCCAGCTCCACCGTCGCGGCAGGGACCCCCAGCACCCCGTCCACCGCCAGCTCCCGCGCCGCCGGCAGGAACCGCGCCGCGGACAGGCGCTCGTCGAGGAAGCCGTGGAACGCGTCGAGCCGCTCGGCCTGCAGCGAGAAGCCCGCCGCCATCGCGTGTCCGCCGCCGGTCAGCAGCAGCCCGGTCTGCCGCGCCGCGATCACCGCGCCGCCGAGGTCCATGCCCTCGACCGACCGCCCCGACCCCTTCACCGTGCCGTCCTCCAGCACAGCGCCCACCAGCACCGGCCGGTTGTAGCGCTCCTTCAGCCGCCCGGCGACGATGCCCACCACGCCCGGATGCCAGTCGCTGCCGGACAACAGCAGCACCGCGTGGCCGGCGGCCAGCTGCGCCTCGCCCAGCGCCATCGCCCGCTGCAGGATGCCGTCCTCCACCGTGCGCCGCTGCCGGTTCACCCCGTCGAGCCGCTCGGCGAGCCGCTTCGCCTCGGCGGCGTCCTCGCACAGCAGCAGCCGCAGGCCGAGGTCCGCCTCGTCGATGCGGCCGCCGGCGTTGATCCGCGGCCCGAGCGCGTAGCCGCAGGTGAAGGCGCTGGGCCCGTCGCGCACCGCGGCGACCTCCAGCAGCGCCTGGATGCCGGGCCGCGCCCGCCGCCCCATCACCTTGAGCCCCTGCGTCACCAGCGCCCGGTTCAGCCCGGTCAGCGGCATCACGTCGCACACGGTCGCCAGCGCCACCAGGTCCAGCAGCCCCATCAGGTCGGGTGCCGGCCGCCGCGTGAACATTCCCTCGCGCCGCAGCTCGCGCAGCAGCGCCACCCCGGTCAGGAAGGCGATCGCGGTGGCGCACAGCGTGCCCAGCCCGGACCGGCAGTCGAGCCGGTTCGGGTTCACCGTGGCCAGCACCGGCGGCACCCCGCCATCCGACGCATGGTGGTCGAGCACCACCACCTCGGCCCGGTCCCGCACCTGCGCCAGCGGCTCCGGCGCCGCGGTGCCGCAGTCCACGCACACGATCAGCGAGGCGCCCCGGTCGACCAGCCCGGACAGCGCCGGGGCGTTCGGCCCGTAGCCCTCGCGCATCCGGTCCGGGATGTGGGTGTGCACCACGCAGCCGAGCGCCCGCAGCAGCAGGGTGACCACCGCCGCGGCGCAGGCGCCGTCCACGTCATAGTCGCCGAACACGCCGACGGTCTCGCTGCGGCGCACCGCCTGCGCCAGCCGTGCCGCGGCCAGGTCCATGTCGGCGAGGCAGGACGGGTCGGGCAGCAGCGCCCGCAGGGTCGGCTCCAGGTAGTGCGCCGCCGCCTCCGGATCGACGCCGCGTGCCGACAGCAGCCGGCCGACCACCTCAGGCAGCGCCAGCCGCTGCGCCAGCGCGAGGCCCAGCCGGTCCTGCGCCTCCGCATCGTGCGCGGCATGCCCCGCGGCCCGCTGCCAGACCCAGCGGCGGCCCGACAGGCTCCGCTCCACGCCCAGCACCGCGTCCGGCGGCACCGCCCGGCTCGCCAACCCGTCCGGCATCGTCAGGCCGCCGCTGGGCCGCCCCAGGTCTTGGTCGCGAAGTTGTGGCGCCCCTCGATGAAGCGCACCGTGCCGGACTTGCTGCGCATGACGATGGAGTGCGTCACCGCGTGGTCGCCGCTGCGCTTCACGCCGCGCAGCAGCGCGCCGGTGGTGACGCCGGTGGCGGAGAACAGCACGTCGCCGCTGGCCAGGTCCTCCAGCGACAGCCGGCGCCGCGGGTCGTCGGCCGCCATCGCCTGCGCCCGCTTCACCTGCGCCTCGTCCTCGAACAGCAGCCGGGCCTGCATGTGGCCGCCGATGCAGCGCAGCGCCGCCGCCGCCAGCACCCCTTCCGGGGCCCCGCCGGAGCCGGCGAAGATGTGCACCCCGCTGTCGGGCATGCAGGCGGCGATGATGCCGGCCACGTCGCCGTCGGAGATCAGCATCACCCGCGCACCCGCTTCCCGGGTCTGGGCGATCAGCGCCTCGTGGCGTTCGCGGTCCAGGGTGCACAGGGTCAGGTCGCTGATGTCGCAGCCGCGCGCCTGCGCCAGGCTGCGCAGGTTGCGGCCGATCGGCGCGTCGATGTCGACCACGTCCTCGGGCAGGCCGGAGCCGACCGCGATCTTCTCCATGTAGATGTCCGGGGCGTGCAGGAAGCGGCCCTGCTCGGCCAGCGCCACCACGGTCAGGGCGTTGGGCGCGTTCTTGGCGGTCAGCACCGTGCCCTCCAGCGGGTCCACCGCGATGTCCATCGCCGGCCCGCCGGCGCCGACCTTCTCGCCGATGTAGAGCATCGGCGCCTCGTCCATCTCGCCCTCGCCGATCACCACGGTGCCGTCGATCGCCACCGTGTCGAAGGCCGAGCGCATCGCCTCCACCGCGGCGCCGTCCGCCTCGTTCTTCTGCCCGCGCCCGGTCCAGCGCGACGCCGCGATGGCCGCCGCCTCGGTCACGCGCACCAGCTCGAGCGCCAGGTTGCGGTCTGTCTGATAACGGGAGCCGGACATGGGGATACCTCTGGCTGCAGCGATGGGAAGGAGCCGGTCCGGCTCAGCCGGGCTCGATGCGTATCATGGCGGGCCGGTCGAGCACGACCGCGAGGTCGGCGATCCGGCCCACCGCCTCCTGCATCGACGCTTCCCGGGTCTCGTGCGTCACCAGCACGATCGGCACCGCCGCGTCGGGGGCGGCGACGTCGGCCTGGCCGTGCTGCAGCATGCTCTTCAGCGACACCCCGCAGTCGCGCAGCACCGCGGTGATCTCGGCGATCACGCCGGGCCGGTCGCGCACGGTCAGGCGCAGGTAGTAGCCGCCGCGCCGCTCCGACATCGGCACCGAGGACGCCTGCGACAGCGCGCCGGAGCTGGCCCCCCAGGCCGGCACCAGGCTGCCCCGGGCGATGTCGATCAGATCGGCCACCACCGCGGTCGCGGTCGGCCCGGCGCCGGCGCCGCGGCCTTCGAGCATCAGCCGGCCGACGAACTCGCCCTCCGCCACCACCGCGTTGAACACCCCCTCGACCTGGGCGATCGGGGCGGCCGCCGGCACCAGGCACGGGTGCACCCGGGTCTCGACCCCCTGCTCGCTGCGACGCGCGATGCCCAGCAGCTTGATCCGGTAGCCGAGCTCGGTGGCGAACGCGATGTCCACCGCGCCGATCCGCCGGATCCCCTCGACATGCACCGAGCCGAACTCCACCGGCCGGCCGAAGGCGAGGGCCGCCAGGATCGCCAGCTTGTGCGCGGCGTCGATCCCGTCGACGTCGGTCGAGGGGTCGGCCTCGGCGTAGCCCAGCGCCTGCGCTTCCGCCAGCACGGCGGCGAGGTCGCGCCCGGTCTCGCGCATCTGGGTCAGGATGTAGTTGCAGGTGCCGTTCAGGATGCCGCCGACCCGCAGCAGCCGGTCCGCCGCCAGCCCCTCGCGCAGCGCCTTGATCACCGGGATGCCGCCCGCCACCGCCGCCTCGAACGCCAGCGCCACCCCGGCCCGCTCGGCGGCGTCGGCCAGCTGCGCGCCGTGGATCGCCACCAGCGCCTTGTTCGCGGTCACCACCGGGCGGCCACGCTCCAGCGCCGCCTCGACCAGCGCCCGCGCAGCGCCCTCTGCGCCGCCGATCAGCTCGACCACCACGTCGACGTCCGGATCCGACGCCAGGCCCAGCGGGTCCGCATGCCAGCGCAGGTCCGACACGTCGACGCCGCGCGGCCGGTCGCGGTCGCGTGCGGACACCGCCGTCACCGCCACCGGACGCCCGGCCCGGGTCGCGATCAGCCCGGCGTTGGCCCGCAGCAGCCGGACCGTCCCGGCGCCCACCGTGCCGAGGCCGGCGATCCCGACCCGGAGCGGGCCCGGCGGCATCACACCTGTTCCAGCTGGACGGCGGCCACCGGCGCGACGCCGCCCTGCGACACCAGGAAGGAACGTATGGCGCGAGTCGCCTGCCGCAGGCGCTGGGTGTTCTCGACCAGCCCGATCCGCACGTAGCCCTCGCCGTGCTCGCCGAAGCCGAGCCCCGGCGCCACCGCGACGCCGGCCTCGCGCAGCAGCAGCTTGGAGAACTCCACGCTGCCCAGGTGCACGAACCGCTCCGGGATCGGTGCCCAGGCGAACATCGAGCCCTCGGGCGACGGCACGTCCCATCCCGCCGCCGACAGACCGCGGATCAGCACGTCGCGGCGCTCGCGATACAGCGCGCGCATCTGCTCCACGCAGTCCTGCGGGCCGTTCAGGGCGGCCACCGACGCCACCTGGATCGGCGTGAAGGCGCCGTAGTCGAGATACGACTTGATCCGGGTCAGCGCGTTGATCAGGCGCGGGTTGCCGGCGGCGAACCCCATGCGCCAGCCCGCCATCGAGTACGTCTTGGACAGGGAGGTGAACTCCACCGCCACCTCCTTGGCGCCCGGCACCTCCAGGATCGACGGCGGCGGGAGGTCGCCGAAGTAGATCTCGGCATAGGCGAGGTCGGACAGGATCCAGATCTCCTCGCGGCGCGCGAACGCGACCAGCTCGCGATAGAAGTCGAGATCCGCGAGATACGCGGTGGGGTTGGAGGGGAAGTTCACGATCAGCGCGGTGGGCTTGGGCACAGAATGGCGCACCGCCCGGTCCAGCGCCCGCAGCATGTCCTCGTCCGGCCTGGCCGGGATCGAGCGCACCGAGGCGCCGGCGATGATGAAGCCGAACTGGTGGATCGGGTAGGACGGGTTCGGCACCAGGATGGTGTCGCCCGGGCTGGTGATCGCCGCCGACAGGTTGGCGAGCCCCTCCTTGGAGCCGAGCGTCGCCACCACCTCGGTCTCGGGATCGAGCGCCACGCCGAACCGGCGCGCGTAGTAGCCGGCCAGCGCCCGCCTCAGCCCGGGAATGCCCTTGCTCACCGAATACCGGTGCGAACGCGGGTCGGCCACGGTTTCCACCAGCTTCTGCACGATGTGCGGCGGCGTCGGGCTGTCCGGGTTGCCCATGCCGAGGTCGATGATGTCGGAGCCGCGGTGACGGGCTGCCGCCTTCGCCGTGTTGACCTCCGCGAACACGTAGGGCGGCAGGCGGCGGATTCGGTGGAACTCGTCGGTCATGGTGGGGGTCTTCGCGATGCTCTGGAGCGGGAACGGCGGGGCGGGATCAGTCTACCAGACCCGCACGCGCGCCGCGACCGAATGCGTCCGCCCGGATCCGGATCGCGCTGGCCGGAACCCCGTCGCGTTCCAGCGCGTCGGCGACGCTCCTGGCCCTGAGTGCGGCCAGGGTCAGCGCCTGCGCCTGGTCCTGCGGCGAGTCCGAGCTGGCCTCGCCGTAGCCGTGCACGAACACGCTGCCGGCGCCGCGATGCGTGGCGATCTGCCGCAGCGCCCCGGACTGTCCCGATCCGAGCACGTCGGAACCGGCGGCGAACTGCAGCAGCTCGCCCGGTCCCTGCGCCAGCGTGTAGTGCGGCCGCGCCGGCGGCACGTAGGACGGGGGCGGCGGCATCACGATGCCCGGCAGCCCAGGCGGCGGCGGTGGCGCGTCCGGGATCGTCGGCAGCACGACCGGAAGGCCGGGATCCGTGCCCGCCACCACCGCCGGCATGGCGAGATCGCCGGCATCGCCACCACCCGCGGCGGCGGGAACGAC
>CAXUEL010000055.1:0-16622 GCA_964249915.1 uncultured Acetobacteraceae bacterium | reverse complement strand
CCTCCCGTCTACACGCCCCCGACGCTGCTGGTAGTGCCATCGACTACAGATAAATCCGCTCAGTTGATTTCACCAACCGAACTACCTGCTAGACGGATTTCGGGTGGCCTTCAACTGGGCAAGCAACGGCAGACTGTCCAGTGCGAACGCATCCACACCCATCAACGGCACCACCCCGCCACCAACAAAGCTCAGCGCACGCTCCAACACTCCTTTGACGCGTGGATCGTTCCGGTAGAGTTGGTAGCCGAGCAGGAAGGGCGCGAGGAGATCATCCCGGCCATCCACCGTAGCTCCACCAGCCCGACTGACCGGATGGCCGGAATACTGCTCATAGCTTGGATAGGGGTCGGGACCCGTCGGCAGCACCGTCGCAGACGTGTCGAGGAAGCGGGTGAAGTAATAGGAATAGTACTGCAAGGAGGACAGAAGGCTTTGACCTTTCTTTCCTGTATAGTTGACTGCCGAGAAGCCAGACTCTTGCAGCAATCGCGCGCTCAACAGCAGGTTTTCCAGCGCGCCCAGCGTATAGCCGAACGGTTGATAGGTCACCGCACGGTAGCGATCGATGATCTCTCCGGAAGCGACGGTCGGGATCTGAAAATAGTAGTGGGCGTTCGACTCCACCGCGGCATAGCAACCGCGAACCGAGTCGTTCACCCCATAGATGCTACCCTCCAGCTGCTCCGGCCAAGTCACCGCGATCTCGCTGCTGCCCTGTGCCACGGCCGCCACTCCGGCCCCATCGTTGCGGAACCGGGCGATGGCAAGCAGGCCAAGAAGGTTCTGTATCGTCTGGTTGTCATACTTGCCACACTCGAGCGCAGCGTCGTGCTGCGCCTTTTCACGCGCCGCCTCCTTCAGCAGGCTCTCCATCTGCGTCAGGAACTGGCTCAGTTCCCCGGTCTCCTGCGGGTTGAACGCCTCGACAGCCGTCAGCAGATCCTGGGACTGCACCCAGTAGGGCATGGACCGACCGACCAGGAGGCTTACCAGGGCGTTGGCGATCCGGTTGGCTGCAGGCGTCTTGCTGCAGAACATGTGCGGGTCGTGGACAAAGCTGCCGTCGATACGAAAGCCGGTCCGGACCCAGCTCAACATGATCGTCTTGGCACTGGCGACAGCTCGTGCCGCCAGTGCCTTGTCGCCGTAGCCGGCGTCGAGGCTGGCCAGGTAGGCATAGGTCGCCAGCCAGGTCACCACGACGACCGCACTGTCACCCCCGGCCGCGAACCTCTTGTTGTATTCCTCGATGTCGCATCCGCTATAGGTCTGCGCATACCTGTCCTGGTTCTGCACGATTCGGCCCGCGATCGCCTCAAGGCGCCGAAGCGCCGCATCGGTGATCGGAGTGTGCGCCGTGACCAGGGCGTTCATTCTCGCCGGACTAGTGAACACGAAGGGGTGCCGGGCAGGAGCAGAACGATAGGCCCCAGGAAGCGGCGAGCCGCTGATGCTAGCCATGGACGGCTCGGCGAGAACCGCGTGAGTCGGCAAGACGAGCGACGCCAGAACAGGCAGCGGCCAAGCAAGGCTCCATATCCGGATCAGGACGTCGAGCTGAGCCATCAGGCTCAACTTGCCAATTCGGCTAGCTGTTGATCTGGCGTCCGGCGGTATCCAAGTCGCGATCCGGTCGCTGCATAGTGGTGGTAGATGTCATGATACTCTCCCCTGCCGATCGCATCGGCTGCATCCGGATAGGTCCTTGCATACCACGCCTTGTTCATCCGAAACGGCTCACGTCGTTCGGCAAAACCGGAGCGGATGTAGTGAAGCAGGGCACTGGGCAGCCCACGCTGGACGGCAGCCTCGACATCAGGATACTTCCGACGATAGGTCTCCTCCTCGAAAAAGGCGACATGCTGATCCTTTGATCTTGGAACGACCGGCTTCAAGGTCTTCAGCCTCGTGACCTCGTCCCTGCCGATCCGGCGCCAGCGGCCCGCAAGACTTCTATGGTTGAGCTCGAAATCTGCGACCGGCACACCGTAGTTGGCCGGGAACCAAGTGAAGCGGAAACGCGCGTCGTCGACCGGCGCGAAGTCGTGATCAGGAAACTGGGCCGGATTGAACAGCCCGGTCAGCGGCATGAAGATGTTCTCGGCACGGGACAGCCAGCAGGCGAGCCAGGAGAAGGTGCTGATGGAGGGAACCACGTTCACGGAGCCGCGCAGGGCTTCGAAGTCCATCAGCGGGCCCATGCTGCCAACGAACCGGGCTCCCGAGAAGCGGCGGCGCAGCGCCTGGGAGTAGATGTCGGTGCCGACCTGCCCCATGAACACCGGGTTCAGACCGGTTTCCTGGATGAGCTGGTCGTAATAGTCGAGCGGGATGAGGACGTAGCCAGGGTGACGGCCGTCAAGCACCTCGCCGCCACGGATGCTGAACACGATGTCGTTCGGTCCCCAGCCAAGCCGGTGGGTGTACTCGCTGCGGAAGACGTCGCGATAGCGCGCAGCCGGCAGGAAATTCTCGATGCGCTGCCCATAGCCGCTGTAGTCTATGCAGTCGATTCCCCCGGTGTTCAGGAGCGCTGCGAGGCTGGCAACGTCCGCGTGCTGTGGGTCGATGTGCTTGTAGATCGTTCTGGGAAGCGTCAGCTTGGGATGCGAGATGTTCCAGCCGACTAGGTCGATGTTGGAGATGAGACAGTTCGACACCCGATCGGCTACAGAAAGGGCAACGAGATACTGGATCATTTGGTTGGCGTAGCCGCCACGCTGCTGCACATGGAACACTGGCTGCCGATGGCTCGACGTCATCCGATCACGACTCCCTCATCTCGTCGGATTTGCTACCCCATAGTGCTGCTGTGCCATCTCGCACAGCGAGATCCAGCTCTTTTGCAGCAGTTTCCATTCGTCAGGACGGTTCGGAACCAGTGGGCGGTATCCCACGGCCAGACCATCGTGCATAGGCTGAAGCCAACAGGGATCGTGCACGTCGACCTCCTCCACCTTCACGACCATCAAGCGGTTGGGGCCGAGGCGTCGGGTTGCCTGGAACAGTCGCTCCATCAACTGATCGTTCAGCTCGGACGACGCCTTATAGACCAGAATCTTACGCGCATCAGACAAGTCTTCCAGAAACTTGCGGCGCAGGAAGGCCATTCTCTGGCAGAGCGTCTTGAACAGCGTGTCCCGGTCGGCATCAGCTTCTCGAATGAAGGTGTGCAAGATCATCTCGTACTCGCGACTGCCGTAGACATACTCGCCCTGACGGATTTCCATGCTGGTTCGAGATGCGTCTCCCAACCCGTCAAAATCCTGCTCGAAGGCCTTTATCAGGCCGCGCAGGCTCGACCCGGCCCAGCGCAGCAGACTGAGAGGCTCCAGTCGAAGCTGACGTTGAACCAGACCGAACTCGCAGTCGAATCCGATATTCTCGAACTTGTCGAGAAGCTCAAGGGTCGGCTCGACCGCTACGTCCGGAGTTGCCTGGGGACTGGCCATCGGCGTAATCGCCGCGGCTGCGACTTGTTCATCGTCAAGCCGCCGCAGACGGCGACCGAGCTCGACTTCCCCTATGCCATGTGCAACTTGACGTGCCACCTCCGGATTATCAGGAAAGCGTTGGGCAATGCTTGCCCAGTGTTCCAGCGCCTCTTCCCAGCAGCCGCGCTGCGTCGCTATTGCCGCCAGCTGGAACGCCAGCTCATAGCTTGCCGGGAACCGCTCGACGACGCCCTCTACAATTTCGAGCGCCTCGTCCGTTCGCCTGAGTTTGCGCAGTGCTTCGGCCGCACCGACGTAACCGGCCGTCGAGTTGGGAAAGTTGGCCATGACGTCGCGCCAGCGATCAAGCGCCTCGTCGAGACGATCGTCGGCTTCCGCGATTCGTGCCAGATCCACGGCTATGCGAGTCGAGAGTGGAAACTTCGTCCGGGCCGCGATCAACACCGTTTCTGCCAATCGCATCCGCTTCAGCGACCGCAGCACGACGGCAAAGCCGATATAGGAAACGGCATCCTCCGGATGTCGGTTCATGACTGCTTCCCAACGCTGTAGCGCTTCCACGTGGGCACGCAAGCGTGTAGCCAGCCAGGCATGATCGGATGCGATGGCGAGATCGTTTGGATCAACCGCCATGCCGCGTTCGAGGACGATGTCAGCTTCCCGATGTCGTCCCAACTGCTGCAAAGCGTCGCTCGACCCGCGGTATCCTCGGAGGTCGTTGGGAAAGAAAGCTTTTAAACGTTCCCAGCCTTCAAGAGCCTGGTCCCAGTGGCGCGTCTTGACATGACGCTGCGCTTCCTGTGCCAGGGCATCGGCGGAAACGACCTGGTTCATGACAGCGGGCCGGTAGCGCTGCTCGCGCCGCCTCCAACAGGACGTCTCAGCGGCTGAAGAGTGCAGGTCACGCGACGAGGCCGGGGACGTGGTTGTCTATCAAGGTCTGCAGCCGCTCCATGTCGGCCTGGACACGGAGCACCATTGGCAACAACACCTCATCGAGCTCCTCGTTGCGATCATGATGCTCGAAGTAGTTGCCACGACGTCCAGAGTATTTGTCCGGGCTGCTGGGGGGACGGTTGGCGTTACCCCGCTCCTGCTTGTCGCGAAACTCCTGTTGCGACTTGACGACGTAGTGGTTTACCTGAGCGAACCCGTGCTCCACCGACGGCGTGAATCCCAGACGCTCGATCCGGATCGGACGACCGGACGTGTCGGCATAGTCTCCACGCTGCAGGTCGCAGCTGTGCACGTGTACCTCACGGATATCGGCCGTTCTCGCAACGGTCTTGCAGTGCTGGTTGATATGGTTGCGCCTGGGTGCAGCTCGGGTGAAGCGCTCGATGACCAGGCCGCCCTCGCGCGTCACGTGTCCAGCCGAGCCGAAAACCCTCCAGTTGAAGGCAACGGCTGAAACCTGCGACGGGAAGCGTTGGAGGAAGTCCTGTATCTTGAGGTCATCCTTCAGCACCAGGAACTCATCGGCATCCAGGAAGCAGATCCAGGGAGTTCCGCACCGGCGAACCGCGTCGTTGTAGGCTGCGCGCTGGGGCGCCTGCCCCTCGACGCTTGGCCAGAGCCGGTGATCGATGACCTTCGCTCTTGCCAGCGCGTCGAGCAACTCGTCTGACCCGTCAGTGCAGTCGTTGCTATAGATGACGAGTTGATCGAACCCCAGTAGCCGGTGATAGGCGATCCATTCGAGAAGATAGCTCTTCTCGTTCTTGACAATGGCGCAGAGCGTCGTGCGGTTGCTCAAGATCCCACCACGTCTACGCTTGAGCGTCCAGAGGCGTGAACTCCCGGCAGTCGTCCAGCTTCCGGATGCGGATCGCGTCCGTCACGGCGATGATCTCCCGGACGCGAACCTCGAAGGAGTGATGACGGATCACCTCGTCTGCCAGATCGTGACGAGCCGTCTCCTCTTCCTCGGCGGTCGCCGCCATCTCCGACACCAGGCGCGGAAGGTCGGAGGCCTGGTGATAGATGCGCACCAGTGGGCCGAACAGCGCCTGCAGTCCCGGCACGTCGTCGGAGATTATCCGCGCGCCACAGGCCAGGGCGTCGAAAAGCCGGTTCGAGATGAACCCGGTTGCGGCCATGCTCGCCCAGTGGTCGTTCAGAAGCACCGCGGCGCTCGCGTAGTAGGAGCCGAGCTTTGCGTTGTCGATATAGGATCCGTGGACCACGTGTTCCGGCACGAAGCCTTCCCAGCGGGAGCCGTAGATCGCGAGAGGGAGACGTTCAGCCAAGGCGTCGCGCACTATCCGCCTATACTCGTTGCGCGAGTTGCCGACGAACAGGACGCCTGGCGCCGGCTGCAGTCTCGGAACGAACGGGTTGAACAGTCGCGGGTCCGTGCACTGCAGGAGAACCGAGACCGGGACCTGGACCATCGATTGCAGCTTCTCGGCGAAGGGTTCGGAAGCGACGAACACGTGGTCGTAGCTCTCATACTCGGCCACGCTGATCCGGTTCGGGTGGCTGATGCACCACATGACGTTGATCTGCCCGGGCTTGGGCCGATAGTGACTCAGGCCTCGCAGAATGATGACGAGGTCGTCGCCAGCCCCGACCGCCGTTTCCCAGGCGTCCAAGCAGTCGATACGCGTCGTGTGACCAAGGCGGTCGAACTCGCGCTTCATGCTCAACGCGAAGTGCCAGTCTCCCCACTCCTCCTTGCCCTTGTCGGTCGGAGCGCCGATCTTGATGGCGATCCTGCTCTGGCTTCGCGAGACGTGCTTGAAGTCGGCCCAGGCGGTCCGGGCCCGGTGTCGATACGTATGCTGCTCCCGCACGATCTTCTGCAGCTCTTGCACCTTGTCCCGTCTCGCCTCCTCGTCGTTGAGGTACTTCCAGAGCAGGGCTTCCAGGCTTTGCACCGTGTCGTAGGTCGGCAGCGCGCCGCCGAACGTGTCGCAGGAGCCCTTCAGCCCGTTGGTGATGACAAGCGCCCCAGCGGCGATCGCGTCGAAGACCCGGCTGTTCACCGAACCCCAGCTCTTCGTCACGTGGTTCGCGTCGTCGATCACCAATCGCGTGCTCGCATAAACCTCCGGCATGCGCCGGTAAGGGAGCGAGCCGCGGCAGTAGGGAGCCAGATGCGGGACGTTCTCCCAACCGGAGCCATAGATGGCGCAATCGAACGGCAGGCCGCCTGGCTGCAGCATCTGGATGATTTCGCGGTGGATGCCCCAGTAGGAGCCGGTAAAACAGTAGTCAGACCGGAGTTGAGGGTCCGGCTGGCCGGATTCGAACCGGTAATGGTTCGTCGCGATCGGCATCAGCTGCACGGGTTTGTCCAGGCGGCTGGACAGGTAGGTGACCGCGTCGTTCGAGGATGCCCAGACACGATCGAACAACAAGGCCGACGGCCGGTTGCCGAACCGCTCGAACCAGTTGCGAACCCAGGCGATCCTTATGAGATGCGAGGAGGCATTCTTGATCTGCGCCGGGTTGTAGTCGTCACGCATGGCAATGACAACGTCGTAGCCCGCCAAATCGAACTGGTTGCCGGCGATGGTCTCGAGGAAGCTGCATTCGCAGGGAAATTGTGCCGAGAGTTGTGCCGCAAACTCCAGGGCCGTGAAGTAGTCGCCAGCCAGCGTGACGTCGGTCGCTTCGGTTACGATCAAGGCTACGCGGATCGGCGTGCTGCTCCAGAAGGCAGGGCGAGAGAACCTGTCGTTCGCGGTCCGCTGGCGCATCCACAGGCCGAACCGCTGTTCCAGCACCTCCCGATTGCGTTGGCGAGCCGCGTTCTGGCTGCTGGTCATCCTGTCGCGGCTGTAGGCCCGCATGTGAAGGGCCGAGACGTCGTTGGCGCACACGATGCGGCGGCCGACCAGCTGGTACTTCAGCGCGAGGTCGACGTCCTCATGGCCATAGAAGTAGGCCTCGTCGAAACCGCCAAGGTCGCCGAACTCGTGGCGCCTGCAGACCATGTAGGCGCCGGTCACCGCCGGGACTTCAACGAGCTCGTTCGCAACCGGCTCCCAGGCTCCCGCATAACGGCTCTCGAAGGCGTCGGCTGCGTGCCTGGACGGATCGAAGTGGATGCCAAGATGCTGCACTGCCGACTGGCGGTCCGGACGCTTGAGAGGACTGTCGTCCAGCAACCGGATCCCAAGGCAGCCGATCATGGGATCGGCCATGTAGACAGCCACTCGACTGAGGGTGTCCATCGTGAACGTCACGTCGTTGTTGACGAAGAGGAGGAGATCGGTTGCACAGGACGCTGCAGCCACGTTGTTGGAGTTCGAGAAGGAATAGTTCCCCGGGCGCTTCATCCACCGGATGGTGAGCACCTCCTTCCAGTGCTCGACGAGCTCCTCGCTGTCATCCGTCGAGTTGTGGTCTACCACGACGATCTCGTATCGATCGTAGGTGTTGAAGCGGTTGAACGACGAGAAGAAGGACTCCAGCAAGCTCCGCCCGTTCCGGTTGATCACGATCAGGCTGATGGATGGAAGCGGAGCCTCGAGGGACCGGAGCGGCTGGCGATAGCGCTTGAGGTAGTCGCTGTCTCGCGGCGCGATTATCTTCTTTGCCGGAACGGGACGCTGAAGCATGGGGATCTTGTTGTTGATCGCGCTCCTGCCCTGCCGCGGCAAGACCTCGAGTTTGCAGGGAGCGTCCAGCGCCACGGCCTGGGTCAATTCGAACAGGAACTCGTGACAGCCATGGTCGCCGAAATGCTTCTTCAGGTCGCCGCGGAACCGGCGAGCCGTCGTGGTTGCGTAGAGGATCCCGTTGACAAAAAGATCAAGCACGACGGTCGATCCGACGCTCGTCTTGTTGCGTGCCCAACCCCTCAGCAGGCGGTCGGTGATGATGTCGACTGATCCGCTGATCTCGTCCCCCGGGTCGCCAAAGCTGTATTGCTCCACCTCGACCGGGGGGTCCTCCTCGCCATGTTGCACGGCGTTGATGGCCAGAGGCCATCCGGATCGTTCCGGACGGATGGCCAGCCGGCTGACGTGGAAGCCGTCAGGCAGGTCGCAACGCAGGTTGAAGCCGTTGATGGATGGATCAAAGCCGTGGGACTGCAGGTCGGGTCTCGGAAGCAGGGCCTCGGTTTCGGCAATCTTCACGCCGTCGTAGAAGGCGCCGATCATCACCGGCGTGGTCGGGCTGCGACGGTTGCCGCACCATCCCGAGGCTTCCAGCATTCCACCTGAGATTTTCACGACATCAACATGGCCGGAGTATTGGTCGCCATACGGAAGCGTCATCGGGCTGCCTGCCAGATGCCGGCCGTGGTCGTTGACAAGTTCAACCTGTATGGTGGTTGTGGTGTCAGCCGGCTCCGGCAGGGTGAGCAGGAAGCCGTTTCTTACTTCACATGGTACTCCCTGTCGTACAACCGTTTCTCTTCGCTGCGCCAAGCCAGTCCAGACGATCATGCCGTCCATCAGGATCGTAAGGGTCCGGCTCCCCGTTTCGCCAGCCCCATCGCCGGAGCCGTCGGACACGTGCTCGACCCAGCCGCGGAGCACTCCGGAATCGAAGCTGACGCCGCAGAGGTGACCGTCGCCCCGACGCGTCACCGGTGGCCAGCGCTTCAGGTCTACCGCAACCTCAGTGGACGTCGTGCAGGTGAATTCTTGTCCAGTCTCGTTGCAGTAGAGATGCACCAGTCCCGGCGCGACGTCAGCCGCTCCAACGAGGCGATGCTCGAACGCGTGATCTCCATCACCCAGGCCGCGGGTTGCCAGGTCCTCTCGGTAGATGTTTGCAACCACCTCCGCTGTGCATGCCGATGGTGTGCCGTTGCCTTGTCCCGGAGCTTCGCAAGGCAGCACAGAAATCTGTAGAGTCAGATGGCGATCGGGCTGGCTGGCGTCCCAAAGCCATCCGCGTATCAGCAGATCATCTCCCTCGCTTCGGATCGTATCGATCTGTCCTCCCAGATCTGAGGCCTGACGAGGTTCTGTCGCCGGCTCCTGCTGCCACAGATAGCCTACGTCGTGCTGCTCGTTCCAGTTGGGCGGCTTCTTTAAGCAATGATGTTGGTCACTACCAACGCCACGTCCTTTGAAGGCGCCCTGGTCGAGTATGACAACGTCGCTGACAGGCTTTTGCAAGCTCGACCTCATCTGCATAAGAGACGTCGGGCGAGCCACCCAGGAGAAGATCCTGGATGGTGGCCGCTTACACCGTTACAATCCTAGCACGACAAAACATATTCAGAAGCGCTTCGCGTGTGCAACCACTAATCGGACGGCATCACAGCATACTATCTTCCGGCGATTGACAGTGAAAAACCGATTAACACTTAATTAACGTAATCGTTTTCCGGAGCCGCAATGAACCTCCAGCCTGTCGGATGGAGAGCGGCAACGGGCACGCGCTGGCAAGCTGTCCAAAGGTTGCTGTGACACACTACGTGACTTATCACGGCATGCCGACAGTGGTGGACTACCTGGAGTTGTAAAGCTTGTGCCGCGTGATCGAGAAGGGCTGGCGATGATTGCTTCAGAGCGTCGTCCTGCTGTTCAGGATAATGACCAGAATGCTGGACCTTCTACCAAGCAGGTGGAACCGTGGCGCCCAGAGCCGGGTGCCGGACAGCCTCCACCGCGGTGGCCGCATCATTTGACCATGTCAATGAACGATGGGTCTGCTTGGACGATTGCCGAGCTTTGGAGGATGCTGGAACTAGATCTTGTTGCTCATGGTGCGTCACCAAGTAAGGGATACTCCCGATACGGCTCGTCTTCTTGGTAAACCCCGGGAAGTCCGCGGGTGACCTTCTTTAAAGGCATAGGCGAGTTGTGGCGGTCTTGGCGGTCAGGACTTTGAAGGCCGAGATCCTGGTCGCTGAGACGCAGGCATCGATTTGAACTCCTACAGCACGGCAGTCGCGGTCGGGTTGATGAGGGCGTTTTGCCGGTGCGGCCGGAGCGTTGCATACGAGTCTGAAGCAGACAGCCCGAGTTGGCTCAAGATCGTGTCGACGAGACATCCTCGGCTGGCTCAGTCTGAAGCCGACCTAATAAGGGGTCATGGTCCAGCCGCATAACAACTGGAAAGAACGGTGCTAGCAGCCCTCTATTTCCTTTCGTTCTTCGCGTGAGGTGTGACATGTTGCCGATTTCAATCGGCCTGGAACAACGTTGTCCTGCCGGGGCATGGAAGGAGGCGGTGTGGCGCGCATTGTCGTCTTTACAGTCGGCACCGAAGGGGATGCACGGCCCTATGTCGCTCTCGGCAAGGGACTTCATGAAGCCGGCCATGACGTTACACTCGCGACCAGCCGTGAGTTTCAGTCTCTTGTTCAGGCAGAGCAGCTGACTTTCGCACCCTTGACGGCGGACTTCCAGGAGATGATGCGCAGGCATCCTGAAGTCCTGGATCAGCCACGACAGCGCGTCGTCGCGGGTGTTCTGCGGCGTGAAATGAGTCGCATGGCCGACAGCTGGGCTGCGGAAGCCGTTGCGGCGGCATCCTCTGCCGACCTCGTCATCGGCAGCGGCAACGTGTCGCTGTTGGCCGCAAGCGCAGCGGAGCGGCTTGGCATTCCGTTCGTCAGGTCGCAGCTGCAGCCGTTCGATCCAAGCCGGAGCCTGCCGGTCACGTTGTTCCGGGTGCCGCGCGTCACGCTGCCAGGTCCGCTGAACCTCCTGGTCCACCGCGTCACCCGCCTCCTGATCTGGCGCTTCCTGCAGCGCATGGTGAACGGCGTCCGTCGTGACCTTGGCTTGCCACGCTATCCCTGGCGCGGCCCGTGGTCGCTGCCGTTGGCGGCCGGAGGCAGGATCCTCTACGCCTTCAGCCAGCACGTGGTGCCGCGGCAGCCGGAATGGCCGGCGCGGATCGCCCTGCCGGGTTACTTCGTCCTCGCCCGGTCCCAGGCCTATGAGCCGCCACCCGGGCTTTCACGGTTCCTCGATCGGGGGCCGCGACCGATCTATGTCGGGTTCGGCAGCATGATGACCGGTCGGTCCGGGCAGCTGCTCGCCTTGATCCTGGCCGCGTTGCGGCAGGTCGGGCGACGCGCCGTCATCGGCAGCGGATGGACCGACCTGGCCGCCGGGCTCGCCTCGCGCGACGACGTCTGCATCGTGCCGAGCGTCCCGCATGAGTGGCTGTTCTCCCGGGTGGCACTTGCCGTCCACCATTGCGGCGCGGGCACCTCGGCGGCGGCGATGCGCGCAGGGACTCCCAGCGTGCCGATCCCGTTCGTCGGCGACCAGTTCTTCTGGGCATGGCAGATGAACCGCCTTGGCGTCGCCACCGCAGCGCTGGACCGGCGCATCCTGCGGCCGCCGCAGCTCGCGGCCGCCATCGAGGCGGCGAGCGGGGCAGAGATGGCGTCCCGTGCCGCCGAGCTCGGCGCGCGCCTGCGGGCGGAGGACGGCGTGCAGGCGGCGATCACGCAGCTCCGGGACTGGGCCCTGCTGCCGCCGGCGACCTCTCGCGTCGTCCCCGAGAGGATGCTGGCAGGGGCACTGCCTGGCCTGCCGTCGGAAGCACCGTTGCTGCGGGAGGCCGGCCATGGATAGCCGCATGCCGCTTCCGCTTTCCACCGCACAGCGCGGCATGTGGGTCGGCCAGCAGCTCGCCCCGGCCGGAGCGATCTTCAACATCGCCGAGGCGATCGAGCTGAACGGATCCATCGATGCCGACCTCCTGGAGCGGGCCCTGCAGCTCGTCACGCAGGAAATGGAGACCATCCGGGTCCGCATCCTCCGCGATGCTGGCCTGCCGCGCCAGCTGGTCATGTCGAGCTACGGCGACCCGATCGCGCGGCACGACCTGTCGGTCGAAAGCGATCCCCGCGGCGCCGCCCGTCGCATCATGATCGCCGAGCTGTCCGCGCCGCTCGATCCCGTCGTCGGCCCGCTCTGGGTCAGCGCCATCCTGAAGCTGTCCGACCAGTGCTGGATCTGGTACCACCGCG
This sequence comes from uncultured Acetobacteraceae bacterium, assembly GCA_964249915.1. Classification (GTDB taxonomy): domain Bacteria; phylum Pseudomonadota; class Alphaproteobacteria; order Acetobacterales; family Acetobacteraceae; genus Lichenicola. Next base: position 4,262 of record CAXUEL010000055.1, on the reverse strand, counting down.
CCCACCACATCATGCTTGACGGCTTCAGCGGCGGGCTGGTGGTGCAGCGGGTCGCGGAGCTCTACACCGCGTTGCTGGAGAACCGCAGCCCGTCCCCGGCGGACTGGCAGCCGCTTGCGACGCTGATCGAGGCGGAGAAGGCCTACAGGGACTCGCCACGCGCGGCGAAGGATCGCGACTATTGGCAGGGTCGGCTGGCTGGTCTCGGCGAGCCGGTGACCCTGGCCCGTCCGGACCGCAGGAGCGAGGGCGGCCTGCTCCGGTCCACCGCGATCCTGCCGCACACGCTCGTTTCGCGTCTGCGCGAACAGCTCGCCGGCAGCCCGGTCACCCTGCCGCAAGCCCTGGTCGCCATCATCGCCACCTATTACGCCCGCATGGCCGACGTCCGGGACCTCGTGTTCGGAATGCCGGTCACCGCCCGGATCGGCGCGACGATGCGCCGCTGTCCCGGCATGGTGGCCAACGCGGTGCCGATCCGGCTGCGGTTCGATCCCGAGGCGACGATGGCGACCCTGTTCGCGCAGACCGCCCGGACCGTCCGCGAAGCGCTGCGCCACCAGCAGTACCGGTACGAGGACCTGCGTCGCGATCTCGGCCTGTTGCGACAGGGCCAGCAGATCGCCCGCCTCGGCATCAACATCGAGCCGTTCGACTACAGCCTGACCTTTGCCGGGGTGAGGGCCGTCCCCGACAACCTGTCCAACGGCCAGATGGAGGACCTCACGGTCTTCGTCTACGACCGGATGGACGGCGGCGGCCTGCGCGTCGACCTCGACGCGAACCCGGGGCTCTACCGGCAGGACGAGCTCGACCTGCACAAGCAACGCCTCCGCCGGCTGTTCGAGGCCGTGTCGGCCGATCCGCAGCGCCGGATCGACGACCTTCCCCTGCTCGACGACGCGGACCGCGTCCGGATCCTCCGTCGCTGGAACGACACCACGCCCGCCGCCGCCGGGGAACCGGACCCGGACCTCGTCGCCTCCTTCCGCAGGCAGGCCGCGGCGACGCCGGACGCGCCGGCGGTCCTGTTCGGGGACGTCGCCCTCACCTTTCACGAGCTGGACCGGCGCAGCGGCGCGCTGGCACGGCATCTCGCCGGCCAGGCGATCGGCAAGGGCGACCTGGTCGCCCTCGCCCTGCCGCGGTCGGAGCGGCTGCCGGAGGTGCTCCTGGCAATCCTGCGCTCCGGTGCCGCCTACCTGCCGCTGGATCCCGAGGGGCCGTCCGACCGGCTGGAGATGATCCTGGCCGATGCGAAGCCGGCCGCCGTGGTGACGCTGCGGCGGCACGCCGACCGCTTCGACCGGCCCGGTTGCCGTTGCCTGCTCCTGGACGCGTTCACCGCGGACGAGGCGCCGGAGGAGGAGGACCTGGAGCCATCGGTCGATCCGGCCTCAACCGCCTACGTCATCTACACATCGGGCTCGACCGGCCGGCCGAAGGGCGTCGCGATCTTGCGTGCGAGCCTGGCCAACTTCCTGCTGGGGATGATCGAGCTCCTGCGACCAGGGGCGGATGACCGCCTGCTGTCGGTGACGACGATCACCTTCGACATCGCGGCGATGGAGATGTTCCTGCCCCTGGTGACAGGGGTGCGGCTGGTGATCGCCTCCGAGCTCGCGGTGCGCGACCCGCTGGTGCTGGCACGGCTCGTGCGCTCGCACCGCATCACCCTGCTGCAGGCCACGCCCACCTTCTGGCGTCTGCTGCTGGCCGATCCCGCCGCCCGGCTGGACCATGTCCACGCCCTGGTCGGCGGCGAAAGCCTGACCGCGGAGCTGGCCAGGCGGATGCTCGACCGCTGCCGGCGCGTCACCAACCTGTACGGCCCGACGGAAACGACGATCTGGTCGACCGCCATGCACCTGTCGCCGGACGAGGTCGACCCGCCGCCGATCGGCCGGCCGATCCGCAACACCCGCGCCTACGTGCTGGACCAGCGAATGGAGCCGGTGCCCGAAGGCGTCGTCGGCATGCTCCACGTCGGCGGCACAGGCGTGGCGATCGGCTACCTGAACCGCAGCGCCCTGACGGCACAGAGCTTCCTTCCCGACCCGTTCGTCGATGCGCCCGCCACGCTGTATCGCACCGGCGACCTGGCGCGCTGGCGTCCGGACGGGGTGCTGGAATACGTCGGCCGCCGGGACGACCAGATCAAGCTGCACGGCTACCGAATCGAGCTCGGCGAGATCGAGGCGGCGCTGATCAGCCACCAGGAGGTGGCGGACGCGGTGGCGGCGGTGCGGCCGGACCAGCGCGGCGAGCCCGTCCTGGTCGCCTACGTGGTGCCTGCATCCGGTCACGAGGCGCCGGACGAGGCGAGCCTGCGGCGCCACCTCGCGTCGCGCCTGCCGGCCTACATGCTCCCGTCCCTGCTCACGCCGCTCGACGCGATGCCGCTGACCTCCAGCGGCAAGACGGATCGCAACGCGCTGCCTGCGCCCTCCTGGCCCGCGGCGGACGCGCCGCACCCGGAGCAGGCGGCCACCCGCACCGAGCAGCAGCTCGTGGCGATCTGGGAAAAGGTGCTCGGTCGCCGCAACATCGGCGTGCACGACAACTTCTTCAGCGTCGGCGGGGACTCGCTGAGCGGCGCACAGATGTTGATCGAGATCTCGCTGGCGTTCTCGCAGGAGGTCCCGCTCGACAGCCTGTTCCGGAGCTCGACCCTGGCCGAGCTCGCCCGCCTGCTCGAGCAGGGCGCGGACGGACACTCCCTGGAGATGCTGCTGCCGCTGCAGCGGCAGGGCGAGAAGCCGCCGCTGTTCTGCATCCATCCGATCACCGGCCTCGGCTGGTCCTATGCCGCCCTCATGCCGCATGTCGACGAGGGACGCCCGCTCTACGCGCTGCAGGCCAAGGGCCTGCGGCACCAGAGCCCGATGATCGACCATCCGCAAAGCATCGAGGAGATGGCGGCGCACTACCTGGTCGAGGTCCGGCAGCTGCAGCCGAGCGGACCCTACCACCTCCTCGGCTGGTCCCTGGGCGGCTTGGTCGTCCACGCGATGGCGGCGCAGCTGCGGCAGGCGGGAGAGGACGTCGCCTTGCTGGCGCTTCTCGACAGCTATCCGTTCAGGCCGAAGCGTGAGGTCGACACGGTCGACGAGGCGGCGGAGGTGAGGCTGGCGCTCGACTTCCTGGGCCTCGACCATGCCGGGGACGTCCCGGCAGGCGCGCCGCCCAGCACGCTCACGGAGCTCACCGGCTTCCTGTGGAGCAACTACCGGCCGCTGTCGCAGCCCCTGGTGCAGTCGGTCATCCGGAAGGAGAAGGGGATCACCGCACGGCTGGAGGGCGTCATGCGCAACAACCTCGCCCTGGCCCGTCGCTTCAGGCCGGAGCCGGTCGACGTGGATGCCGTCTTCCTGTCGGCCTCGGCGCGCCGGACGACCGACCTCGACGCCGTGATCGACTACACGCCCTCGGTCTGGCAGGACCTCGTGCGCAAGCTGGCCGTCTACGAGGTCGACTGCCACCACCAGGAGATCCTGTCGCCGGAGGCCATCGGGCAGGTGGGCGCGGTGCTGCGGAGCCATCTCGCCCCGGCCGTGGCCGCCGCCGGGGAATGAGCTCCGGCCGGGCGCCGACGACCGGCGGACGCTGGCACGATGTGCCGCACGGGCTGGCGGTGCTGGCCGGCCTGGTGCTCCGCGACCTGCTGCGCCCGCCGCCGCCGCCGGTGTCCACCGTGCAGCGGCTGGCCATGCTGCCCACCCGCCGCCTGCCGATCGGAGCGCTGGTGACGATCCGCTGGAACCGCCACCAGGTGCCGTTCATCGAGGCGGCCAGCGACCACGACCTGGCGGTGGCGCTCGGCGTCGTGCACGCGCATCTCCGCCTCGGCCAGATCGAGACCATGCGCCGCGTCGCCCAGGGGCGGGTGGCCGAGATGATCGGCCCGCTCGGCATCGAGATCGACCGCTCGCTCCGGCTGATGGAGCTCCACCGCGCGGTGCCCGCCATCATCGCCATGCTGCCGGCGGAAACGCTGGCCTGGGCCGACGCCTTCCTGGCCGGCCTCAACCACCACCTGGCGCATGCGACGGCGCTGCCGCGGGACTGCGCGATCCTGGGCATCCGGCCCGAGCCCTGGACGCGACACGACCTGTTCACGCTGATGCGCCTGTCCTCGGCCGACATCAGCTGGCTGGTCTGGTCGAGGCTGCTGCGCGTGCGCCGCCGGATGGCGCCCCGGCGATGGGCCGCGCTGTGGCCGCGCCTGCTGTCCGGCGGGGCGGCCGCCGCGGGATCGCGGT
>CAXUEL010000054.1:0-16829 GCA_964249915.1 uncultured Acetobacteraceae bacterium | reverse complement strand
GCTGCAGGCGCAGGCGGTGGCGGCGCTGGCCGGGGCGGCCGGGGAGGTGGCGCTGGCCGGGATGCGCGAGGGCGGCCGGCGGGCGGCGCGGCTGCCCTCGGTGCGGACGGTGCTGTCCAGGCCGGCGCCGAGCGAGCAGGCGGCGGAAGCGCCGCCGCGCCGGCTGGCCGACATCGCCCGTCGCGGCGACGTGCTGGCGGTGCTGGGCTCGCCCTGGTTCGAGCTCGACTACGCCGAGCTGGCGGCGCATGCACGCGGCCGGCTGGGCCTGCGCCTGGCGGTGCTGCTGCACGACGTGATCCCGGTCAGGCGGCCGGAATGGGTCGATCGCGGCACGGCGCGGGTGTATCGCGACTGGTACACCGCGGTGCTGCCGCTGGCGGACACCGTGTTCGCGAACTCGCAGGCGACCGCCGACGACCTGTCGTCGTGGTGCGCGCGCGACAACGTGTCGCTGCGGCGGCCGGTGCGGCCGGTGCCGATCGGCACCGGGTTCGGCGACGTGGCCGACCAGCTGGGCGAGCCGGCCGGCCCGCTGCCGGCGGTGCTGGAGGCGGTGCTGGACGGGCGGCCCTACGTGCTGTTCGTGTCCACGGTGGAGGCGCGCAAGAACCACCTGCTGTTGTTCCGGGTGTGGCGCCGGCTGCTGGAGGAGATGGCGCCGGAGCGGGTGCCGGACTTGGTGTTCGCGGGCAAGGTCGGCTGGATGGTCAGCGACCTGATGAGCCAGATCGAGAACAGCCGGAACCTCGACGGGCGGCTGCACGTGGTGGAAGGGCTGGACGACCGCGAGCTGCGCGCGGTGTATGCCGGCTGCCTGTTCACCGTGTTCCCGTCCTTCTACGAGGGCTGGGGGCTGCCGGTGAGCGAAAGCCTGGCAATGGGCAAGCCGTGCGTGGCGTCGAACGCCACCGCGCTGCCGGAGGCGGGCGGGCGGCTCGCGCGCTACTTCGACCCGTTCGACGTCAACGACGCCACCCGGGTGATCCGGCAGGTGATCGAGGACCGGCCCGGGCTGGCGGCGTGGCAGGAGGAGGTGCGGCGGGGCTTCCGGCCGATCACCTGGCACTGCACGGCGTCGGCGATCCTGGACGCGCTCGACCGCCGGGGCGGCTGACTGCGAGGCCTGCCGCCGCGGCTCACGCCATGCGCAGCCGGCCGGTGAGGTCCTCGACGAACTGCCAGGCGACGCGGCCGGAGCGGGCGCCGCGCGTCGCCGACCATTCGATCGCCTCGGCGCGCAGCCGCTCTGGCGCGATGACCAGCGCGCGGTCGGCGGCATAGGCCTCGACCATCGCCAGGAAGGTCGGCTGGTCGATGCCGTGGAAGCCGATCCACAGGCCGAAGCGGTCGGACAGCGAGATCTTCTCCTCGACCGCTTCCGCCGGGGTGATGGCGGTGGACTGCTCGTTCTCGATCATGTCGCGCGGCATCAGGTGGCGCCGGTTGCTGGTGGCGTAGAACAGCGCGTTGGCCGGACGGCCGCGCAGGCCGCCATCCAGCACCGACTTCAGGGCCTTGTAGTCGGCGTCCTGCCGCTCGAACGACAGGTCGTCGCAGAACAGCAGGAACCGGCGCGGTTCGCGGCGCAGCAGGTCGAGCAGGGCCGGCAGCGAGTGGAGGTCGTCGCGGCCGATCTCGACCAGCGCCAGCCGGCGTCCCGGCGCGGCGTCGGCGTCCAGGCCGGCGAGCAGCTCGGCGTGCACCGCCTTGACCAGCGACGACTTGCCGGTGCCGCGCGCCCCCCAGAGCATGGCGTTGTTGGCGGGATGGCCGGCGGCGAAGCGGGCGGTGTTGTCGAGCAGCAGCCGGCGCTGCCGGTCGATGCCGGCGAGCAGGCGCAGCGGCACCGCCGCGACCTCGTGCACCGGGTCGAGCCGGCCGGTTCCCGGCACCCAGACGAAGGCGTCCGCGGCCGCGGTGTCGAGCGCCGCCGGCGCCGGCGGCGACAGGCGCGCCAGGGCGGCGGCGTTCCGCAGCAGGGCGGGCACCAGGGCGGGCGGCGATGCCGGATCCATGGGCGAGGGGGGTTTCCTTGTGTGAACGGGCTGCGAAACCTATGGTCCGCAGCACGGGGCGGCAAGCGGCACGTCCCGCTGCGGGTGCCCGAGCCATGAACCTCCTGATCTCTTCCGCCTATGCCCAGGATGCGGCCCAGGGTGCGGCGCAGAACGCCGGACCGCTCGGCAGCCTCGGGCAGTTCGCCAGCATCCTGCCGATCGTGCTGGTGTTCGGGGTGTTCTACTTCCTGCTGATGCGGCCGCAGCAGCAGCGGCAGAAGCAGCTCAAGGCGACGCTGGCGGCGCTGCGGCGCGGCGACCGGGTGGTGACGGCGGGCGGGATCATCGGCGTGGTGCAGAAGGTCAAGGAGGGCGCGTCGGAGATCGAGGTCGAGATCGCCGCCGGGGTCCGGGTGCTGGTGCTGCGCGACACCATCAGCTCGGTGGTGAGCGACGTGCCGGCGGCGGCCAACGATTCGGTGCCGGAAAAGCGCACCGCCAAGCCTTGAGCCGGCGCCGCCAACCGATTGCCGTCGTTGCGCCGGCGGTGATAGCGTAACCTCCGGTTGCAGCAGGGTCGGCATCGTGCACAAGGATGAGACAAGCTCGTGAAACGTCTGGTGGTCGATCTCGACGACACGCTGACCGTGTCTGACGCGTCCCGCTCCTATCCCGACAAGGAGCCGAACCTGCCGCTGGTGGCACGGCTGCGCGAGTACAAGGCGGACGGCTACGAGATCATCATCCAGACCGCGCGCAACATGCGCACCTATGCCGGCTCGGTCGGCAAGATCAACGCCAACACGCTGCCGGTGATCATCGCCTGGCTGCAGCGCCACGACGTGCCGTATGACGAGATCTATGTCGGCAAGCCGTGGTGCGGGCTCGACGGCTTCTACGTCGACGACCGCGCGGTGCGTCCGTCCGAGTTCGTGTCGATGTCGCGCGAGCAGATCGAGACCCTGATCCGGCCGCAGGGCTGAGCCGTGGCCGGGTATCGCCTCATCACCTCGGCCGCGTATCCCGGGCAGGAGCTGTCGGCGGAGTTCGGCGAGGTGCCGCCGGCGTTCCTGCCGGTCGGCGTCGCGCGGCTCTACGAGGCGCAGGTCGCCCGTCTGGGCACCGACCTGCCGATCTACCTGACCATCCCCGAGCGCTTCATGCCGCAGGCCTACGACCTGCGGCGGCTGGAGGAGCTCAACGTGTCCCTGCTGCGCGTGCCCGAAGGGCTGCGGCTCGGCGAGTCCGTCGTGTACGCCATCAACTTCATCGACCTTCCGGCCGGTCCGGTGCAGCTGCTGCATGGCGACACCCTGATCGAGGACCTGCCGTCGGAGGGCGGCGACCTGATCGCCGTGCACGCGGAGGGCGACGATTATTCCTGGGCGGCGGTCACCGTGGCGGACGGCTACGTGACCCGGTTCGAGAACATCGGCGCCGGCAGCGGCCAGGATCGCGGCGGTCCGGTGGCGTGCGGGTATTTCTCGTTCAGCAGCAGCCGCGCGCTGGTGCGCGCGATCACCCGGGCGCGCGGCGACTTCGTCGAGGGGCTCAGCCTGTACAGCAGCGAGCGGCCGCTTCGCGCGGTGGCGGTGGCGACGTGGTACGATTTCGGCCACATCCAGACCTATTTCCGCTCGCGCCGCTCCATCACCACCGCGCGCTCGTTCAACACGCTGCACATCGATGCCGTGTCCGTGCGCAAGTCGAGCGCCGATGCCGCGAAGATGCAGGCGGAAGCCAACTGGTTCGGCTCCATCCCGGCGCCGGTGCGGCCGTTCAGCGCGCGCCTGCTGGAGGCGGGCGAGTCGTCCGGCCTGGCGTTCTACAGCACGGAATACCAGTACGCGCCGACGCTGTCGGAGCTGTTCGTGTTCTCCTCGATCGGCCGCAACACCTGGAGCAACATCCTGCGCTCCTGCCACGACTTCCTGCAGGCCTGCACGACGTGCAAGGGCCAGGGCTCGGGCGACGCGATCCTGACCGAGCTGGCGGTGGCGAAGACCGGGGCCCGGCTCGAGCGCTATGCCGAGGAGACGGGCTACGACATCGACCATCCGACCCGGCTGGACGGCCGGCCGCTTCCCTCGCTGCGGCGGATCGCCGACGAGGTGGTGCAGCTGATCGACCTGCGCTCCGGCCGGCCGGACAACGTGATGCACGGCGATTTCTGCTTCAGCAACATCCTGTACAACTCGCGCGCGGCGCGGATCAGCGTGATCGATCCGCGCGGCTACGCCGAGGCCGGCCAGCGCTCGATCTTCGGCGACACCCGCTACGACCTGGCCAAGCTGTCGCATTCGATCCACGGCCATTACGATCACATCGTCGCCGGCCGCTACACGCTGGAGCGGCCGGATCCGCACGCCTTCTCGATCCGGTTCGAGACCAGCGCGCACCATGGCTGGCTGCAGGACGCGCTGTCGGAGTTCGAGGTGGACGGGCTGCAGGCCGGCGGCCGCGACGTGCGGGCGATCACGGTGGGGCTGTTCCTGTCGATGCTGCCGCTGCATGCCGACCGGCCGGACCGGCAGGCGGCGTTCATCGCCAACGCGCTGCGGCTGTATTCCAGGCTCTGAGGTTCCCGATGATCGTGATCCCGATGGCCGGCCTGTCGCGCCGCTTCACCCTGGCCGGCTACGCGCTGCCGAAATACATGCTGCCGGTGGGCGACACCACCGTGTTCGCGCACGCGGTGGGCAGCTTCGAGAGCCTGTTCGCGGATACGCCGTTCCTGTTCATCGGACGCCACGTCGCCGGCACCGAGGCGTTCCTGCGACGCGAGTGCGCCCGGCTCGGCATCGCCGATGCGCGGATCGCGATGCTGGAGCAGGAAACCGCCGGCCAGGCCGAGACGGTGGAACTCGGTCTGGGGCAGGCGGCGGTCGGCGACGGCGAGCCGGTGACGATCTTCAACATCGACACCTTCCGCGCCCGCTACGCGTTTCCCGAGGCGGCCTGGTTCGGATCCTCCGACGGCTACCTCGAGGTGTTCCGCGGCGAGGGCGCCAACTGGTCCTATGTCGGGCCGGCGGGAGAGGCCGAGGCCGGCGGGGAGCCGCTGGTGGCGCGCACCACGGAAAAGCAGCCGATCTCCGACCTGTGCTGCGACGGGCTCTACCACTTCGCGCGGGCCGGCGACTTCCGGTCGGCGCTGGCACAGGAGCGCAGGAACCCGACCCTGTCGGAGCTCTACGTGGCGCCGCTCTACAACCACCTGATCCGAACCGGGCGACGCATCCACTATGACGTGGTGCCGGAGCAGGTGATCACCTTCTGCGGCGTGCCGGCGGAGTATGAGGCCGTGCTACGGTCGCTGTGAGCCGCAGCGGCACCCTATCGCCGCATGTTGTCGGAAACTTGACAAGGCAGCTGAGGTTCGAAACCGTTCGAGAATACGCCGTGCCGGTGATCAGAGCGCTCCCGAGGCTCACGTCCGGCAGGCTACTCCGCTTCGGTTCACGGGAACCGGTGCCGTTGCGGCGCCGCTGGATTGTGTTCCGCAGTTTGCGGAGCCGCTGCGATGGCTGATGCGAACGATTGGTCGCGTGTTCCATCCTGTGGCCGGTAGTCGACATGACGAAGATCAGCGAGCCTGGGCACCGTTTTCCAGCCCTGATAGCGCCTGGACGCCTGACAAACCGGCCTGGATCAGCGTGAGCTCGGCCTCGAAGCGGAGGTCTGCAAAGAACGGGATGCCGAACCAGAACGACTCGCCAGTCAGCAGGTGCGTCGCACTGAAGTAGTAGTCCGTTACCTCCTCGTGCGGTTCCAAGTGCAGTGGCGTGACCCGCGTGTAGTTGCCGTCGCACATCACCACGATGCTGCGCATCACCATCGAGCGCTCGGCCTGCGACGATGGTACGCGCATCCTGACTATCGGCGTGTCGCCGCGCCAGACGGCCCGCATATACAGGAAGCCTTCCAGCACCGGCACCACCCGATCTTCCGGCGTTACGTCCAGCCGGTTGCAGGCTAGGTGGACCCGCGTCGTCGCCTCATGGACGATCTGCAGCGACAGGTCGATCTCGTGCTGCGTGTAGTCCAGATAGAGGTAGGCATCAGAGGAAGCCTCGTGACCGTTCAGCGTGGTCGGCAGATGCATCGTCTGTCGGACCGCGGACAACCGGGGATCATGGAACACGCAGGGCGGCAGCACGTGCTCCGGCGACGACTGCCAGCCCGCCGAGAAGGGGATGGCGACTTCCTGGACGCGTAACGAACTGGCGAGGTTCTCCAGCAACAGCCGTTGCAGCAGTTGCTCGCCGGCGCCATGGGACGTCGTGGCGAGACCTGCGAGCAGCGTCTGGCTCCAGAGCTGCGTCACGGCGGCGGTCTCCACCGCATGAACGTCGCGCTCGAACCATTTCATCAGGCAGAGATGGGCTGGATAACGGCTGAAGCCGAGCAGCTCGTCGATTGTCACGCGGCCGGAGCCGGTGTGGTTGAACCGGTTCCAGAACACGTGACAGATGTTGACGTAGCGGCCGCTGCCAAAGGCCAGGAAGAACGTGCTGGGAAGGATCTCCTCCAAAGGAAGGAACGCCGATTCCTCCTGCAGCACCAGGTCGCCCATCGACGGGAACTCCGGCAGGCGAGCGTGCAACAGGCCCCAGTCGGCGCGCGACGCCATCAGGCCCTCGATCTGGTTCTGCGACAGCCGGTCGATGCCCCAACGTTCCTTGAGGAACGTCATGAAGGGTCGGTTGCCGCCAATCTTGGGCCAGTGCCAGTTGTCCGGCAGCCGGTCGATGTCGAGGCCGACGTCGTAGGTGATGTCAAGGTCGATCGGGACCTTGTGGCCGGCCCTCAGCTGCCGGACTGCGGCTGCCGGATCGAAGCGGCGTACGAACAGGCTGTTCGAGGCGAGCGGGCAGAAATAGTCGAACTCCCCGAAGCGCTGCAGCGCCAGCGCGTAGGACTCGAGATGGCCCATGAGCAGGGTATGGCCGGACTTGTGTCGCCTCGTGTCGCCGTTGAACACGACGACCCGATCGCCCGGGAGATTGTCGGGGATCGTGCGGCCAGGGGGGAAATTGACCAACAGCACCGACTCCGCGCCGGTGTGGTGCAGGAAATTGGCGAGGTAGGCGTCCAGGAAGGCGTCGCTCTCGTTGTAGAGCGCGGAGAAAACGATTCGCTTCGGATGACCGGTGATCGTGTCCTCCGGTATCACGAGATCCGGAGCGGCTTCCACGCCGAACACCCGGCACTCCTTGAAGTGCAGGCAACTTAGGCCGTCGAGGCGGACGCGCAGGAAACGCAGCACCGGCCGACGCGGCAGGTCGAGCACGAAAGGCTCCCCATCGGGACCGAACACTTCGTTGTCGGACTTGGAGGCCAGGATGTCCCACACTATGCCGTCGAGCGAGCCGAGCACGCTGAAGCGCGACAGCCGCTCCGGGAAGGCGTCCCGGTTGAATAGATGGACCTGCTCTGCCGCATAGGTGCCCTGGAGGTCGACCTGCCACCAGGGATCCCGCTCGCGTTCGGTGTGGATGCCGAGGTCGCGCGATAGGTCGCCATCATTGCCGCCTCGCGCGGCCTCGGCTGCCACCGAGCTGCTCGACCAGGCCGACACGGAGCTTTGCAGCGCGGGCTTGTTCAGTGCGAGGTTATCCATCATGCCCGCGAGTGTGCAACGGTCGCCTTTCTTCGCAAAGAGGTTGACCCATCTCAGGCTACCTGCCTCGCTCCGTTCATCCCCATCCAGGAAGGCTTTGGCGGCCTCGTCGCTTAAGCGTGCTGGACGACGAGGTCACGCGCCAGGCGGACGTGGCGGCGGCGCGAGAAACGTCCTGTTTCGTGGCTTGGCCCCGTGCGGCACCAGCATCCTGGCGGTCGAGACAGCCAGGAACGCATCGTCGGGGGTGTGGGCCGCCCGACAGGGAGGCATCAGGCGCGCCGGGTTCATCCCGAGCTTTCTGGCCTATCGGCGTGTCAGGAAGCCGACAGGCGCCGCGCCCTTACGGCGCCGGGTCGTCGTCCGGTGCGCTGACCGGACGCGGCACGCGGGTCGAGGACAGCAGCCGGAAGCCGGCCACCACCATCAGCACGCCGATCAGGATCGGCAGCCGCTCGGCGAGCCATCGCCCGGTCCAGGCGGGAACGTTGCTGGAGTCGAAGTCGAACGCCAGGATCCAGACGCTGATCGAGGTGATGACGAAGCCCACGATCATCAGCCCCAGGATCAGGACGATCCGCTTGTTCAGCATGCGGGTGGTTCCAGGCAGCGTGCGGCGGCGGTGTCGGCGGCGAGCCGGGAATGGCGGTAGCCGTAGGCGAGGTAGCATAGCGCGCCGATCACCACGTAGCCGAGCAGCAGCAGGGCCGGGATCGGGTCGTGGTTCAGCAGCGCGCGCACGATGTCGATCAGCAGCGGCACCGCCATCACCAGCGCGAACACGATCCCCAGCATCGGCACGATGCCGAGCCAGACGCCGCGGATGCGCAGCGCCCCGAACGGCACCGGGAAGGGCGGCCTGAGGCCGGGGTTGGCGTTGCGCTGCCAGATCACGGTGAAGCAGACGATGCCGAACGCTGTGGTGGTGCCCAGGCTCACCAGGTCGCTGATGATGTCGATCGGCAGCAGCGCGGTGGCGGTGGCGACGCCGGCGCCCAGCAGGATGGTGCCGATCCAGGGGGTGCGGAACTTCGGATGCAGCACGCAGAACACGCGCGGCAGCAGCCCGTCGCGGGCGATGGTGAAGAAGATCCGGCTCTGGCCGTACTGCAGCACCAGCATCACCGAACACAAGCCGGTCACGGCGCCGATCTTGACGAACAGCGCCAGCCAGGGCTGGTGCATCGCGTCCACCGCGATCGCCAGCGGGTCGGCGACGCCCAGCTGCTTGTAGGGCACCACCCCGGTCATCACCGCGGCGACGCAGATGTAGATCACGGTGCAGATGCCGAGCGAGGTGATGATGCCGATCGGCACGTCGCGCTTCGGGTTCAGGGCCTCGGCGCTGGCGGTCGAGACCGCCTCGAAGCCGACATAGGCGAAGAAGATCACCGAGGCGGCGCGGAAGATCCCCGGCACGCCGTAGCGGAAGCCGCCCTCGTTGGGCGGCACGAACGGGGTCCAGTTGGCGGGATGGATGGCGGAGATGCCGAGTGCTACGAACACCAGCAGCACCGACACCTTCAGCACCACGATCACGCTGTTGACGGTGGCTGACTCCTGGACCCCGATCACCAGCAGCACGGTCACGATCACCGAGGCGAAGGCGCCGACCAGGTTCATGCCGTGGCCGACGTCGAGCAGGGTGGTGCCGTGCGGGCCGGGCAGGGTCTGCACGAACGAGGTCGAGTACCAGGCAGGGATGGTCACGCCGAGATCGTGCAGCAGGCTGGTGGCGTAGCCGGAGAACCCGGCGGCGACGCCGGCGCAGGAGATGCCGTATTCCAGCAGCAGCAGCCAGCCCACCACCCAGGCCGCGACCTCGCCCATGGACGCGTAGGCGTAGGTGTAGGCCGAGCCGCTGACCGGCATGGTCGAGGCGAGCTCGCCATAGGACAGGGCGGTGAACACGCAGGCGAGGCAGGCGACCAGGAACGACAGCAGGATCGCCGGCCCGGCGTAGTTGGCCGCAGCGGCGCCGGTCATGACGTAGATGCCGGCGCCTATGGTGGAGCCGATGCCGAGCATGGTCAGGTTGAGCGCGCCCAGGCTGCGCTTCAGCCCTTGCGAGTGGGTTTCCGCCTCGATCTGCGCCAGGGTCTTGCGCAGGCCGAGGCGGGGGACCCGCGGCCTGACGCCGTGGGCGCCGGCGGTGATGCTCATGCCGCGCGACCTGCGGCGCTGCGCGGGAAGGCGGCCGGCAGCTCCGGCCGTTGCATGGTTGCCATGCAGCCATCGTATGGAGGACCGGCGCGGGCGGTTCAAGTGCCCGCAGCGCCGGCAGGCATTCAGCCGGGCGGCGAAGCGGGATACATGTCGCTGATGAAAGCGCCGCTCGCCGTCGTCACCATGGTCTACAACGAGGCGGTGTTCCTGCCGGTCTGGCTGCGCCACTACGCGGCGCAGGCCGATGCGGCGAACTGCTTCGTGCTCGACCACGGCAGCGACGACGGCAGCACCGCGGCGGCCGTGCTGGGACGGGCGAACGTCGTGCGCATCCCGCGCTCGCCGCAGGACGACAGCCGCCGCTGCGGCTTCGTGTCCGACCTCTGCGCCGGGCTGCTGAACTGGTACGAGGCGGTGATCTACACCGACGTCGACGAGCTGCTGGTGGCCGATCCGGCGGTGCACGGCTCGCTGGCCGGGCTCGCCACGTCGCTGGATCGCGACGCGGTGGTGACGGCGACCGGCTTCGACGTGATCCACCTGCCGGACGCGGAGCCGGCGCTGGACTGGGAACGCCCGGTGACGCTGCAGCGCGACTGGGTCCGCACCAGCAGCGCCATGTGCAAGCCGGTGATGATCCGGCGCCAGGTGGCGTGGGCGCCGGGCTTCCACTGCATCGACGACGCGCCGCTGTTCGGGCCGCTGTTCCTGTTCCACCTGCGCTATGCCGACCTGCCGTCGGGCCTGCTGCGGCTGCAACGCACCAGGAGCCAGCCCTGGGTGACGCCGGAGGCGGGGTCGCACCAGCGCATGCCGGACGGTCGCTGGGAGGGCATGCTGCGCGCCATGGCCGGGCTGCCGAGGCGGGACGACGTCACCTTGCTGCCGGACGACCCGATGCTGGCGGCGTGGCAGGACCAGGTGATGCAAAGCGCTGCCGGCCGCGGCGATGCGCTGTACCGGATCGACCTGCACCTGAGCGGCGACTCGCTGTGGCGTATCCCGGACCGGCTGCGCTGTCGCTTCTAGGGTGTGGCGACGGCCGGCCGCAGCCGGAACCGCCGGCCTGGCGTGCCGTTGGGTGGGATCCCAGGCGGGAAGGTCGTCATGCCACGCACCGCGAACCGGTTCCTTGCCACGCTGCTCGGCTGCGCCCTGTCGGGCGTGGTGCCGCCGTGCCTGGCGCAAACGGCGGGACAAGGTGCCGCGGCCGCGCAGGCCCGGAGCCAGCGCGTGCACGCGGTCGTGGTGCCGGACCGCGGCGTCGACCCGGGGATGCGGATCAAGCCGCCAAGGATGCCGCCGCGGAGCACCCCGGTGATCCACCCGCCGGCGACCACGCCGGACGGATCCGCCGTGGTCGTGCCCAGGTAGGCGACCGTCAGCCCTTCGGCTTGCGCGCCCCGGACGCCGCGGCCGGCGTCGGCTTCGGCTCGGGTGCTGCCTTCGCAGCGGCGGCGGGCTTGGCAGCGGGTTTGGCAGCGGCTGCGGCCGTCGCGGCTGCGGCGGGTTTCGCAGGCGCGGACTTGGCTGCGGCAGCCAGCTTGGTGCCGCCTCGGGCGCCGGTCGCGGGGCCGTCCTCGTCGGCCTTGGCACGGGCGTCGCGCTTGGGCTTCGGCGTCGGCTGGCTTTCCCCCTGGTCGGCGAACCGGTCCGGGAACTCGCCCAGGTTCTCCTGGATGAACGCTTCCTCGACCGGTTCGGTCAGCGACGGGTCGGCGCCGGGCAGCGAGGCCGGGTTCGGCAGCTGTCCGGGCATCCCGGCGCCCTCCATCCTGACCAGCTCGCTGGCGCGCTCCCAGTATTCTTCGTCCTGCCCGTGCGGTCGGCCGTCGGCCTCCCACAGGTGGTAGGCGCGTTGCCTGACGCGCTCCTCGCGTGCCGGATCGTCGTCGAGCGGGTTGTCGGACATGTTCGTTCTCTCCCCCTTGGTCATGGCGGCTCCCCGCTGCAGCCAGATCGTCGCACCACCGACGCGGTTGCAGGATCCTCCTCGTCCGGGGGTGTTCGCCCTCGCACCGCGTCGCCATCTCCAGCTTCGCCATTCCGCGGCGAACGGTCCAGACCGTTCGCCCGCCGCAACCCATGAAAGGCAATCCCATGTCCGATCAATCCACTGCCGCGTCCGGCGCGGCCGCGCGCCCTTCGGGACTCGAAACCGCGACCGCCGTGCTGGGCGGCGGCTGCTTCTGGTGCCTGGAAGCGGTGTTCAAGGACCTGGACGGGGTGTCGGGGGTGCTGTCCGGCTATGCCGGCGGCAGCACGGCCGCGCCGAGCTACGAGCAGGTCTGCAGCGGCCGCACCGGCCATGCCGAGGTGGTCCGGGTCAGCTACGACCCGGCCGTGCTGTCCTATGCCGACCTGCTGCGCGTGTTCTTCACCATCCACGACCCGACCACGCCGAACCTCCAGGGTGCGGATGTCGGCACGCAGTACCGCTCGGTGATCTTCACCGGGTCCGACGCGGAGCGAGACGCGGCCCGGGCGGTGATGCAGGAGATCGCGTCGGCCGGGATCTGGGACGGGCCGATCGTCACCGAGCTCCTGCCGCTGCCGGCCTTCTACCCGGCGGAAGCGGAGCACCACGACTACTTCGCGCTGAACCCCGGTGCCGGCTACTGCCGGGTCGTGATTGCGCCCAAGGTGTCGAAGTTCCGCAAGGCGTTCGCCGACCGGCTGCGCCGTCCGGACGCGGAGCGACGCGCCGGCTGAGCGTTTCTCAGTCGTCGTCCTCGTCGAGGAAGAACTGGTCGGCTTCCTCGTCGAAGTCGAACAGCTCGGCGTAGCGGGCCCAGCCGATCACCGTCTGCAGGGTCCGGCGCGCGTAGTCCGGCGACATGTGGTCCTCCAGCTCGTCGCGGAACCGCTCGGCGCGGGCGCGGTGGTTCCAGCGCTCGTCCAGCACCTGGCGGATCGCCGACACCACCGCCAGGTTCTTCATCAGGCTGGCGCCGAGGATCCGCTTGCGCTCGTCGAGGTCGCCCTGGACGAAGCGCAGGCCCTCGGCGGTGAGGCGGATGTCGCCCTCCTCCAGCTCGGCGAACTTCAGCATCTGCAGGCTTTCGCCCAGCGGCAGCAGGTCGTCCAGCTCCAGCTGCAGCGAGCCCGCCAGCAGCGGCAGGTCGGCGCGGCCGCGATACGGCTGCTCGGCCAGCGTTTCCATCAGGCCGGCCATCAGGTTCATCGGCAGCTCGGGCAGCGCTTGGTTGAAGCCGGCACCCGGCTTGGCCGCGGCGGCATCGTCGACCGGCGGCGTTTCGCGGCGCGTCATCAGCCCGTAGATCCGGTCGACGAACAGGCGGAAGGCCGGGTCGTGGCGGTTGCGCGGGTGCGGGAACGGCACGCGCAGCTCGTGCGCGACGCGGCCCGGGTTGGACGAGAACACCAGGATGCGGTCGCACATCAGCACGCTTTCCTCGATGTTGTGGGTGACGATCATCACCGCCTTCACCGGAAGCTTGTTCTCCGACCACAGCTCGATCAGGTCGGTGCGCAGGTTCTCCGCGGTCAGCACGTCGAGTGCCGAGAACGGCTCGTCCATCAGCAGCAGGTCGGGATGCACCACCAGCGCCCGGGCCAGGCCGACGCGCTGCCGCATGCCCCCCGAGAGCTCCTTCGGGTAGGCGTTCTCGTAGCCGCCGAGGCCGATCAGGTCGATCGCCTCCTCGGCCAGCCGCTCGCGCTCGGCACGGGCGACCCCCTTGGCTTCCAGGCCCAGCTCGACGTTGGCCTGCACGGTGAGCCAGGGGAACAGGGCGAAGCTCTGGAACACCATGGCGACGCCCGGCGCCGGCCCGCGCAGCGGCACGCCGCGCCAGGTGACCTCGCCGGAGGTGGGGCGCAACAGGCCCGACGCGATGCGCAGCAGGGTGGACTTGCCGGAGCCGGAGCGGCCGAGCAGGCCGACGATCTCGCCCGCGACCAGGGTGAGGTGGACGTCGTCCAGCACCACCAGGTCGGCGCTGCTCTCCTTGTGATAGGACTGGCGGCAGTTGCGTATGCGGATCAGCTCGTCCGACGCCTCGGCAAGCGGCGCGGCGATCCGGGCGGTGGCGTCCATCGTCACGTCCTCACGCGAAGGTCAGGCGGCGGGCGGCGAAGGCATACATCGGACGCCACACCACCCGGTTGAACACCACCACGAACGAGGACATCACCACCACGCCCAGCCCCACCCGGGCGGTGGCGCCGGCGTTGGTCGCCTGCTGGATGTAGCTGCCGAGCCCGGACGCGGTCAGGGTGGTGCTGCCCCAGCTGGCGATCTCCGACAGGATGGCGGCGTTCCAGGCGCCGCCCGAGGCGGTCAGCGCGCCGGTGACGTAGTACGGGAAGATCCCGGGCAGCATCACCCGCAGCCACCAGCGCCAGCCGCCGATCTGGAAGTTGCGTGCCGCTTCCAGCAGGTCGCCGGGAAAGGCCGCGGTGCCGGCGATCACGTTGAACAGGATGTACCATTGCGTGCCCAGGATCATCAGCGGCGTCAGCCACACGTTGCTGCTCAGGTGGTAGTGCACGATCGCGATCACGAAGATCGGGTAGAACAGGTTGGCCGGGAACGCGGCCATGAACTGCGCCACCGGCTGCGCCCGGCGCGCCCAGACCGGGCGCAGGCCGAGCCACACGCCGACCGGTACCCAGACCAGCGTCGCCAGCACGATCATCAGCACCACGCGGGTCAGGGTGTAGGTGCCGAGCAGCACCACGTGGCCGATCTCGGCCAGGCTGAAGTTGGCCCGGGCGTAGAGCGTCACCTGCCAGGCGGCGACCAGGGCGGTCAGGATCAGCAGCCCGGACCAGATGCCGTCGCCGAGCCGCCTGGGCACCAGGTGGCGCCGCTGCGCCGCCGGGCGGGGCCCGAGCGGCAGGCCGCCGATGGTCGTCAGCATGTCGCCGAACAGCCGGCTGCCGCGGTTCAGCAGGCGGGTGCGGCGGAGCAGCGCCAGCATCCAGGGATCCTCGGCCACGGCGCCGGCGGTGGTCTCGAAGCGGAACCGCGCCGACCAGGCGACCAGCGGCCGGAACAGCAGCTGGTCGTAGAGCAGGATCACCACCAGCATGGTCAGGATCGCCTCGAACACGGCGACGATGTTGCGCTGGGCGATCGCGGCCGAAACGAACGAGCCGATGCCGGGCAGGGTGACGTTGGTGCTGCCGACGGTGAAGGCCTCGGCCGCGACCAGCATGAACCAGCCGCCGGACATCGACATCATGGTGTTCCACACCAGGCCGGGCATGGCGTAGGGCACCTCCAGCCGCCAGAACCGCTGCCACGCGGACAGGCCGAAGCCGCGCGACACCTCCTCCAGGTCGGCCGGCACCGTCTTCAGCGCCTGGTACATGCTGAAGGCCATGTTCCAGGCCTGGCTGGTGAAGATGGTGAAGATCACCGCGAGTTCGGCGCCCAGCACGCGGCCCGGGAACAGGCCCATGAAGAAGACGAAGGTAAAGGTCAGGAAGCCCAGGATCGGCACCGACTGCAGGATGTCGAGGATCGGGATCAGCAGCGCGCCGGCGCGACGGCTCTTCGCCGCCCAGACCGGGTAGGTGAAGGTGAACAGCAGCGACACGGCCAGGGCCGCGAACATGCGCAGCGTGGTGCGCACCGCGTAGCCGGGCAGGTAGGCGGCCTGGAGGTGGATCTCGGTGGCGCCGGGCGCCGACAGCGGGGCGAGCGTGTGCTGGGCGATGCTGCCGAACGCCAGCGCCAGGCCCAGCATCACCAGGATGGCGACGAAGTCGAACAGGTTGGGACGGGTCTGGACGGAGGCGTTGGCCGGGACGCGCATGGCGGCAAAGCGCATTGGCAGCATGGGGCCCCCTTCAGTCAGCGTTCCCGTTCATCGTGGGCGGCCTTTACCCTACCTCAGGGTGCGTCGCCAGCCGGGGCGTTCGTGACGGTTGCGGGGCGGGTTCCGTCGACGCCGCTATCGCCGACGCCGGTGCTGCCGAGGCCACTGCTGCCGAAGCCGGTGCTGCCGAAGCCGCCCCGGGCGCGCGGCGTGTCGTCCAGGGTTTCGACCTCCTCCCACTCGGCCCGGAGCACCGGCGACAGCACCGCCTGGGCGATCCGCATCCCGCGCTCGATCGCGAACGGCGTGGCGCCGGCGTTCATGACGATGACCTGCAGCTCGCCGCGGTAGTCCTCGTCGATCGTGCCGGGCGCGTTCGGCACCGTGATGCCGTGTCGCAGCGCCAGGCCCGACCGCGGCCGGATCTGCAGCTCGTGGCCGGGCGGCAGCGCCACCGCGAGCCCGGTCGGCACCAGCGCGCGCTCGCCCGGCGCCAGAGTCACGGTGTCCGCCACCGCGGCGAGCAGGTCCATGCCGGCAGCGCCCGCGGTGGCGTAGGCGGGCAGCTTCAGTCCCGCCGAATGCGGCAGGCGGCGGACCCGGATGGCCAGGGCAGGGGCGGTCACCGCGCCGGGCTCCCGGCCAGTTGCGCCGCGATGCGGGCGGCGAGGCGGGTGGCGACCTCGGTCTTGTCCAGGCGCGGCCAGCTCTCGATGCCGTCGGCGGTGACGAGGTGGACCTGGTTGTGCAGGCCGCCCATCACGCCGCCTCCCGCGCCGGCGGTCGTGTCCCCGGTGGTGCCCCAGGTCATGCCGACGTCGTTGGCGACGATCCAGTCGCAGCGTTTGGCCACGCGCTTGGCCTGGGCGTGCTCCAGCAGCGCGTCGGTCTCGGCGGCGAAGCCGACCACCAGCGCCGGTCGCGACGGGCCGGGCACGGACAGCAGGGCGAGGATGTCCGGGTTGAGGACCAGATCCAGCGACAGCGTCTCGTGGCCGGGCCGCTTCTTCAGCTTGCCCGGTGACGGCGAGGCGGCGCGCCAATCGCCGACCGCGGCCGCGAGCACGGCGACGTCGGCAGGACCGGCGGCCTCGCAGGCGGCCAGCATCTCGCGGGCGGTCTCGACCGCAACGCAGGCGGGCCCCGAAGGAGCCGGCAGCGCGGTCGGGCCGCTGACCAGGGTGACGCGGGCGCCGCGGGCGGCGAGGGCGGCGGCGATGGCGTAGCCCTGGCGGCCGCTGCTGCGGTTGG
>CAXUEL010000053.1:0-16992 GCA_964249915.1 uncultured Acetobacteraceae bacterium | reverse complement strand
TTCGCGCGCCAGTCGGGCGGGGCGCTGACGATCGACAGCCGGCCCGGCGAGGGCGTCCGGGTGCGTTTGTCGGTGCCCGTCGCCGGCAGCGCGCCCGCCGGCCTCCACCACGCCGACCATCCGGCACTCGGCACCGCGTGAGCGATGAGGCCGCGGTCCAGGCCGAGCTGATCGCGGTGCTGGTGGCGGTGCGCGACGGCGTGCCGCACGTGCTCACCCTGGACGAGACCGGCGCCCTGCCGGCCGGCCCGTTCGTGCATGGCCACCGCTCGCTGCAGGCCGGCATGCGCGCCTGGGTCGAGCGCACCACCGGCCACCCGCTGGGCCACGTCGAGCAGCTCTATACCTTTGCCGACCGCGACCGCGCCGGCGACGCGACCCGCGCCATCTCCATCTCCTACCTGGCCCTGACCCGGCTGATCCCGGAGGAAACCGGCTGGTCCAGCTGGTACCGCTACTTCCCCTGGGAGGACCAGCGCCACGAGACCGGGCGCCGCGCCACCTCACACCTGGTCGAGCGCCTGTCGGGCTGGTCAACCGCCGTGCCGGAGCCCGCCGCCACGCTGCGCCGGCAGCGCCTGGGGATCAATTTCGGCCTTGCCGGATGGAACGACGAGCTGGTGCTGCAGCGCTACGAGCTGCTCTACGAGGCCGGCCTGGTGGCCGAGGCGGCGCCGGAGGCCGATCCCGCCCGCTCCGTCGGCAGCGGCCGCGCCATGCCGCGCGACCACCGCCGGATCCTCGCCACCGGCATCGCCCGGCTGCGCACCACCTTGAAGTACCGCCCGGTGTTCTTCGAGCTGATGCCCGAAACCTTCACCCTGCTGCAGCTGCAGCAGACGGTGGAGGCGGTGTCCGGGGTGCGGCTGCACAAGCCCAACTTCCGCCGCCTGATCGAGCAGCAGGCGCTGATCGAGGATACCGGCGCGATCAGCGCCGCCGGCCCCGGCCGCCCGGCCAAGCTGTTCCGCTTCCGGCGCGAGGTGGTCGAGGCCCGCGCCGTCGCCGGCTCCAAGCTGCCCAGGATGCCTTCCGCATGACCAGACTCGCCCAGGCCCTGCTTCTCGCCGCCCTGCTGCTGCCGGCCGGTTGGTCCGCCGCCGCCCGCACCGCGCCGACCCCGCCCCTGGTTCCGGCCGAGCACGGCGACTTCGACCACTACACCTTCGCGCTCACCTGGCAGCCCGGCTTCTGCGGCACCGACGGCGGTTGCCTGCCGGACCAGCCGCACGGCACCCTGATCGGCCTGCACGGGCTGTGGGCGTCCCTGCCGCGCGTCCTGGCCGACCGCGGGGTGACCGACCCGCAATGGTGGGACCGCGGCTGCGACCTCCTGCATCACAGCGACGCCGAGCCGGTGCTGCCCGCGGCCCTGCGCCGCACGCTCGGCCAGGTCATGCCGCAGATCAAGGACGACCTGCTGCACCACGAGTACGACAAGCACGTGCAGTGTTTCGGCTTCGACCCGCCCACCTTCTTCCGCACGGCGCTGGCGCTCCGCGACGCGGTGCTGCCCAGCCGCTTCGCCCGCGCGCTCGAACAACGGGCCGGCACCACCATCGCCCACGCGACGGTGATCGCGTCGTTCGACGCGAGCTTCCGCACCGGCGCCCCGCGTGCGCTGCAGCTCCAGTGCGCAACCGATGCGCAGGGGCGCACGGTGCTGACGCAGCTCTGGATCACCATCCGCCGCGACGCCCTCCGCCACTTTCCCGCATCCGCCAGCCTGACCGGCCCACCCGAGATCCAGGACAACTGCCCCGCGCGCTTCGTCGTCCCCGCCTGGTAGGCCCGTCCGGGCGACAGGCACGTCGTTCCCGCCGACGAAGCCGCCGGAACGGGGTTCGACGCCGCGTCCTCCTCCCGCCGTGCACCGGCCGACCCTATCCATGCCGCCGCGTCCGACATCCGCGCTTCCAGGCGCACCCGCGGCAGCGGTGCCGGAACGGCCGGCGCATGTCGCTGCCCCTTGACGAACCCACCCGCAATACTCAGCATATGGAGGCAGGCGCTTCGGCGCCTTCTTTCAGGCCGCCCTTATACTCAAGTTGAGAATTAGGAAGCTTCATCCGATGCTCGATGCCCTGACCCACGTTGCCCCGCTCTACGACCGGGTCCGGCGCGTGATCCCGCCAGCCGAATGGGCCGGCTTCACCGACGACATCGACGCCATCCTGGAGCTCAAGCGACGGCACAACGCCGTCATCCTGGCGCACAACTACCAGACCCCCGAGATCTTCCACTGCGTGTCCGACATCGTCGGCGACAGCCTGGCGCTGGCCCGCGAGGCGCAGAACGTCGAGGCCGACATCATCGTCATGGCCGGCGTGCACTTCATGGCCGAGACCGCCAAGCTGCTGAACCCGTCCAAGCGCGTGCTGATGCCCGACATGCGCGCCGGCTGCTCGCTGGCGGACTCCATCACCGCCGCCGACGTGCGCCTGCTGCGAAGCCGCTACCCCGGCGTCCCCGTGGTCACCTACGTCAACACCTCCGCCGCGGTGAAGGCGGAAAGCGACATGTGCTGCACCTCCGGCAACGCCCGGCGCATCGTCGAGAGCCTCGGCACCGACCGCGTGATCATGATCCCCGACGAGTACCTGGCGCAGAACATCGCCAACGAGACCGGCATCACTATGATCACCTGGGCCGGCCACTGCGAGGTGCACGAGCGCTTCACCCCGGACGAGATCCGGCGCATCCGCGCCGAGCACCCCGGCGTGGTGGTGCTGGCACATCCCGAGTGCCCGCCCGAGGTGGTGGCCGAAGCCGACTTCTCCGGCTCCACCGCGCACATGTCCGACTACGTTTCCAGCGGCAAGGCCAGCCGCGTGGTGCTGATCACCGAGTGCTCCATGAGCGACAACCTGGCGGTGCAGCACCCGGAGGTCGAGTTCATCCGCCCCTGCAACCTGTGCCCGCACATGAAGCGCATCACCCTGCCGTCGCTGCGCCGCTGCCTCGAGACCCTGACCACCGAGATCACCATCGAGCCGCACCTGGCCGCCCGCGCCCGCCAGGCTGTCGAGCGCATGCTCGCGGCGTAACCGTGGCGCATGCTCGCGGCATAGCCGTCAGGCGGCGCCGCGCCCCGTCCTAGGATCGATACCATGACCACCCTGACCGAACTCGCCGGACGCCCCGTCATCGTCGGCGCCGGCCTCGCCGGACTGCTGTGCGCGCTCCGGCTGTCGCCCACTCCCTGCGTCGTGGTCACCCGTGCCCCGCTCGGCGCCGAAGCCTCCAGCGCCTGGGCCCAGGGCGGCATCGCCGCCGCGGTCGGCGCCGACGACACGCCCGCGCTGCACCTCCTCGACACCCTGGCCGCCGGCGACGGGCTGTGCGACCCCGACACCGCCCGCGCCGTCACCGATGCCGGTCCCGAGGTGATCGCCCTGCTGTCGCGCTACGGCGTCCGCTTCGACCGCGCCGCCGACGGCAGCCTCGCCACCGGCCTGGAAGCCGCCCATTCCCGCCGACGCATCGTCCACGCCGCCGGCGATGCCACCGGCGCGGAGATCGTCCGCGCCCTGTCCGAGGCCGTCCGCTCCACCCCGTCCATCACCGTGATCGAGCGCGCCCTGTTCACCGCCGTCGCCACCGACGGGGAGGGCGGTCCGGTCCGCGGCGCCGTGCTGCTGCTGGACGGCGAGCGCGTGCTGCTGCCGACCGCGCAGCTGGTCCTCGCCACCGGCGGCGTCGGCGGCCTGTTCCGCGACACCACCAACCCGCTCGGCGCCACCGGCACCGGCCTCGCCGCCGCCGCCCGCGCCGGTGCCCGCCTCGGCGAGATGGAGTTCGTGCAGTTCCACCCCACCGCACTGGCCGCCGTCGACACCGTCGCCTCCGCGCCGCTGCCCCTGGTCAGCGAGGCGGTGCGCGGCGAGGGCGCCACCCTGATCGACGAGACCGGCGCCCGCTTCACCGACGAGCTGCGCCCGCGCGACGTCGTGTCCCGCGCCGTCTGGCACCACCTCGCCGCCGGCCACCGCGTGTTCCTCGACGCCCGCACCGTGCTCGGTCCCCGCTTCGCCACCCGCTTCCCCGGCATCGACGCCGCCTGCCGCGCGCGCGGGATCGACCCCGCCACCATGCCGATCCCGGTCCGTCCGGCCGCGCACTACCACATGGGCGGCGTGCTGGTGGACGCCGACGGCCGCAGCTCGGTGCCCGGCCTCTACGCCTGCGGCGAGGTCGCCTGTACCGGCCTGCACGGCGCCAACCGTCTCGCCAGCAACTCGCTGCTGGAGGCCGCCGCCGGGGCCATCGCCGTCGCCCGCGCGGTCGCCGCCGCACCCGTGTCGACCCCCGCGTCGCGCTTCCTGCCCGACGCGAGCACCGCTCCCCGCGCCGACACCCTGTCGGTCGTGCGCCAGGCCATGTCCCGCTCCGCCGGCGTGCTGCGCGACGCCGCCGGCCTCGGTTCCGCCATCGCCACCCTGGCGCCGCTCGCCCCCGCCGACGCCGCCGCCCTGGTCGGGCTGATGATGTGCGTCGCCGCCCATGACCGCACCGAGAGCCGCGGCGGCCATTGCCGCACCGACCACCCGGACCGCGACGCGGTGCCCGCCCGCAGCAGCCTGACCATGACCGAGGCGCTGTCCCGCGCCGCCGCCATCGTCGCGCCGGCCCGCAGGCTCGCCTCGTGAGCCCGCTTCCCGACCTGATGCTGGAGCCGCAGGTGCGTGCGGCGCTGCTGGAGGATCTCGGCCGCGCCGGCGACATCACCACCGACGCGATCGTCCCCGCCGACCTCCTCACCCGCTGCGTGCTGCGGGCCCGCGAGCCCGGGGTGGTCGCCGGCCTCGACCTGGCCCGGCTTGCCTTCTCGCTGGTTGACCCGCGCCTCCAGTTCAGCATCCACTGCCCGGCCGGCACGGCGGGCCCCCCCGGGGACGGCATCGCCACCGTGTCCGGCCCTGCACGCGGCGTGCTGATCGGCGAGCGGGTGGCGCTGAACTACCTGTCGCACCTGAGCGGCATCGCGTCCGCCACCAACCGCATCGTCCGCGCCGTCGCCGGCACCAGGGCCCGCATCTGCGAGACCCGCAAGACCATTCCCGGCCTGCGCGCGCTGCAGAAGTACGCGGTCCGTGTCGGCGGCGGCTCGAACCACCGGTTCGGCCTCGACGACGCGGTGCTGATCAAGGACAACCACGTCGCCATCGCCGGCGGCGTGCGCATCGCCATCGAGCGCGCCAGGCGGGCCGTCGGCCACCTGGTCAAGATCGAGGTCGAGGTCGACACCCTTCTCCAGCTCGAGGAGGCGCTGTCGGTCGGCATCGACGCCGTGCTGCTCGACAACATGGCCGCGCCCACCCTGCGCGAGGCGGTGCGGATGGTCGACGGCCGCGCCATCACCGAGGCGTCCGGCCGCGTCACTCCCGAAACCGCCCCGGCCCTCGCCGAGACCGGCGTGGACCTGATCTCGATCGGCTGGCTGACCCATTCGGTCGCCGTGCTCGACATCGGCCTCGACTACGACGGCTGACCGCGCAGGAACGGCGCCCGATACGACGGTCCGTCGCCGGCCAACCCGGTTCCGGGGCGATCCCACGGCGCACGTAGTCCGGCCGGCGCCGCGCTTGCGCCCAAGCCCTGTCTGCCCGACCGGCCCGGTTCCGACGCCTCGGACCACGCCACGAGCCCCGACCTTATCCCGCCCGCACGGCACTCGCCTGCGCCGTCGCCTGCATGCGCCAGTTCTAGGCTCTCCTGCCGCGCCGTTCGAGGGTCTTCAGGTCCCTTATGTTCCTCGACCACAGCAAGGCGGTGGCGCTCAGGAGGATCACCGCCGACCCCACCCCGAGCAGGCTCCGCGGCCCGATGAGATGGGCGACCGGGCCGCACAACGCGTAGCCGATCGGCCCCAGGCCGGTCGCCACCAGGCTGAACAGCGCGTTGACCCGGGACAGCAGGTCTTCGGGGATCCGGGCCTGGATCGTGGTCTGCGCCGTCACGTTCAGCACCGCCAGGGCGGCGCCGAACACCGCGCTGCCGACCGCGAGCGGCAGCACGGGAATGTGGAACGCCAGCAGCACCAGCGGTGTCGTGAGCAGGGCGGCGCAGAGCTCGAAGGCGACCAGGGGACGGAACAACCGGAGGCGCAGGATCAGCAGGCCGCCGACCACGCCGCCCACGCCGGTCGCAGAAGCGACCAGGCCCCACAACCGCGCCCCGTTCGGAAGCGACGCGAACAGCACCGGGCCCAGCACGAAGAACGGAGCGAACGCGACCAGGTTCAGCAGGCCATACTGCGCGGTGATCAGCTGCAGCCAGCGGTGCCGGCGGAACTCCACCCAGCCAAGCCTGAGATCGGCGATGAAGGACACGGAGGGCTTGCGCTCGTGCGCGCCCACCCGCAGCAGTGCCAGGCAGATCCCGCTCACCGCATAGCCTACCGCGTTCAAGCCGATCGCGATCGGCGCACTGCCCAGGCCGACCAGCAGGCCGCCGAGCGAGGGGCCGATCACCGCCGACAGCGATCCGGAGATGCTGAGCAGGCTGTTGGCCTCCTTGAGCCGTTCCGCTGTGGCGATCTGCGGGATGAGGCCGATCTCCGCCGGCCCGAAGAACGCGTTGCCGATGCCGACGCAGGCAGCCAGCACCAGCAGGGCGTACAAGGGCGGATGGCCCAGCGCCAGCAGGACCGCCAACGACGCCTGCGCTGCACAGCGCAGGATGTCGGCCGCGATCATCACCCACCGCCTCGGCCAGCGGTCGCCGGCCACCCCGCCCACGAGCATCAGGATGACGGCCGGCGCCGTTTGCGTCGCGAGCACGAGGCCGATGGTCGTCGCGGAATACTTCAAGGTCAGCAGCGCGAACGTCAGCGCCACCGGCACCACCGCCGAGCCCAGGGTGGACGCGCTCGCGGCGACGAAGAAGAGCGCGAAGTCACGCTGACGGAGGACAGCCCAATACCCGCCGCGCGGGCGCGTCCCCCTGGCCGGACCGTTCGACATGCTAGAGCGTTTCCGTTCGCTTGGGTTTACTTCGAATGCTCTAGCTTGGTTGTTCGACGGGCACCTTCGCCCGATCGGGATCTGCTCCAGGGCCTGGAGGCTGCCGCTGCACCAGGATCCGGGCAGCACGGCAGCACGGTTCGGTTGAACCGCTACCCCTCATCCTGCCAGAGGTCCAGGAAGGCAGGATGCCAGGCGTCGGTTCGAGACGACAGGATCATGCCAGGCCGGTTGCCCCGCAGCGCTCCTGGTCGGATGTCACCAGGTGCGCCCGACATGCGGCACTTGGCACCACCGCCGGGACGATGCGGTAGTTGGACCCGCAGATCAACCATCCGGCCGCAACAAACGCCGTCCTCCTGCTGAAGCGTCGCCAACCATCGTCGGGCTGCGTTCCGACGACTGCTCCTTTACCCGACGCATATGTTCGGCTGCGATCGACGCATCGATCCTTTATGCGCAAGCGGTCCAGAACGGTCGGGTTCGCGATCGGGATGGATGCACTTGGTAGTGACGGCGATGCCCAGAAGCGGGGCGAGCTAGGCGATGGCTCGCTACGATCGTCAGGTCGCCGACCTGATCAGGCTGAGCGACAAGCGGGTGCCGTCGGCCTTGACGCCATCGCAGCGCGAGCGGTTCTCCCGCTTCCTGTACTTCGCGATCGAGGATGGGACGGGCAAGATGCCTGCGACGCTCCTGTCGCTGTTCTCCAGGATGGGCATGGAACCCTGGGACGAGGCTCAGGCCCTGTCGAAGATGCCGGAGCATGCCGCGATCAGCCGTCTGGCCTGGCTCATCCTCTCGACCATGTCGAACTACACGCAGGCAAACGCTGAGCTGGTCGCCGAACATCTGCTGACGCTCCTGCCGATGACGGTCGTGACCACGGAGCCGGTCGGCAACCAGGCCATGGTGATCCGCCGCTACCTCATCGTCTCGACGTCCGCCCTGATGTTCGGCTGGCTGGTGCTGATCCACGAACATCACCGTACGCCGGTTCTGGAGCAGGACTTGACCGCTCCGTCCTCCCGGCATCAGGCAGACAAACGCAAGGCGGCAGACGTTCCGCCGGTCGTGCAGCCCGGACGATAGACCGTCGCGCGCCCTTCGGAAGCGGCATCTGCATCGCAGCGAAACGCTTCTTCCGGTAGGTTGTGCAACGATCGAGCTCGGGCCACGAGCAGCCGGTCCGCCTTCCCCTGGGGTCGGCCATGGAGCGCTCCGGCATGACGGATCCCCGCTCCTTCTGCAGCCGGTCCCCGCTGCTCGGATGACCCAGGCCGCAGGCTTCGGGTTCGGCCTCCAAGCTCGTCCCACGGGACTTGCTCGGCAACACCAGCCGCATGCCGGATGGCAACATGCGAGCCGGGATGCCCGCATCGCCGTGGCAGCGTCATTCTGAGGTTCCCGCGGCTGAAGCGTCGTCCAAGATCGTCATCTACGCCGCCCTGTCCGGCAACCTGATCGTCACCGGGATCAAGTTCGCTGCCGCAGCCTTCACCGGCAGCTCCGCCATGTTCAGCGAGGCGGTGCACTCGGTGGTGGACTGCGGAAACCAGCTGTTGATGCTGCTCGGGTTGCGCCGTGCGGCGCGCCCGGCCTCCGTCAGCCACCCGTTCGGGCATGGGCTGCAGCTCTACTTCTGGACCTTCGTCGTGGCGGTGCTGGTGTTCGGCGTCGGCGCCGGCGTGTCCATCCTGCAGGGGATCGACAAGATCCGTCACCCGCACCCGGTGGACGCCTGGGCGAACTACATCGTGATCCTGCTGGCGTCGTTGTTCGAAGGTACGACCTGGGCCGTGGCGGTGCGCGAGTTCCGGAAGGTGAAGGGCGACCGCAGCTGGTTGGACGCCGTGCGTTTCAGCAAGGACCCGACCGTGTTCACCGTGCTGTTCGAGGACAGCGCGGCCCTGCTGGGCCTGCTGACGGCGCTGGCGGGCGTCTGGTTCAGCCAGGTGCTGGACAGGCCGATGCTGGACGGCGTGGCTTCCGTCGTCATCGGCCTGATCCTCGCCGGCACGGCGTCCTTCCTGGCCTGGGAGTGCCAGTCGCTGCTGACGGGCGAGGCGGCAGCGCCGGAAGTCCGCCACGGCATCCGACCGATCGTGGAGGCGGAGGCGGCCGTGGCCTGGCCGAACGAGATCCTGACCATGCATTTCGGCCCGAGGGACGTGCTGGCTGCCCTCAGTCTCGAGTTCCACCGGCAGCATCCGGCCGACGAGGTGGAAGCCGTCGTGTCCCGGATCGAGGGCCGCATCAAGGCCCGGCATCCGGAAGTCACCCGGGTGTTCGTCGAGGCGCAGCGCGGCGACCATCACCGGCAGGCGCAGGCGCCGCTCGTCGAGGATTGACGACGGATCCCGTGGTCGTGCCGCGGCGGAGGTGCCACCCCCGAGCCGGCGTCGCAGTCCCCGCCCATCGCCTTGCAGCCCGGCTCCGAACACCTGCGATCTGGAGGAACGTATGGGATCACGCGGGGAGATGCGGCCCAGGTGGTGCCGAAGCGTCGGTGTGCTGCCGGCGTGACAGACCCGGAAGTCGCCGCAAGCCCGGAAGCGGACCGGATCGGTTCCCGGCGAGCGCTCCGGACGGTCTTCAGGCTGTCGTCCCGATGCTCGCCGAGGCAGGACCATTCGCGGTGGCTCAGCGCGATCGTCGTCGGACAACCTATTCCAGCACCGCCGGCACCACCGAACCCGCCAGCAGCAGCCCCATGGCAAGGTTGAACCGCCGCAGCCGCGCCGGCGACGACAGCCACCGCCCGGTGCCCGCCCCCAGCAGCGCCCAGCTTCCCAGGCAGGGCAGGCTGACCAGCACGAACAGCGCCGTTAGCTCCAGCACCTGCGCGCGCAGCCCGCCGCCCGGCGCCGTGTAGGTGGCAGCCGTCGCCACCGCCATGATCCACGCCTTCGGGTTCACCCATTGGAACCCGCACATGCCCCAGAAGCTGCGCCAGAAGCCGGGTCGTGCGGCGGTTCCGGATCCCGGCGGCGACAGGCTGCCGACACCGGCGATCCGCCATGCCAGCACCAGCAGCCAGGCCGCACCCAGCCAGCGCAGCACGACGTGCAGCAGCGGATGCGCCGCCAGCGCGCCTGCCAGCCCGCTCCCGACCGCGGCCACCATGACGCCGAAGCCCAGGCTGACGCCCAGCACCGCGGGCACGGCGGCGCGCAGCCCATGCGTCGCCGCGGTCGCCATCACCACCGCATTGTTCGGCCCCGGTGTCGCCGAGGCGACCAGCGCGAACAGCAGGAACGGCAGCAGCGACGCTCCCGCCATCATCTCCTGCGCGCCGGACGAGCCCTGTTCAGGCCGGCACCGGCCCGATCACCAGGCCGCGCAGCCGCTCCACCGTGATCCGTTCCGGCCGCGCCGTGCCCAGCGCCGTCACCGCCGCCGCCCCGGTGGCCACCCCCCAGGCGAACGCGTCCGGCGGGCTGCGACCTTCCGCCAGCGCCATCACCATGCCGGCCAGGAAGCTGTCGCCGGCGCCGGTGGTGCCGTTCACCACCACGTTGAGCGCCGGCAGCCACAGCGGGCCCTCGGGCAGCATCAGCATCGCCCCGTTCTCGCCCAGCGTCAGCGCCACCATCCCGGCCTGGCCGCCATGCACCAGCTCCGCCGCCGCCTCCTCCTGGTCCTCGCGGGTCGGCAGCGCGCGGCCTGCGATCATCTCCAGCTCGGTCAGGCTTGACTTGAGCAGGAACACCGACCCGTCCGCGAGCCCGGCCGACAGCGCCGGTCCCGACGAGTCCAGCACGAACGGCGTGTTCCGTTCCCGCGCCACCGCGCCGAGGCGGGCGTAGAACTCGGACGGCACCCCCGGCGGCAGGCTGCCGCTGGCGACCAGCCAGCCCGCGTCCAGCTGCGACACCAGGCCCAGCATCTCCTGCCATTCCGGATCGCGCACCGTCGGCCCCTGCGCGACGAAGCGGTACTCCTCGTTCGCCAATGCATCGGTGACGCTGTGGCTGGTGCGGGTGCGGCCGCCGATCCTGAGCGCCTGGTGGGGGATGCCATCCTCCCCCAGCAGCTCCTCCAGCAACCGTCCGGTCGAGCCGCCCGCCAGCACCAGCGCCCGCGACCGGCCGCCCAGCGCCTGCACCACGCGGGCCACGTTGATGCCGCCGCCGCCCGCATCCTCCCGATCGCCGAAGGTGCGCAGCTTGTGCGTCGGCCTGACCCGCTGCGTCTGCACCGCGACGTCGATGGTCGGGTTCATGCACACGGTCGCGATCAGCGTGGAGCAGGACAGGAATGCCATCGGCGGGCCCCGAAGTCGTTGCGCCCACCATGCCAGCCGCATCCCGGCGACGCCAGCCGAGCCGGCACCGGCTCCGACGACCCGCTCCCGGACGGACCGCCGCGCCCAAGCGGCGGTCCGGGCGCTTCAGCCCGGCCGCCGCTGTTCCGACCCCGTCAGATGTCCTTGGCGCTGTCCCCGCCGGTGACCTCGAACTCGGCGCCGGTTACCATGGCTGCGGCGTCGGAGGCCAGGAACACCGCGGCCGGCGAGATGTCCTCCGGCTGCAGCCAGGCCACCTTCAGCGGCACCGTCGGCGCCCGCGCGTCCCAGGCCTGCTGCGGCGTCGGCGTGCTGGAAGGCTTGTGGCCCGTCACTTCCGCCGTGCTGGCGATCAGGCGCTTGTCGTAGCGGGTGAGGGCGGTGTCGACGAGGCCCGGGATCAGCGCGTTGACGGTGATGTTGTACTCGCCCAGCTCGATCGCCGCCGACTTCATCAGCCCGATGATGCCCCACTTCGACGCCGAGTAGCTCGCCGCGTCCTTGGTGCCGTGCTTGCCCTGCATCGACGACAGCACGATGATCCGGCCGTGCTTGCGCGCCACCATCTTCGGCGCGAAGGCGCGCAGGGTGTTGGCGGTGCCGTTCAGGTTGTTGTCGATCACGTCGCGCCAGTCGCTGTCCTCCATCTCCAGCAGCGGCTTCCAGCGCTGGATGGCGGCGTTGGCCACCACGATGTCGATCCGGCCGTAGCTCTTCTCGACCGTGTCGGCGGCGGCGCGCAGGGCGCCGATGTCGCGTATGTCGGCACGGATCGCGTCGCTGCGCCGCCCGTACGCCTTGACCTGGCGCACCGTCTCGTCGAGCTCGGTCTGCGTCGCCGGCGCCGCGTCGGAGGCCGGGCTGACCGGTGCCGCGATGTCCAGCACCACGACGTCTGCGCCGTTCGCCGCCATCTCGACCGCGATCGCCCGGCCGATGCCGCGCGCCGCCCCCGTCACCACCGCCACCCTGCCGGTCAGCGCAGAACCGCGTCCCGGCTTGATCGGGCCCGCGCTCTTGTCGGCCGGCGGCTCCGGCATGACGTGGCCGTCCAGCGTGTCCGGCCCGGTATCGGTGCGGCCCTCCGCCCTGGCCGTGCCGATCGCGGCTCCGGTGAGCGCTGCCCCGGCGGCGATCCCGCCGCCGAACACGAGGTTGCGCCGCAGCGCATCCGGCTGCTTGGCGTCCGTCTGGTTGGTGGTCTGGTCTGGCATGTCGGTCCTCCGTCGCCGCAGGAACGGCGCCGCCGAGCCGCGGTTCGGCCGGTCGCGCACAGGTGCGAGGCCGGCCGCGGAGCGGAGGGGCGGGCCGGCCGGGTCAGGCGGCGCCGGCTGCCCCCGAGTCGCCCAGCGCCTGCAGTCCGAGCGCGTTCCTGATCAGCGCCATGTGGGTGAAGGCCTGCGGGAAGTTGCCGCGCTGCTCGCCGCTAACCGGGTCGATCTGCTCCGCGAACAGCCCGAGGTCGTTGCCGCGTTCCAGCAGCCGCTCGAACAGCGCCGTCGCCTCGTCGCCGCGTCCGGCCATCGCCAGCACGTCGGAGCGCCAGAACGCGCAGGCGGTGAAGGTTCCCTCCTCGCCCTGCAGCGTGTCGTCCACCCGGTAGCGGTACAGCAGGTCGCCGGCGCCCAGCTCCCGCTCGACCGCCGCCAGCGTCGCCGCCAGGCGCGGGTCGTGCGCGTCGATCGCGTCGAAGATCACCAGGCGCAGCACCGACGCGTCCAGCGACGTGCCGCCATAGGCCATGGTGTAGGCTCCCGCCGCCTCGTTCCAGCCGCGACCGAGATATTCCTCCCGCAGCTCCCGCCCGACCTGCTCCCAGCCGTCCAGCACTGCCGGCTCCGGATGGCCGATCCGACGCCCGATCGCCGCGGCGCAGGTCACCGCGACCCAGATCATCGCCTGGCTGTGCAGCATCGCCTGCGGCGGTCCCGGCATCTCCCATAGCCCCTGGTCCGGCCGTCCACGCTGCGACAGCGCCGCCTCGACCAGGTTCTCCAGCACCTTCGGCAGGTGGTCGTTGGTCTTCTGCGGCGGGTCGAACCCCACCACCTGGAGGAAGTCGCGCAACGCCGACAGCAGCTCGCCGTAGATGTCGCTCTGCACCTGGTGCACCGCGTTGTTGCCGACCCGCACCGGCCCGACCCCGCGCCAGCCTTCCAGGCTGTCGAGGTCGGCCTGCTCCGGCGCGTCGCCGTCGATGCCGTACATCAGCCGCAGGTCGCGGCCGTAGCTGGCCCCGGCCTCGCGCAGGAAGCGCAGGAACTCCGCCGCCTCCCGGGTGTAGCCGAGCCGCACGAAGCTGGCGACGGTGAAGCTCGCGTCGCGCATCCAGGCGAAGCGGTAGTCGTAGTTGCGGTTGCCCGGCACCGCCTCCGGCAGGGAGGTGGTGGGTGCCGCGACGATGCCGCCGCTCGGCGCATAGGTCAGCAGCTTGAGGCACAGCGCGCCGCGCAGCACCGCGTCGCGATACGGACCCTGGTAGGAACAGCGCGCGCTCCACTGCTCCCAGTATGCGCGGGTCCGCTCCAGCCGGTGCAGCGCGTCCCGGACGTCGTGCAGGGGCGACCCTTCGCCGCCATGGGTCAGCACCAGCACGCAACGCGTCCCGGCCCCGAGCCGGAACGCCATCCGCGCCGCGGCACCGTCCACCGCCATCGGCTCGCTGCCGGTCGCCAGCAGCGCGTGCCCGCCGGCAGCGAACAGCACGCCGTGCTCCACCGCGTCCAGGTCCGCCTCGGCACGGCCATAGTCGAACGCCGGCCGCACCTCGAACCGGCCCGACACGCTGCCGGTCTCGCAGCACAGGATCCGGACCAGCCGGCCTTCCGCCTCGCCGTCCGGCCCCTCCTCGGCCAATGCCGCCGGCGGCTGCACCGGCATCAGGTCCAGCAGCACCGCCACTCCGGCGGCCGTCTCGAACCGCGTTTCCAGGATGTTGGTGCCGGGCAGGTAGCGCCGGCTCCGCCCGGTCACCCGGTCCAGCGCCAGGCTGCAGGAGCCGCCCCTGCGATCGTCCAGCAGCCTGGCGAACACCGACGGCGAGTCGTGCCGCGGCCAGCACAGCCAGTCGATCGAGCCGTCTCGGTCGATCAGCGCGGTGCTGTGCGTGTCGCCGATCAGCCCGTAGTCGGAAATGGGGTTGTACAAGCGATCGATGCTCCTGCCGCGTGTCCCGGGCAGGGACGCCGCACGGGGCGAGCGGGTTGCCTGGGGAAGGCTCGGTCGCGCGAAGCGGGTTCGTGATCGGCGCCTGCGACAAATCCTTTTATCCGGACGACCACAGCCCGTATCGTTCCGGCCGGGATGCGGATCATCGATGCGGTGACCGCCGACGCGGAAGCAGAACTGCATGGCAAGCTACAGCTGGTCGGTGGGCACGAGCGGCAGTTGGAGCGACGCGTCCAACTGGACCCCCTCCGGCATTCCCGGCGCCGGCGACACGGCCACCGTGTCCGCGCCCGGCAGCTACGCCATCCAGCTCGACGTCGCGGCGATCGGCACCCTGATCCTGGACGCACCGGACGCCACGATCGACCCGGCCGGACCGCTCGCCTTGTCCAACCTGCTCGACGTCAAGGCCGGCACCTTCACCGTCAGCGGCACCATCACCGGCGGCACGATCCGCCCGGACGGCGGCACGATCGCCTATGCCGGCGGCACGCTCGACGGCGTCACCCTGGACGGCCCGCTCGATCTCGACACCCTGGGCGCCTCCCTCACCCTCGGCAGCGCCGGGCTCGCCTTCGCCGGCACCGCGCCGGCGCAGATCGCGATCGCCGGCGCCTCGCTGACCATCCAGCACGCCGAGACCCTGGACAATGCCGACGTCGTCCTGGGTGCCGGCAGCGACCTGCATCTCCCGGGGGCTCCGCTGACCCTCGGCGCGACCACCACCGTCACCGTGACCGGTGCTGCCGACATCGACGGCAGCCTCGACAACGACGGCATCATCGACGTGACCACCGGCTCCTTTCCGGCCACCGCCGCGTTCTTCTCGACGTTCCAGCTCGAGAACGACGGCGTCCTGGCCTTCGATGGCAGCGGCAGCGACAGCATCGACCTGGTGAACGACGCCGCCGGCAGGGTCGTGCTTTCCAACGGGGCCGATCTGGCGCCCGACACCATCGCGAATGCCGGAACGATCCAGATCTCGACCGGCGCCACACTGCAGCTTCCCGCGACGGCCGTCGACTTCGGCGCCGTGACCTTCGAGGACGGGCAGGGAACGCTGGGCGTCCCCGGCGGCGCGACGGCGGACGGCACGCTCGCCGACTTCGCGCGGGGCGACGCGATCCTGCTGCAGTCCGACGGCCTGCCTGCGACCCTGAGCCACGCCGGAAACACCCTGGATGTGTCGGAGGACGGTGGCGTCGTCGACCGCTTCGCCCTGGTTGGCCAGGACTATACTGACGCGAGCTTCACCCTGTCGGACGTCGGCCCGACCTTCACCATCACCACCGATGCCCCCTGCTTCTGCGCCGGCACGCTGATCCTGACCGATCGCGGCGAGCGCGCCGTCGAGACGCTGCAGCCCGGCGACCTCGTGGTGACGCGGCGGGACGGCATCGACACCCTCATGCCCGTGCGCTGGGTCGGCCAGCGCCGCCTCCACGTCGCGCGTCATCCCGAGCCGGAGCAGGTCGCGCCGATCCGCATCCTCCGCGACGCGGTCGCCCCCGGCATCCCCTGCCGCGAGCTCCGGGTGTCGCCGGACCACGCCGTCTTCCTGGACGACATGCTGGTCCAGGCCCGCCAGCTGGTGAACGGCATGACGATCCGCCGGGACGCCGCCTGCGCCGTCGTCACCTACCACCACGTCGAGCTCGACCGGCATGCCGTCCTGATCGCCGACGGCCTTGCCTGCGAAAGCTACCTGGACACCGGCAACCGTGCGCAGTTCGACGACCCCGTCGCCGCCCCGCGCGACCGGCTCGACTATCAGGATGGCCGTTCCGGCTGCGCTCCCCTGGTGACCGCTGCCGCCCTCGTCCGACCGCTCTGGGATCGCCTCGCCGACCGGGCGGTCGCCTGCGGCCATTCCCGCCCCGACCCCGTCGTGACCCGCGACCCGGTGCTGCGACTCGACGCCGACGGGATGCCGATCGAGCCGACGGACGCTGCGGGCGGCCTGGTCCGGTTTCCCCTGCCGCCCGGCTGCCGGCAGGTGCGCCTGCGCTCCGGCAGCGACCGCCCCTCCACCCTCAGCCCCTGGTGTGACGACCGGCGCCGGCTCGGCATCGCCTTGAGCGCCATCACCCTCCGCCGGGGCGCGTGGCGCCAGGACCTTCCCCTCGACCACCTCAGCCCGGAGGCCGGCTGGTGGCCGACGGAGTCCGTCGGCACCCTGTCCTGGCGCTGGTCGGACGGCGACGCCCTGATCGCGCTGCCCGAACTGGGCGACGTCGAACCGGGCGACGTGCTCGACATCGCCCTGCACGCCGTCATGCCGGTCGCCGTGCCGGACCCGGCGGGCTGGCTGCAGCACCCGCCCCATGACGGGATCGACCGCTGACCGCTCGCTTCATGCCGCCGGCGCGGCCCGCGCTGCCCGCCTGCACGAGGCGATAGCGCTTTTCCTCAAGCCTCCCGCGCCAGCGCCGCCCTGATCGCGTCCAGAGCCGCCTCCGCCTGGGCGCCGTCCGGGCCGCCCGCCTGGGCCAGCTCCCGCCTGCCGCCGCCGCCCTTGCCGCCCATCGCCGCGCTGGCCTCGCGCACCAGCGCCACCGCGTCCACCCGCCC
>CAXUEL010000052.1:0-16996 GCA_964249915.1 uncultured Acetobacteraceae bacterium | reverse complement strand
CGACGGTCCTGGATCACAGCCAAATTCGGTGCGGAATACGTCCTGCGCATGCTGCCGGTCGGCACGCATGACTGGAAGGCGTTCATCACCCCATCGGAATTGGCTGACATGATGCGCGCGGCCGGGCTGCGGGTCGGGAAGAAGGTTCACCGCACGCCAGGTCTTGGCCAGCAGGGACAGCTCCCGGACATGGCTCCTGCCCGACACCACGGGGGCCAGGCAGGCGATCCCGTCCACCCGCTCGATCGCCTCGGCGGCGCGCAGGGCCAGCGTGGCGCCGAGCCGCAGCCCGACCAGGACCACCCTGTCCGCGTTCGTCACCTCGCGAAGGTGGCGGACCGCCTCCGGCACGCTGGCCTGCCAGGCCGACAGGCGGTCGGGATCGGTTCCGGATCCGGCGGAGTCGCCGGTGCCGGGATAGTCGAAGCGCAGCACGTGGAAGCCGCACGCCGCCAGCCGTTCGGCGAGGACGATCCAGCCGCGATGGGCGATCATGTTCTCGTGGCCGAAGGTCGGGCACAGCACCGCGCCCCTGGCGCCGCTGCCCGGGTGCAGCCAGCCGAAGCATCCGGCGAACGCGACCGGGATCACGACCGGGCCCTGAACGGGACGGGCTGCAGCCCGTTCAGCGCCTCGACGATCCCCGCCGGCGGCGCGGCGACGCCCGGATCGGGCAGCAGCACCAGCCGCCGCGTGCGGCCCGGCGGCAGGTGGAACCAGTCGTCGCCCGGCCGGTAGCCGTCGAGGGTGACGTGCACCGCCTGGGCGAACCGGGTCGCTGCGACGTCGAGCACCCAGTTGCCGTCCTCGCGCGACGGGACGGCGCTCAGCCCGAGATCGTCGGCAGGCAGGCTGCGTCCGAGCGGGAAGTGGAACGCTTCGGACAGGATCCGGCCCGACGCGGCGCAGCGGAGCGTGGCGACGGTGATGCTGTGCTCTGGCGGCCCGAAGCGGTACGCGCGGTTGATGTCGAAGAAGCCGTCGAGCATCGACTGGCTCGACAGCGAGACGCTGCCGCGGGCGCCCACGGTGATGGCATGCTGCGCGGCCATGA
Source organism: uncultured Acetobacteraceae bacterium (assembly GCA_964249915.1). Taxonomy (GTDB): domain Bacteria; phylum Pseudomonadota; class Alphaproteobacteria; order Acetobacterales; family Acetobacteraceae; genus Lichenicola. Next base: position 15,942 of record CAXUEL010000052.1, on the reverse strand, counting down.
CCGGAACCGAGCCGCGCTTCAGGCAGGCGAGCTCCGCCACCGCCGCGACCGGTTCCGCCGTCTCGTTCAGCACGTGCAGCGCCAGCCCGTCGCAGCCTTCGTCCGACAGCAGGACCTGCACCGGGGCCAGCACCCGCCGCAGCCCGTGCCACGCCGCCTTGGGATGGCCATGGCTGTCGATCACGCCCCAGCCGCTGCCCGGCGCCACGTCCTGGAGCTGCCAGACCAGGGCGCCGGCGCAGCTCGATCCCGGCCGGCGCCATTCCGCCAGCACCGCCTCCATCAGGTCCGCGGTGACCGCCCGCGACAACTGCCAGTAGCGCTCGGTCTCCTCGCCGCGCAGGCGCGCCGGATCCACCCCGTAGAGCTCGCCGAGGTAGTGGTCGCGTATGTCGGCAAAGGTCCAGGCGACGCCGCGGTCGCGCGGCCCGGCTTCCAGGTTGCAGGCGGCGGGCGAGGCCGACGAGGGCGGGTTGGCGAAGGCCAGGCATTCGGTCGCGAACCGGACGCCGGCGCGCCTGGCGTCGTCCAGCGGGCGGCGGTAGGCGCCGACGCCATAGTAGTGGGCAACGCCGGCGCTCACCGTGATCGGCAGCGGGCCACCCCAGGGCGAATGCGGCACGTAGTGCAGGTCCGGCTTCAGCCGGGCGACCAGCGCCGGCAGGACGGTCTCGAAGAACGGCATCCGGCGGCGTTCGGCGTCCAGTCCCAGCATCGTCGCCTGCTGGGCGATCTCCGAGCCGCCGCACAGCACCACCAGCGACGGGCTGGCCCCGAGGCGGCCGACCAGCTGCTCGACTTCCAGCAGGGCGTCGTCCCGGAAGTCGGGCTGCTCCGTCGCGTAGTCCAGGTTGGCGAACATGAGGTCCTGCCACACCAGGATGCCCATCTCGTCGCACAGCTCGTGGAAGCAGCGGCTCTCGTACAGCATGGTGCCGCCGACGCGGACCATGTTCATCCCGGCCTGCACCACCAGCCGGAGCCAGCGCGCGTAGGTGTCGCGGTCGCCGCCGAGGCCGAGCAGGTCGGCGCTGGTCCAGCACGCGCCGCGGCAGAACACCGGCGTGCCGTTGATCTCGACCGCGAAGCCGGCGCCGTCGGCGCCGCGCAGGATGCGGACGTCGCGGAAGCCGGTGCGTCCCAGATGCAGCTCCCCGGCCTCGTGGACCAGGACAACGTCGTGGAGGCTCGGCGCGCCGTGGGTGTGCGGCCACCAGGGCTGCACGTCGGGCAGCAGGACCTCGGCGACCAGGGCGCCGTGCCCGTCGTCGCGGAAAGGGGCGAGATGGCGGCCGATCCTGATCGACGATGCGGATGGGTGCGCCGCACCGGCTGCGAATTGGATGCGGGCGGAAACGACCCCGTCACGTCCACGCAGCGTGCTCGACAACCGGCAGCTCTCGATCGCCCCCGCGCCGCCGCTCCGCTCGATGGGGCGGTACGGACCGACGGCGTGGATCGACGGGCACCAGCCGGGCATGTGGCCAAGCAGGGTCTGCCGGTGCCGACGCAGGCCGTTGGACGTGACCAGCCTAGTCCGCCAACGGGCGCGACCGGCGGGAGCCTGCAGCGCCTGGCCCAGCGAGCGGAAGCGGATCGCCAGCATGGCCTCGCCCATGGCCGGGACCGTGACGGTCCGGGTCACGAACATGCTGGTGGAGGTCGCGACGTGACGGTCGTCGATCCAGATCTCGGCCAGGCCGGCCAGCCCGTGGAAGGTGATCGTCTCGCCCGCCTCGCACCGGATCGCCGCACGGTACCAGACGTCGTGGTCGTGCAGCGGGCGGATGGCGGCTCCGTCCTTGCCGGCGGGGTCGAGCAGCGCCTGCAGCGCGGTCCCGGGAACCGGCGCCGCCCGCCATACCGCCTGCCGCGGCAGCAGGCTCGGTGCGGTGGCCGCGTCGGGGGCGGTGACGATCATCGACCAGTCGGCCAGCAGCGGTCTCGGCAGCGACGGGCGCACCGGCGCCGCATCGCCGGGCCGCGGCGCGATGCCGCTGTGGGGGCCAGTCTCCGGAAGAACCGTGCAGCTGTGCTGATCCATCGACGTCGGCCGGCGTCAGGTCAGGACAGGTGACGGTCGAGGCCGCCGATCACGCGCTCGTAGTCGGCCTCCAGGCTGTCGAAGCAGTCGCCGCAGGGATCCGGACGCCGCCGGGCCACCGCGCGGGCAAGCCGGAACTGCAGGACCTTGCAGGCCTGCGCCATGCGCCCGCAGGCCTCCGCGACTTCGCCGAGCGGTTCGGCCGCGAGCCAGGTCGCATGGCTGCCGAGCAGCTCGAAGTTGGCTCCCGCCAGGCGCGGGAAGTGGAACGCGTAGTCGTCGAACGACACGGAGCCCGACAGCAGCGCGTCGAGATGGCGATCGAACGCCGTGCGCCAGGCGGAGAACGGGTTCAGCTGCGGCCGCCGCGACAGGTGGCCGCGCAGGATGTCGAGCGCCACCATGTGGCGTGCTCCGGGATCCCTCGCCGCAGCCTGCCGCTCGACGATCTCGACATAGGGCGGCAGGATGTCGGGCTGCGACACGAACTCCGGCCGCAGACGCAGCGCGCCGAGATAGTCCTCGCCGGCGAGAACGCCGCGCGCGGCGTTGTGGACGTAGCCCGCTTCCCGCCGGGCCCGGTCGATGGCGTCGATGGCGATGGTGGTCTTGGTGTGGCCGCGACGATAGGTCGTCGCCTGCGTGTCGGGCAGGTAGAAGGCGTCCACCTCCATCAGCACGATGTGGCCGCACTCGACGTGCAGCGCCACGTGCTGATCGAGCGGGCGGTAGATCGACAGCTCCTGCACGATCAGCCCGTACAGGCGGCGCAGGTCCTCGATCGGCATCTTGGAGAAGGTGAACTGGTCGTCGCCGAACTGCTGGCAGACGGCATGGCCGAACGCGGCCTCCGGGACCTCGTCCAGCGCGGCCAGCACCTCGATCCACAGGTCGATGTAGCAGTTGGTTTCCGGCCAGCACCGGCCCGCGTCGTGCAGCCGATGCGGCACGAACCCGCGCCCGGCCGCGACCGGCAGGGTCAACGATCCCACAGCGCCATCCTGGTTGCCTCGGGCCAGTGCTGCGGCTCGAAGCCGTGGTGGCGCAGCAGCGCCAGGGCCAGACGCTCGAAGCCGAAGCCGACGCAGGCGGTGTGCGCCAGTTCCCCGTTCTCCAGCCTGAGGTTCCAGATCTCGCCGAAGTGCTCCATGTGGTAGTTGAAGCTGAGGCAGGCGGTCGGCTTGTCGGGATTGCTGACCGGAACCAGCAGCTCGTACTTGAGCGCCTGGTCGCGCTGGCTCCTGGCCATGAGCGTGCCGCCGCGCCCGAAGAACGGATCGTTGGCGAGGTCGATGGCGACCGGCAGCCCGAGGGTGGCGATGACGTCGCGGCCGCGCTCGATCCACGCGTCGCGGAAGGCCCGCACCTCGGCCGGCGACCCCAGGCACACGAACTCGCGCATCCGGAACATCTGCATGCGCACCGGATCGATCGACGGCTCGTGCCGGAAGCAGTAGGAGGCCACGTCGACGATGTGGCCGCCCGGCCGGAGCGGTCCGCGCGCCGCGACCATGGGATAGACCGGGTAGCAGGCAGCGGGCGTGAGGGCGAGATCGACGCATCGCTGCCCCGCCGTCCAGTCCTCCCCGGTCTCGAGACATTGCAGCAGCGCCTGGTGCGCGCGCTCGTCGCCGCAGAAGCAGTGCACCGTACCGGCGAGGTGGGGAAAGCCGTTCAGGTAGCCGCTGGTCTCCAGGACGCTCCTGGGCATGGCCGGCGGAAAGCGGACGATCTCCGCGTCCTGGCCCTGCCCCAAGCGGGAAACGAGGTCGTCGATGCCGTCGACGATCGACTCGAACACGCCGCTCCGGCCATACAGGCCCTCGACGCCGCTCGGCACCAGGATCCGCGCCTCGACCAGCGCCTGGTGGAACGCCTGTTCCGTTCCCATGGCTCAGCTCCTCACCAGGGACGCGCGTTGCGCCACCAGCAGGATCGCGGTGTTGGCCACGATCCGGTCGTTGTTGACCATGAGCGGCGCCGACTGCACGTCGCGCAGGTGGCGGCCGATGCTGTAGGGGGTGCCGCACTTGTAGCCGGACAAGCCGCAGATCATCATGGCGTGCTGCACCACCTCGACCGCCAGCTCCGACATCGCCACCTTCAGGGCGTTGACCTCGGTCAGGAACCCCAGCGGCAACGCCTCGCGATCGGCAACGCCGTCGGTCGCATACTCGGCAACGGCTGACTCGAGCCGCGAGCGCATCGTCGCCAGCAGCGAGGCCGCCTTCTCGAAGCGCAGCGCACCCGGGCTGACGACCCCTGGCTCGTTCTGCGCCTGTCGCCGCAGGAAGGATCTCGCCTTTTCGGCGGCGACCGCGGCGATGCCGAGCCACACCCCGCCCCACAGCAGGTGCGAGGTCGGCAGCATGGTGTGCTGCGCGATGTCGGAGAACGGCATCGGCACGACCTGAGCCCGGTCCACCGACAGGCTGACGTCGAACGCCTTGCTGTCGGTGCCGCGCATGCCGAGCGTGTCCCAGCGGCTGGTCTCGGTCAGGGTCACGTCGCCTCGCTCGGCGACGATCAGGACCTGGTCCGACGACGCGGCGTCCTGGTTGCGACGCGCCGTGACCAGCAGCGCGTCCGCATGCTCGCCGTAGGAGATGGCCGACGAGCGCTTGGTCAGCGTCACCCGGTCGCCGCGATGCTCCGGGGCGCAGATGCTGGCGCGGATGTTGCCACCGATCCCCACCTCAGAGGTGACGGAAGCGAGGAGCAGCTGGTCGCGCTCGATCCGCTTCAGAAAGGTCCTGTGCCAGTCGTCGTCGAAAGCGCCCGACACCAGGCACGCGACCTGGATCTGGTGCATGGCATAGATCAGCGCGCTGGAACCGCAGGCCTGTCCGAGGATGCGGCAGACGTGGATCGTGTCCGACAAGGACGCGCCGGCGCCGCCGAACTTGTCCGGCACGAGGAGGCCCATGAGGCCCTGCTGCCGGAACGCGTCGATCGCCTCGGCGGGATACCGCGCCCGGGCGTCCACATCGTCGGCGTGCTGGGCGGCGACCGACGCGGCGGCCTCGGCCCGCTGGGTAAGGTGCTCGCGGTCGATCACGACGACACTGCGCTTGATCCGAGGCTCTCGACGACGTCGGTCAGCGAGGACACGCTCTGGAACGATCGGCGCGTCAGCAGGCGGTCTGGAAACTCGACTCCGAACTCCTCCTCGATCGCCAGCATCACGTTGACCGTTGCAAGCGAGCTCAGGCCCGCATCGTACAGATCGTCGTGCGCCCCGATGTTGCGGATGTCGACGGAGAAGCGACCGAACTTGCTGAGGATCTCTCGGATACGATCTTCCATTTCATGGGTCCTGTTCGAGACTGGTTCGATATCGATGGCTAGGCCCGGAAGGTCGGAGCCGGCGGAGTCGGAGGGAGGTCGTTTCGGAAACTCATTCACAGGCCGGCACTGAAGCCCGAGCTCGAGCTTGCGGCAGGAAGGACAAGGGACAGGAACTTGGCCAGATCGGTCATCGGCGCATTCGATACGAAAATGACATCTTCCGGATACATAACAAACTTGCTGGCGTAGAAATAGCCTACAGGATCACGAAGATCCAAAAGATAAATACTTGGAACCGTTGTCGACGTTTGGCCGTCGTGCTTGTGATTGAGACGGTACACGAAGCAGGCGCGGGCGTTCGCCCGGTCGTCTTCCAGGCCGCCGGCCTTGGCCAGCGCGTCGGCCAGCGAGATCGTCGTGCCGCCGAAGGCGATGCGGCGGTCGAGCGGCCCGAGCGAGGTCGCCTGGCCGGTCGCGCCAAGGGCGAGGAAGAAGTCCGCGTCGTGCGACACGTAGATCGTGTCGCCCGGCACCAGGGTCAGGTTCTGGTCCGGCCGCTCGACGACCTCCGACAGCCTCGCTTTCTGCGTGGCACCGTCGCGCTGCAGGGTGACGGTGGTCTCGTAGTCGGGGAAACGCGGTCCGCCGGCCCGCGCGATCGCACCCAGCAGGGTCTCGCCGCCCGGATCGAGCGAGAACCGAGCGGCGCCGCCCACATCGCCGACCACGTTGATGGTACCCGCCCGCCGGTTGAGGATGGTGACCACGACCTGCGGATCCAGCGCGCGACCGCTGAGACGGCGCACGATCTCGCGCTCGACCTCCGCCGGCGTGTGGCCGGTGACCGGAACCACGCCCCCGAACGGGATGACGATCGAGCCGCTGCCGTCGACCTGCTGCGACGGCAGCGTCACAGAGTTTCCAGAAGGGTTCTCCGGATGATCGGTGATGAAGAGACCGCCGGGCCCCGACTCGAAGATGGTGACGCCGAGATCGTCGCCCACGCCGATCGTGCCGGGGCGGCCGTGATCGCCCGAAGCGGCGCGGAAGCTCGGCTGGAGGAGAGGCACCGACAGGTCCGGCAGGGTTCCCGCGTTCACCGGAACGAGGACATAGGGCAGCGGCGGCGACGGGTTCGAGGCCGTCGTGGAGGCCTGGGTCATGACCGCCTCGCGGCCGGGTCCGCTTTCCGACAGGAACGGCCCGCATCCGGCCAGGCTAGCCGCCAGCAGGGAGCCGAGCAGGCGCCCGGCGGTGTCCGGGACGCGCATCCGCCGATGCCGCGGCACTTCGGTGACCAGGACCATCTATCGTGCTCCGGCGTGCTCGACGCCCTGCGGCGTCGTGGGATCGGGGACGCGTTTCGAGGCAACCCCGCGCAACCGGCTGTCCAGGAAGCCGGTCGCCCATGACAGGTGCATGACGACGGCGGCCGGACCCATCAGCAGCAGCGCCGCGTCGGCGCGTCGGGCGGCCTCCACGGCGCCCCAGAACAGGCAGGCGAGCAGGTAGCCTCCGGCCGGTACGGCCAGCCAGGGGGACAGCGGCGCCAGCACCGCTACCGCGGTGGCCGCCAGGAGCACCAGCGGCAGTCCCTGGCGCAGCTTCAGGCGCAGCCGGTGCTTGGCGATCGTGCGCGCGCGGCCGCGGCCATGGCGGAGATACTGCCGGGCAAGCTGCCGCAGGCTGTCGCGCGGGAAGTAGTCGATGGCAGCCTCGGTGCACAGCCAGATCCGGCCGCCGGCGCGTGCCGCACGCACGTCGAGCTCGGCATCCTCGTTGTGGGTGAAGTCGCGGTCGTAGCCGCCGAGCGAGCGGAAGAAGGCGAGGTCGAACGCGGCGTGGTGGCCGTGATCGACGAAGCGCGAGGCACCGGCACGCCGGTGGCTCGATCCGCCGTTGCCGAGGCGGCTGTTCTGGGTCGCCGCGATCGCGCGCTGCAGCGGCGCCTTGCCGACCGTGCGCATCGGCACCACGACCGAGGTGGCCCGGGTGTCGAGCAGCGCCCGCAGGGCGGTGCCGACGAAACCCGATGGATAGGCAGCATGGGCGTCGGCGCGGAGCATGATGCCGCTGCTCGGGCAGGCCAGCTCGGCGGCCAGGTTGCAGGCGGCGGACTGCGTCCGTCCGGGATTATCGACCAGGCGGATCACGGGATGGGCGGCGGCCAGGTCGGCGACGATGGCCCGCGTCGCGTCGCGGCTGCCGCCGTCCAGGACCAGGATCTCGCCGTCGAGCTTCTCGACCTCGTCCAGCAGCGACGACAAGGCGCACGCGACGTAGCGTTCCTCGTTCAGCACCGGCATCACGATCGAGAAACGGGGCAGCGGTTCCGTCATGTCGTCCCCACGAAGCGCGCCGTCGCGGCGACGGCCGGTGCCCGGATGCGCAGCTGGCCGAGCGTGCCCACGAAGGCCGCGGCGCTCGCCGGCGTCTCCCTGAGCAGGTCGGGGTCGAGCCCCGCGATGCGGTGCCTGGCGTCGTCGTAGACGGCCTCCGTCATGCCGGCGAACAGGTCTGCAAGGCTTTGGTCCAGGGGGGCGTCGAGCAGGATCCCGCAGTCGTGGCGGGCCAGCCAGCGTCCGGTCTCGACCGCGCGGAGCGCCAGCGGCACGGAGCCGAACATGCTGCCCTCGTAGAGACGGTTCGGCAGCAGCCAGGCCGAGTTCAGCCCGTCCTCGTAAAAGTCGATCGCCCAGTTGAAGTGGACTCGGCCGTAGAGCGCCGGAAGGTCGGTCGCCCGGTCGTAGGCACCGCCGAAGCTCAGGCCGGGCGTCGAGGCGACCACCGCGTCGAAGTCGGTCATCACGTCGCGCGCGGGCTGGCCGCGTATCTCCACCTCGACGGCGCCGGCGGAGCCGCGCACCAGGGCCGCCAGCAGGTGGAGGCTCCGCCTGCACCGGATGATGCCGAACCAGCCGATCCGCCACGGCGGTCCGGCCGAGACCGCCGCGAGATCGCCGGCCGCTGTCGGGCAGGACGCGAGCTCGCTGCCGAGCAGCTTGTTCTCCAGCAGCGTCCAGCGCCGGAACCGCTGGCGATAGGGCAGGAAATAGCCGTCGATGAACCGCGGCGAGCTGACCACCAGCAGCGAGCAGGAGGCCAGAAGCCGGCGCTCCAGCCAGCGCAGCACGCTGCCGACGGCGTCGTCGCGGGTCATCATCCGGTGGATGTCGAGGCACTCGTAGACCACCGGCACCCGGATCCCGCGACGCCTGCGGACGAGAACGGCGACCAGAAGCATCTCGAGCGACCGGGCGAGGATGACGTCGGCGTCCTCGACCTCCCCATGCCAGGCATCGGCCGTCATCACGGCACGGAGCGCGGTGGCGATCCGGCGCAACAGCCGACCGTTCCAGGTTCGCCCGATCTCGCGGCCTTCCGACGGCGGCCGGGACGTCCCGTCCTTCTGCCTGCGGAAGCCGACCACGGAAATCTGCGCCCCACCGTCGCGCAGGAAGCACCGCCGCCGGCGCACCGCCGCATCATCGAGGTCGTGCACGAGATAGAGCAGCCTCATGTGCGCAGGCCCCCGATCGGCGTCCTGTCGGCCAGGCGTCCGGACAGCAGGTAGGCCGGCGCGATCCAGAGGCCGCCGCAGCACAGCGCTCCGGCCCCGGAGCAGGCCAGGATCAGCACGGCCTGCAGCGGGCCGGGAGCAGGGCCTGTCGGCAGCAGCGCGGTCGCGGCACTGGCGGCCGCAGTCATGGCGGTCAGCGGGACGATGACGGCGACGAGATAGGTCAGGCCCGGCCGGCCGGTGTCGCGGCGGCCCAGCCAGGCCATCCACCCGACGATGACCGCGTTCTTGACGACGAGGCCCATGGCGCAAAGGGCGATGCTGTACGGCGCGAGTGCTGCGACCAGGGCCAGGCTGCCCAGCGCGGAGGCCACGGAGGTCACCAGCAGGTCCCGGTTGCGCCCGGACACCGACAGGAACGAGCCCGGCACCATGCCGATCGCGCGCACGAACCCGTTCAACGACAACCAGCCGACCACCGGGGAGGCGGCGAGCCACGCGTGTCCGAACAGCAGGCCGACCACCAGCCTGCTGTTGCCGAAGATGACCGCGGCCGGGATGCCGCAGATCAGGGTGAGCAGGAACAGCGCCCGGACCGTCGCCTTCTGCCTGGTCAGGACGCCGTCGACGGCGAACAGCGGCTGGAACAGGATGGCGGAGAACGAGTTCGCGACGGTGACGAACGTGTTCTCGAGGCGCTTGCCGAGGTTGTAGTACGCAAGGCTGACGTCACCGGCCAGCGGCGCCAGGACCATCTGGTCGACGTAGTTGATGGTTGCCGCCAGAGCGCGGTTTCCGGTCGACAGCAGCATCTCGCGTCGGAGCCGGTCGACGCAGTCGCGGTGCAGCACCGGACGCGCCATCAGCCCCCGGCCGAGCGCGGTGGTGGCGAAGGTCAGGCCGGACTGGACCAGCTGGTACACGACGAGGCCGGCCACCGGCCGGACGAAGCAGGCGACGAGGATGCCGAGGCAGCCGGCCACCACGTTGGCCAGGATCGTCCGCATCGCCAGCCGGCGGAACGCCAGCCGCGCGACCAGCACCGCCTGCGGCTGGACGATCGCCAGGTCGAGCGGGATGCGCAGCACGAGCAGCGCCAGAAGGGCGAAGTGCCGGTGCAGGCCGGGCACCAGGCAGCCGAGCCCCCAGATGAAGGCGAGGCACACCGGCACCAGGGCCGCGCTGGCGCACAGGACCAGCGCCAGCGCGGTCTCGTGGCAGCGCTTTACCTCGGACTTCTGCTGCAGGAGCGCCTCGTAGACGCCGGGAAGGCCGATGGCCTTGAACACCTCGATGCAGGCGGTGACCAGGGCGACGAGACCGAGCAGCGGCGGGCTGATCTCGCGTGCGAAGAACACGAACAGGGCGAACGGCAGCAGCACGCTCGTCGCGGCGTTCAATCCCGCCCAGACCGTGCCCATCAGGTACGAGGGCGGCCCGGCCGGTCGGGCGGTAGGTGGTCCAGCCCTCATGCCAAGCAAGCCCGTGACTCCGACATCCTGACGATCCTGCGTCGCGACACCGCCCCGGCGAGGCGGAACCTTGACGCGAAGGTCATAACGTAAGCGTATTAACTAACTATGAAGATGAGGCCAAGCCGAAACGTTATGGCACACTCATAATACCGGGCTTTTCGACACGGAGCGGACCAGGAATGAAGACGCGTCTATATTATGTCCTGGGAGGGCCGCTGCAGCCGGATATTGAGACGAAGAAGCTGAGCGGAGAACAGCCGCTTGCCGAGTTCAACGTCTTCGCGACGCGCAACGGGACGCAGGTCGTGGGCACCGAACAGGCGGGCGGCGGGCATCCGACCTCGTTGCGCCGCCGCCTCGCCCTGGCACGGTCGTTGTCGCGCAGGTGCCGCGACTACGACGCCCTCCTCGCCTCCGGGGAGGACATGGGGATCCCGGTGTCCCTGTTCTCCCTGCTCGGCCGGACCCGGAAGCCGGTCTGGATCATCCTGCACGGGTCCTACCTGGAGGGCAGGAAGTACGCCCTGATCGCCCCGATGCTGCGTCGGGCGGCGCACGTCCATTTCCTGTGCCTGTCCACGGCACTCCAGCAGCGCATGATCCGTGACGGGTTCCCGAGCGGCCGGTGCCACAACGCCGGCTACGGCGTGGACACCGACTTCTTCCGCCCTCGCGACGTCCCGGACGGCCGCCTGGTGCTGGCTGCCGGCAGCGCCAACCGGGACTACCGGACGCTGGTCTCGGCGATCGACGGGCTCGACGCGTCGCTCCGGATCGCGGCCGACAGCCTGTGGCGTCCGAAGGCCGCCGACGTGGACCAGGCGACGCTGCCGGACTCGGTCGAGGTCGGCTCCGCAGGCGACTATGCCGGGCTGCGGGACCTGTATGGCCGTGCCCGCTTCGTGGTCGTGCCGCTTCATCCGGCACGATACGCGTCAGGCTATGCGGTGATCGCCGAGGCGATGGCCATGGGCAGGGCGGTCGTCAGCACGCGGATCGAGGCCCATTCCGACCTCGTCGTGGACGGCGAGACCGGCTTCTACACCGAGCCCGGCGACGTCGCCGGGCTGAGGGAGAAGATCGCGCTGCTGCTCGACGACCCGACGCTGGCGCGGAGGATGGGAGAGGCTGCGGCGACACGCATGCAGGAGAAGTTCAGCCTGGACGCGTATTGCCAGACGATGGAGCGGATCATCCAGCCGCCGGTCGTCACGGCCCCTTCGCGACCGCAGCCGCGTAGGCCGGTCTCTGCCACACCTTGATGCTGAGGATGCGCAGGGTCGCCGGGAACACCGTCTGGGCATCCGGCGGTCCGGGCCAGGAGCCGTTGCCGCCGACGGCCAGGTTGGCGATCAGGTAGAACGGCTTGTGCATGTCGCCGGGCGTGGTGCGCTGCCCGACCGCCACGCCGTCGATGTAGAAGGTGATCGTCTGCGGGCCCCAGTCGACCCCGTAGCGGTGGAAGGCGAGCGACCCGTCGACGCCGGTATGGATCGTGTTGGTCGTGGCGCTGCCGTTGTAGGCGTCCGGCTGCGTCGCGATCCACGCCTTGTCGTTCGTGTGCAGCGAGAAATACGCGGTGGTGGGATCGTTGCAGAGCGCTTCCGGCGCGTCGATCTCCGGCGGCCAGTTGTCGTCCACCGAGAGCAGCCAGAACGCCGGCCACAAACCGCGTCCGGACGGGATCTCGGCATCGATCTCGAAGTAGCCGTAGGTCTGGCTGTAGGGATACGTGTTCAGCGCGCCGCTCAGGTAGGAACGCTTGATTCCCGCAGGCAAGGTTGCCTGCGCCGCGGCGGAAAGCGGGCTGGCCGTGATCGACAGCACGCCGTCGTTGACGCTGAACGGGCTGATCTTCAGGTCGGTCATCGCGTCGGCGTCGGGGTAGGCCTCGAGCTCGTTGCTGAGGGTTGCCCATGCCGGCGACCAGGTGGGGCTCGCCTTGGGGCTGTAGCTGGCCTGCAGACCGCTGAACAACGAAGCGTTGAGCTTGAACGAGCTCGAGGTGAAGGCCTGCGCGACCGGTGGCCAAGGCATGGCGCCGGTGCGCCAGGCCGGCATGGCCGCGAAGCCGAGGTCAAGCGTCTGGACCGCTCCCGTCAGATCAAGACTGGGCAAGGTACTCGCCACCGCCTGCACGGAACAGGAAGCGATGAAGCTCGCAGCAACAAGGGCCATCTTTTTCATGGCGCCGTTCCTAGCGAAGTTTCCTCGCACCGAAAAGACCCGGATACGACTGTGACGTGCAGCAGAAAGTTATTTCCGCGACAAAACCTGCGCGTTGCAGTTCATCTCGCCGCTTCAGGAAGCGTGCAATGTCCGGCCATGCCGTTCCCGTCGGCACCTCTGCATCAGCAGGACCTGCCCGCATCCCGCAGCAGCGTCCGCACGACGAACCGCGCTTGTTCCACCTTTGAAAGTTGCCATGCTGCAACGACAACGGATCCGGCGCCTCAGGCGCGGATCCGCAGATCAGGAGTGCGGCGCCTTCTCCTGCAACGCCCGCTCCAGGAACGCCGCCCGCGCCTCGGACACGCGCGCCCGGATCAGCGGATCGGGCAGCAGATGGGTGCCGGGCAGCAGAAGCAGCTGGTACGGCTTGCCCGCCGCGACCAGGGCCTGGGTCAGCTTCACCGTGTTCTCGAAATACACGTTGTCGTCGGTCAGCCCGTGCATCAGCAGCAGCGGCCGCGACAGGGACGCGGCATAGCTCAGCACGTTGCTCTTGGCGTATCCGTCCGGATCGTCCTGCGGGGTGCCGAGGTAGCGCTCGGTATAGGCGGTGTCGTAATCTGCGAAGTCCACAACCGGCGCGCCGGCGACGCCCACCTTGAACAGGTCCGGGCGACGGATCGTCGCCATGGCGGTGAAGTAGCCGCCGAAGCTCCAGCCGGTGACGCCGACCCGGCCCAGGTCCATCTCGGGATAGCGCTGCCCCAGCGCCTTCACCCCGTCCGCCTGGTCGGCCAGCGGCCCGTCGATCAGGTCGTGCTCGGTGGTGCGCTCCCAGTTGCGGCCGCGCCCCGGCGTGCCGCGCCCGTCCAGGCTGACCACCACGAAGCCCTGGTCGGCCAGGCACTGGTCCTCCACCGCCCGGCGCGGCGCGCGCTCCACCATCTTCACCGTGGGCCCGGCATATACCGACAGCACCACCGGATAGCGGCCGCCGGCCACGAAGCCGGTCGGCCGCACCACCATGGCGTCCATGCCCTGCGGACCCACGGTGGTGTAGGTCACGCGCGGCACCGCCGGCGCCTCGGCGACGCTCGGCAGGGTGGCGAGCACGTGGCCGTCCTTGTCGCGCACCAGCACGCGCAGGTGCCCGTCGGCGCCGTCGAAGGTGTCGGCGAACACCCCGTGCCCGTCCGGCGAGAACTGCGCCGCGTGCAGCCCGGGCTCGGCCGCCACCGCGACCGGCGCCCCGCCGCGCAGCGGGATCCGGTACAGCGCCGAGCCGAGCCGGTCCGGATCGCTGCCGATCAACACCGTGCCGGCCTGCGCATCCCCTGCCTTCGCATCCCCTGCCTGCGCATCGACATCGGCCAGCGACAGGTACGGCACGGCGGGCGTGGTCAGGGTGCGCTGGAGGCTGCCGTCGGCGTGATGCAGCTCCAGCGCCCAGCGGTCGTTGCGCTCGGCCGCCCACAGGAACCCGGAGCCGTCCGGCAGCCAGAACGGCAGCGCCCGCCCCCCGGCGGTGCCGCCGCCCGGCGTCAGGTCGAGCCAGGCGGGATCGGTCTCCGTCAGCAGGGTCGTCGCGTGGCCGGTGGCGGGATCGACCGCCAGCACCCGCTCCGCCGTCTGCGCCCGGTTCAGCACCACCAGCGTCAGCGGTCCCTTGCCGTCCGGCCACACCACGCGGGCGAGGTACGGGAACGCCCCGCTGTCCCAGTCCACCCAGCGCGTGTCGCCGCCGTCCCGGGACACCAGCCCCAGGCGCAACCGGGCGTTGGCGGTGCCGGCGCGCGGGTAGCGGAACGACACCGGCTGCGCCGACGGGTGCTCCGGATCGGCGATGAAGTGCCGCTCGACCCCGCTCAGGTCGGCAGCCTCGTACAGCAGGGTCCGGCTGTCCGGCGACCACCAGGTGCCGTCCGCGCGCTCCAGCTCCTCGGCCGCGGCGAACTCGGCCACGCCGTGGGTGAGCGCGTCGTTGGCGCCGGTGGTGAGCTGGCGGTCCCGCCCGTCGGCCAGGTCCACCACGTGCAGCTCGTCGTCGCGCACCGCCGCCACGTGCTGCCCGTCCGGCGACAAGCGCGGCCCGATCCAGCCTTCGCCCGGCACCGGCACCGGCCGGGGGTCTGCGCCCAGCCCGATCCGGCTCAGCCGCCCGGCCTCGCTCACCAGCACGGTCGTGCCGTCTCGCGAGATGGCGTAGTCGGTGATGCCGGACAGGGTCATGCGCGCCCGCTCGCGTCGCGCCTTTTCCTCCACCGACGGGTGGTCGTTGCCCGGATCGGGCCGCGCCAGCTCGGTGGCGGTGCCGGCCCGCACGTCGTAGCGGTACAGGCGCAGCGCGGTGTCGCGCGGGCCGCTGCGCAGGAACAGCACCGACCGCCCGTCCGGCGTCGGCTCGGCGTGGGTCGGCACGCCCAGCATGCCGTCCCGCGTCGCCGCCAGCCGCTCGAAGCAGTTCTCCGCCGCCACCGCGGGACCGATGCCGATCAGGAGGGTGGACAAGCAAAGCATGGAACGCAGCATGGCGGATCCGACTCGAACAGGATGTTGGTCCGCCGATACCGCCACACGGGGCGGCGGAAGACAAACCCGTCATAACACCGGCCAGGAGCAGGCACGGGCCACGCCCGGCGCGGCCACACGCTCCTTGGCGATCGTCGTGCGGGCAGCCGGCGGAACCGGCGGTCACGGCGACCCGGTCCGATCAGGCACAGCTCCCGGACGTCGCCGATGCCGGGCACGGATCGCTGCGGCCGATCATCCCGGAGGCGTCGGCGCCGACGGGGCTCGCCCCCCACGCGGGCCGACAACCCGGTCCCGCGTCAGGGCTGGCCGTGCGGCAACCCGTGATAGGTGCGGTTGAAGTACACCAGCGCTTCGGCCGGATCGCCGAGCCTGACCTCCTGCACGCCGCAGAAGATCACGCTGTGCGTGCCGACCTCGACGATCTGCGACACCAGGCAGTCGAACGACACCAGCGCCTGTTCCAGCAGCGGCGCGCCGGTGGCGCCCGTGGTCCACGATCCGGACACGAAGCGCTCCTCCATCTCCAGCGGCCCGGAGAACGCCACCGACACGTCCTTCTGCGCGTGCGCCAGCGTGTTGATGCAGATCGGCCCGCCGACGACCAGCGTGTCGCGCGCCCGTGCCGCCCGGTTGATGCACACCAGCAGGGTCGGCGGCGCGTCGGTGACCGAGCACACCGCCGACGCGGTCAGGCCGTGCCGGCCGCCGGCATCGCTGGTGGTGATGACGTTCACCGCCGCACCGAGCCGGGACATCGCTTCGCGGTAGGTGGTTGCGTCCACGCCCATGCCACTCGTCCCTTCCCGGCCATCGCGGCCAACGACGGTGCGGTAGCATGGCCGGCACGGCCAGGCGATCCTCCTGCAACGCCGGCCGCACGACCGGTCCAGGCTCAGGGCCGGCGTTGCAGG
>CAXUEL010000051.1:0-17163 GCA_964249915.1 uncultured Acetobacteraceae bacterium | reverse complement strand
GGATGGTGGGCGCGACAGGGATTGAACCTGTGACCCCCGCCGTGTGAAGGCGATGCTCTACCGCTGAGCTACGCGCCCATCCGCCGCGACGGCGCGCTTTGTATGGGCAAATTCTTGCATCGGCAAGCCCCGGGCCGCGAGCCGCTACCGCTTCCCGCGCCGCTCGCGGTCGAACAGGATCCCGGCGGTCAGGAGGTAAACGCACGCTCCCGCCAGCACCACCGCTTGCCATACCGGGAAGCTCCGCCCCATTCCCGGCGCCGCGGCGAGGAACCCGTGCAGGTCGAGGCCGAACACCAGGCCGTTGACTGCCACCACCACCAGCCCGATCCAGAGCCCTGTCGCGCTGCGCATCCGCTGATCCCGCCGTCCTGCCGCCGGCCCAGCATGCCCTGGACCGCGGCACGCTGCGAGAGGCGGCAGGCCCGCTCCGGTGTCCCGGGTCAGCCGATCCGGATGTGCCGGACCACGTCCGGGATCTCGGCCCGGCTCAGGTTCATCTCCGCCAGCTCGCGGTCCGAGCACTGCGCCAGCTCCTGGCCCAGCCGGGCCCGCTGGCGACGCAGCGCGCGGTGCGACCGCACGCTGGCAAGGATGGACCGGAAGATGTCGAGGCGGCCTGCGTCCTGGCCGGTCTCGACCGGATCTGCCGTGGTGGTCATGCGAACCTCCAATTGCTCATGCTGCAGCGCAACATAGGCTGCCGCACCCGCATCGTCCACCTGTTCGCTGCAGCGCAACATGACGTGTTGGTGACACGCCGGGTGGCAACCCGCCTTCCAGCCGGTTCAGATCGAGCGCCGCAACCTCCACACCAGCGGCACCGTCGACAGCGCGGTCAATCCCGCCGCGAGCACCCCGAACGGCTGCCCGACGTGGTCGCCGAGCCCGCCATAGGCGATCGGTGCGAGGGCGCCCGACCCGATCACCGCCGTGTAGAACACGGCAAAGGCGCGACGCGTGTCGCCCCGCGGCGCCAGCTCCGGCACCGTGGCGTAGAGCAGCGACGACGTGCCGTTGAGCACGATGCCCAGCACCGGCAGCAGCGCCAGCGTGGCGCCGAGCGGCAGCAGCTGCGTCACGACGATCAGCATCGTCGTGGCCACCTCGGTGGCGATCACGCTCCGCACCACCCCGAACCGGTCGCCCAGCGCGCCGCACGCCGCCTTGCCCAGCGCGCCGCCCGTGAACAGCGCGGCGAAGCCGAACCCGACCGTCGCCCCTGCGGCTCCCTTCCCGTGCAGGAGGAACGGCAGGAACAGCAGGTAGCCCATGCGGGTAGCGGTATCGAGGCCACCGACCGCGAGAAGCAGCCCGAAGCCCGAGCGGTCCACCGGACCGGCACCTGCCGCCGGGTCGGCCGTCGCGACCACCGGCCGCCGTGGCAGCATCGGCAGCAGTGCCAGCGCCACCACCACGCCCGCCGCAGCCATCAGCCGCAGGACCGGCCGCCACGCCATGACGCCGAGCAGCAGCGCGACCATTGGCGGGAACGTCGCCTTTCCGAGGTCGCCGGCGAAGTTGTAGATCCCGAGCGGCCGGCGCGCCGCCCGCCCGTAGGCCTGCGATACCAGCAGCGAGGCCTGCGGATGCTGGGCGCTCGACCCCAGGCCGCCCAGCAGCAGGCCGAGGGCGAGCACTGTGATCCCGTCCGGCAGCGACATCATCCCGAAACCCGCCGCGGCGACCAGGCTCGCCCACACCAGCGTCCGGCGCGACCCGAGACGCGCCGTGGCGCCGGCCGCCGGAACCTGCAGCCCACCCATGGTCCCGTAGTACAGGCACCGGATGACGGCGAGACCGGTGAAGGACAGCCCGTATTCCTTCTGCCACACCGGCAGCAGCACGTAGAGCAGGTCGGTGTAGCCGTCGTGCAGCATGTGCGCGACGCAGGCGCCGACCAGGCTGCGCCGCCGCCCGGACGCGTCGCCGGCGGCTTCCCGTTTCCGCCACCAGTGAACCGGAACCGTCGATCCGTCGCCCTGTGCCATGACGACCGGTGTACACCCGCAGGCGTTGCGCGATCACGCGCCGACCGTCCACATGCTCGTGACGCGGACGCGCACGACGGCTGCCTGGCTGGCCTGCTCGCTGCGGCCGCGCCATCCTGGGACATATCCGACTCGTCGCGGTCCCGCGGAACGAAGATCGAGGATATCACCGTGCTGCTTCGTGTCTGCGGCGTGCTGACCCGCTACTTCCCGTTCATCCTGGTGGCCTTCGCGGTGCTGGCGTACCTCGTGCCCGCCCAGGCGAGGCTGCTGTCACCGGGAGTGCCGTTCTATATCGGCACCGTCATGCTGGCGATGGGCCTGACCATGGGGATCGAGGACTTCCGGATGGTGCTGTCCCGTCCGACGACCGTGATCCTCGGCGTGTGCCTGCGCTACCTGCTGATGCCGCTGGTCGCCGTGCTGGTCACGAAGCTCCTGCGCCTGCCGGCGCCGCTTGCGGCCGGCTTCATCCTGGTCGGCTGCTGCCCGAGCGCCGTGGCCTCCAACGTGATGACCTTCCTGTCCAGGGGCAACACCGCGCTGTCGGTCACCATCTCCTCGTGCAACACCATCCTGGCGCCGATCCTGACCCCTTTCATCTTCCTGCTCCTGGCCGGCTCGCTGATCCCGGTGCATGCGGCCGGCATGCTGATAGACATCGCCAGAATCGTGCTTCTGCCGGTGTCGGCCGGCGTGCTGATCCGGATGACGGCCGCACGGCTGGTGCGGCCGGTCATCCCCTACCTGCCGGCGGTGTCCACCATTGCCCTGATCCTGATCGTCATGGCCGGAGTCGCGCTGAGCGCCAGCCGGTTCGCGTCGGTCGGCCTGATCGCTTTTGCCGGCGTCGTCCTGCACAACGGCCTGGGCCTCGCCCTCGGCTACCTTGCGTCGCGCAGGCTGTTCCGGATGACGCAGGCGGACTCCCAGGCGATCACCTTCGAGGTCGGCCTGGAGAACACCGGGCTCGCCATCGCGCTGGCGATCGGCCACCTCGACCCGGTGGCGGTGATCCCGGCCGCCATCTTCGGCGCCTGGCACAACGTGACCGGCTCCGCGCTGGCGCGGTGGTGGGCGTCGCGGATCGAGACGGTGCAGGCGGCCGCTGTTCCCGAACCGCACGACCTGCCGGGCTGAACCCGCCTGGCCTCAACCCCGTCCGCGTATCACCTGCGCCAGCTCGGTGGCGCGGTTGTCGGTCAGGCTGGACAGGAAGTCGTTGACCAGGCGGTAACTGTCCTCCAGCCCGGTCGCCTCGTTCGGCGCCGACTCTCCCATCAACCCCAGGATCCGCGACGCGCGGTACGACAGCCCCGGCCCGGCGCCGGTCCGCAGCAGCTCGCGTGCCGCGTCCGAGCAGGAATCGAGCAGCGTGTCGACCGCGGCGTAGGCGCCGATCTCGATCTCCATCTTGCGCGTGTGGGTGAAGATCTTCTCCCGTGCCAGCGCCTTGGCGCCTGCCACGCCGGCGGCCACCGGCGCGCTGCCGGCTTCCACCAGGCTGCCGGCGAACTGGCCCTGCAGGATCGCCTGGGCGTTGCGGAAGAACGCGGCCACGCAGTCCTCGATCAGCAGGTCCACCGCCTGGCCGCGCAGCCAGCGCACCCGCTGCCGCTCCGAGCGGCCGCCGCGGTAGGCGTCGTAGCGCTGCCGCACCTCCGCGTTCATCACCGACAGCAGCAGCCCCTCCACCTCGCCGGTGTGCAGGAGCTTCATCTCTATGCCGTCCTCGATGTCGATGATGGCGTAGCAGATGTCGTCCGCCGCCTCGACCAGGTACGCCAGCGGATGGCGGCAGAACACTCCGGGCTCGATCTCCAGCAGCCCCATCGAGCGCGCGATGGTCAGGAACGCCTCGCGCTCGGAGGCGAAGTAGCTGAACTTGCCCGGCCGGTAGGCTCGCGCATGCAGCGACGACCAGGGATACTTGATGAAGCTGCCCAGCGTCGCATAGGTCAGCCGCAGCCCCACCGTGTCGACCAGGCTGGTGAGCAGGCGGAAGCCCTGCGCGTTGCCCTCGAAGGTGTTGAGGTCCTCGACGCAGGACGGCCGCATCCCCTCGAAGAAGTCGGTCGGCCGCTTGGCGTACCAACCGCGTATCGCGAACTCGCCGGCGTGCCCGAACGGCGGGTTGCCGATGTCGTGCGCCAGGCACGCCGCCTGCACGATCGCCGCGACGTCGGCCGCGACCACGCCGTCGGGCAGCTCCCCCTGCACCTGCAGCCGCTTGCCGGTCAGCTCGCCCAGCGAGCGGCCGACGCAGGACACCTCCAGGCTGTGGGTGAGGCGGTTGTGCACCCGGTCGTTCTGCGGCAGCGGATGCACCTGGGTCTTGCGGCCGAGCTTGCGGAACGGCTCGGAGAAGATCAGCCGGTCGTGGTCCTTCTGGAACTCCGACCGCCCGGTGGCGGGAACCCGCCCGGTGCCGCTGCCGGCAGGGCGGCGCGGCTCGTCGCCGAGCCGGGTGTCGTCCAGCAGCCGCTCCCACCGCATCGCCGGCGCAGGCACGCGTGGCCCCGTCCGGCGCGACCCCCCCTGGTGCGGCCCCGGCTCGTCGGCGGAAGGAGCGCTGCTCATGGCGGCGAAGTGTCCGCCAGCGCGTCGCCCACCGCAACCGGCGGATGAGCGTTCAGGCGAGCGCGTCGGAGCGGACGAAGCGCACGCCCGCCTGCTCCAGACGCCGCCGCGCCTGGGTGGCGCTGGTCGAGCCGTCCGGCTGCGGCAGCGCCAGGGCGCGGGTCATGTCCTCGATCACGACCGTCTCGAACCCGGCCCGCACCGCATCCTCCGCCGACCAGGCGAGGCAGAAATCCGCCGGCAGCCCGGCCAGGAACAGCCGGCGCACGCCGCGGTCGGCGAGCCAGCCGGACAGCCCGGTGCGGGTGACGCCGTCGTTCTCGAAGAACGCCGAATAGCCGTCCAGCTCCGGACGCCAGCCCTTGCGCAGGATCAGCGAGACGCGGTCGGCCTCCAGGCCGGGATGCAGCGCGGCTGCCGCCGTGCCCTGGACCGCGTGGTCCGGCCACAACACCTGCGGACCGTACGGCATCGACACCACCTCGTACGGCTGCCGCCCGGGATGGGAGCTGGCGAACGAGGTGTGGCCGGGCGGGTGCCAGTCCTGGGTGGCGAAGGCGTGGCGGAAGCGGTCGCGCAGCAGCCGGTTGATGCCGGGCACGATCTCGTCGCCGCCCGCGACCGGCAGCTCGCCGCCGGGCATGAAGGTCGGCTGCAGGTCGACGACGCCGAGCATGTCGGTCGCCGGATCCAGGACGAGCCCGGCGGACACCGCTCAAACGTCCTGCGACGGCAGCGCGAACGACGCCACCAGCGCCTCGGCCACACGCCGGGCGAAGGCGGCAGGCTCCGCCGGCTGCTCCCCGTCCTGCACCCGCGCCAGGTCGAGCAGGGTGCGCGCCGCCTCGTCGATCGCCTCGCCGCGCCCGAGCCTGGCAGCCAGCGCCCGGATCAGCGCGTGGTGCGGGTTGATCTCCAGGATCGGCGCAGTACTCGGCATCTTCTGGCCGCTGCGTCGCATCAGCCGTTGCATCTGCAGGTCCGGACCGGCCTGCGACGCCGCCAGCACCACCGCGCTGCCGACCAGTCGGTCGGTCGCCCGCGCCTCGGCGATGTCCGCGCCGAGCGACTCCTTCAGCGCCGCCAGCAGCGCCGTCACGTCCGCCGCCTCCGCCTGCGGCGCGTCCCCCGCCGGGATCTTCGACAGGTCCGCCAGCCCCTGCGTCACGCTGCGCAGCGGCTTGTCCTCGAACTTGTCGAGCCGCTCGGGCCAGAAGGCGTCCACCTGGTCCGACAGCAGCAGCACCTCGACGCCGCGCGCCCGGAAGCCTTCCAGCTGCGGGCTGCTGGCCAGCGCCTCGTGGCTGTCGCCGGCCAGGTAGTAGATCGCTTCCTGCTCCGGCTTCATCCGCCCGAGGTAGTCGGCGAGCGACACCCAGCCCGCCTCGCCCGAGGAGCGGAACCGCGACAGCCCCGCCACCTCGGTGCGGTGCTCGAAATCGTCCCACAGCCCTTCCTTCACCACCGCGCCGAAGTTCTCCCAGAACGGCACGTAGGCGTCCGCGTCCTTGGCCTTGGAGCGCAGCTCGCTGATCACCCGGTTGGTGACCGCCTTGCGTATCCGCGCCAGCACCGGCGTCGCCTGCAGCATCTCGCGCGACACGTTCAGCGGCAGGTCCTCGGTGTCCACCACGCCCTGCACGAAGCGCAGCCATGACGGCAGCAGGTTGGCCTCGTCGGTGATGAACATGCGCCTGACGTGCAGCCGCACCCGGCTTTCCCGCGTGGTCTCCACCGGCTCGAACGGCTTCATCCCCGGCACGAACAGCAGGGCGTTGAACTCCAGCGTGCCCTCGGCGCGCCAATGCAGTGTCGCCCACGGCTTGTCGAACATGTGGCCGAGATGCTGGTAGAACTCGGTGTACTGTTCCTCGGTGACCTCGCTCCGCCCCTTGCGCCACAGCGCCGTGCCCTCGTTGGCGGCGACCTCGTTGCCGTCGCGCGTGATGCTGATCGGCCAGGTGATGTGGTCCGCCCACTTGCGCACGATCGCTTCCAGCCGGTACGGCTCGAGGAACTCGTCCGCGTCGGACTTCACGTGCAGCACGATGTCGGTGCCCGGCAGCTCCCGCGTCGCCGGCGCCAGGGTGTAGGTGCCCTGTCCCTCCGACGACCAGCGCCACGCTTCGTGGTCGCCGACCCGCCGCGACACCACCTCCACCCGGTCCGCCACCATGAAGGCGGCATAGAAGCCGACGCCGAACTGCCCGATCAGGCTCGGCCGCTCGTCCGGCTTGGCGTCCGCCAGGCTCTTGGTGATGTCCTGCCCGAACGCCCGTGTGCCCGACCGGGCGATGGTGCCGAGGTTCTGCGCCAGCTCCTCGCGGCTCATGCCGGTGCCGTCGTCGGACACCGTGAGCAGCCGCGCCTCCTTGTCCGGCACGATGCGTATCTTGGCGCCATCCGGCAGCGCCCGGGACGGGTCGGTCAGCGCCTCGAACCGCCTGCGGTCGGACGCGTCGGCGGCGTTCGCGACCAGCTCGCGCAGGAAGATCTCGCGCTCGGAGTACAGCGCGTGCACCACCAGGTCGAGCAGCCGTCCGACCTCAGCGCCGAACTCGTGGCGCTCCTCGCCGGCGGCGGGTTGCTGCATGGTGTCCTGGTCGCTCATCTCGTGCCCTCGCTGGTTGACTGAAACGCGCGTGCTGCCCGTGGCCGCGATATGCGCGGAGAACCCTTCCAGTTCAACATGTCGGCAGCACGGAACCCCCTGTCGCCCGTTCCGTCCCCGGCTCGTCTCAGTCGCGCATCGGCCGCATCGGCAGCGACGCCAGCGCCACCGGCCGGGCGCGATAGGCGGCGAGGCTGCCCATCGGCATCCCCATCGTGCCGAGCCCGGACCCTGCCGGCGTGCTGCGTATGATGTGTCCGAACCCGCCCAGCGGCCGGCTCATCGGCGCCGACACCGGGGCACCGCCGCCGCCGCCCGACCCCCCGCCCAGGCTCGCCACCGCCACCGGCGCGCGCGCATGGGCCGCATGCCGCATGCCGCCGTCTTCCGGCCGGTCGATCGGCTCCGCCCAGGCCTCCAGCACCTTCCTCTGGTAGTCGACGCCGAGGTCTGGCGTCTGCGAATGGTAGGCCGCCGCGGCGTGCGGCCAGCTCCCGGTCTGGTGGAACAGGTCGGTCAGGAAGCGCGCCGCGAACAGGGCGTTGGCATGCGGGTCGAACGCCTGCTCCAGGCTGGCGAAGCCGTCGGGATGATACATCAGGTTGATCTGCATGCAGCCGACGTCGATCGATCGGATGCCCTGCGCCTGGAACGCCCGGGCCGCCGCGACCGCCGCCTCCTTGCTGTCGTAGAAGTGACCGATGCCCTGCGCGTTGATGGTCCAGGGCCAGGCCCGCACCCCGCCGGCCGCCGGGTCGTAGCGCCCGGTCTCGACCCGGCTGATCGCCCCCAGCAGCTGGTTCGGCACCCCGGTGCTGTTTTCCGCCGTCGCGGTGGCCTCCTGGCACAGGACTCCCTCGCCGGACGGGGCCTGCGCCCGCGCAGCGGTCCCCACCGAGACCAAGAGCAGCAGGCCCGGGACGAGGAGCCGCAAGGCGAAGGAACACACCATGGCGCCGACACTAGGGCGGAGGAGGTTCCCGAATCGTTAAGACTCCAGTTGCGAACCTTTCGCATTGTGCGACGCAAAAACAGCTTGACCGGTCCGCCGGGCGCCGCTATATCGAACACGGCGGTGCTGCCTTGGCGCGCCGCTTCTTGGACGTTTCCTCCCTAAACTTGGCGGTGCTTCGGCACCGCCTTTTTTTTGCCTCCGTTCTCAGCCGGGCTGCGCCATCGCACCCGACAGGGTCTGCAGCAGCCCGGACATCAGGTCGCGCAGCTGGTCGAAGCGGGGAAGCTTGAGGTAGCGCGTCTGGTCCAGATACAGGCTCCGGCTGACCTCGATCTGCAACGCGTGCACGCCCTGCCGCGGACGGCCGTAATGCCGGGTGACGTAGCCGCCCGCATAGGGATCGTTGCGGCGCACCCGATATCCAGCTTCTTCCAGGAAGCGGTGCGCCAGCCCGGACAGCGCCGGATCGCAGGAGGTGCCGTGCGCGTCGCCCAGCACGAAGTCCGGGTCGTGCCGTGCGCCCGGAGCCGGCTCCTCGGTCGGCATGGAATGGCAGTCGAGCAGGATGCAGCGGCTGAAGCTGCCCCGCGTTTCCGCGATCAGCGACGCGAGCGCGGCGTGGTACGGCTGCCAGCACGACCGGATGCGCGCCTCCGCCTCGGCGAACGACAGCTTCTCGGCATAGATCGGCTGCCCCGACCCCACCAGGCGGGCGATGGTGCCGAACCCGGCGTTGATCCTGGGCGTGCGGGTGTTGCACCACGGCGGCAGCTTGTCGGAGAACATCGCCGGGTCGAGCTCCCACGGCTCCCGGTTCACGTCGCAATACGCGCGCGGGAAGTCCGCCGCCAGCAGCGGCACCCCGCATGCCGGAGCGCCAGCGAACAGCTCGTCGACGAAGCAGTCCTCGCTGCGACGCAGGGTGTGCGGATCCAGCCTGGACGCGGCCAGGAACGCGGGCGGATAGATCCGCCCGGAATGCGGCGACGCCACCAGCACCGGGCTGTTCCGGTCGCACGGCCGGACGATTCGGAACGGCGTGTCGGCGGGCGCTCCTGCGCCCTGCGGCTGGCCCTGCCTCGTCATGACCGCATTCTCGCCTGCGCGAGCCGACGTGTCATCGGGCTCCCTGGAACGCCGCGGAAAACGCAGTTGGCACCGCTTGCGGAACCAACCGTGCGCTTGTAGAAAACGCCCCGACGGATGGGCGCGTAGCTCAGCGGTAGTAGCACTACCTTGACATGGTAGGGGTCACAGGTTCAATCCCTGTCGCGCCCACCATCCGTTCCTCGCGCTTCCTCCAGTTTTCCGGCGACAGCCAGCCGAGCAGCGCCCGGAACACAGCGTTGGCGGCCTCGACGGCGCGGTCGTCGTCTCCGTGCGCATCGAGCGCCGCACACGCTGCCCGCCAGCGCTCCCCCGTTTGTTCGCCATACACGTCGAAGTAGCGGTGCGCCCCCGCCGGCACTGCCGCATTCTCCCCCAGGCGCCGCCCGATCAGCCGCCCGCCCAGCGTGCCGCCCTCGGCGACATAGAACGCGCCCAGCGCCGCACCCCGGTCGCCGAGCGGCGGCAGCACCGCCACCGGCAGCGCCGCCATCTCGTCCGGTCCCATCCCGCAGACCCGCAGGTCGTGCTCCAGCGCGGCGAGCTTGCCGCGTCCTTCCAGCAGCGCCGGATCGAGCACGGCTGCCAGCGCCGGCTCGAGGGCACGGTGGAAGCCGTGGAACCGGCCCAGCAGCCGCCGGTACTGCAGGAGACCGAGTGGGCTCCCGAGCAGGTCCAGCGTTCCATCCAGCGCCTCGTGCGCCGCCCGCGTTTCCGCCCGCAACCGTCCCCGCAGGCCGGGCCCGCTCACGCCGGCGCCTCCCGGCTGGCATCCAGCGCGGCCTGCAGGATGTATGCCGCCGCCAGCTTGTCCACCACCTCGGCACGCCGCTGCCGCGTCATGTCCAGGTCGTCGATCAGCATCCGGTTCACCGCACTCGACGATAGCCGCTCGTCCCACAGCGCCGCCGGCAACCCGGTCGCGTCCGACAGGCTGCGCATCCAGTCCCGCGCCGCCTGCGCCGCCGGACCGAAGCTGCCGTCCAGCGACAGCGGCAGCCCACCCACCATCCCGCCGACACCCTCGCGCGCCACGATGCCCCCGATCTCCCCGGCCGTCGCGCCTAGCCTGCCGCGCCTGAGCGTCCCGTACGGCGAGGCCAGCATCAGCGACACGTCGGACAGCGCCAGTCCGATCGTGCGCGTGCCGAGGTCGATTCCGAGCAGCCGCATTCCGGACGGCAGGGCAGCCCGCAGCTGCGGCATGTTGAACAGCGCCATGGGGAGCGGTTATGGTCCGCCCGCACCCGCGCTGCCAGGGTCCATGCCGGACCAACGTCGTTTTGCCGCACGGTCCCGGCGCGGTGCGGCCGTCCTCGGCACCCCCGGCTTCTGCAACCGATCGAAGGTTTCGCCCATGGCGCTTGAACCCGCGACCGTCCGTCGCATCGCCAGGCTGGCGCGGCTGGGCGTCGACGACGACGAGATTTCCCGCCTGCAGGGCGAGCTGAACGCCATCCTCGGCTGGATCGAGCAGCTGTCCGAGCTCGACGTCGAGGGCGTCGAGCCGATCGCCGGCGTCGGCCAGGCCGCCCTCCGCCTCCGTTCCGACCTGGTCACCGACGGCGACAAGGCCGAGGCCGTGCTGTCCAACGCTCCCGACCGGGCTGGCCCGTTCTACGCCGTGCCCAAGGTGGTCGAGTGATGCTCACCGACCTGTCCCTGACCGAGGCGCTGGACGGCCTCGACCGCCGCCGCTTCTCCGCCGTCGAGCTGACGCAGGCCCATCTCGACGCCGTGCACCAGCTGAACCCGCGTCTCAACGCCTTCATCACCGTGACCGCCGACCGCGCCCTCGACGGCGCCCGCGCCGCCGACGCCGCGCGTGCCGACGGCACCGCCGGTCCGCTCGCGGGCGCCCCGATCGCGATCAAGGACCTGTTCTGCACCGAAGGCGTGCGCACCACGGCCGCCAGCCGCATCCTCGCCAACTTCGTTCCCCCCTATGAGAGCACCGTCACCGCCCAGCTCCAGCGCGACGGCGCGGTGTGCCTCGGCAAGACCAACCTCGACGAGTTCGCCATGGGCTCGTCCAACATGACCTCCGCCTTCGGCCCGGTGCTCAACCCCTGGACCAGACGCTCCGACCCGTCCGCACCGCTCGTCCCCGGCGGCTCCTCCGGCGGCTCCGCTTCCGCCGTCGCCGCGCGCATCGCACTCGGCGCCACCGGCACCGACACCGGCGGCTCGATCCGACAGCCTGCCGCCTTCTGCGGCCTCGCCGGCCTCAAGCCCACCTACGGCCGCTGCAGCCGATGGGGCGTGGTGGCGTTCGCGAGCTCGCTCGACCAGGCCGGCCCGATGGCCCGCACGGTGGAGGACTGCGCCCGCCTGCTCGGCTCCATGGCCGGCTACGACCCCAGGGACAGCACGAGCGTCGACCGACCCGTCCCCGACTACCGCGCCGCCTGCCGTCGCAGCCCGAAGGGCCTGCGCATCGGCATCCCGGCCGAGTATCGCCTCCCCGGCATGTCCGCGGAGATCGAGGCGATCTGGCAGCAGGGCATCGCCTGGCTGCGCGATGCCGGCTGCGAGATCGTCGACGTGTCGCTGCCGCACACCAGGTACGGCCTCGCCACCTACTACATCGTCGCCCCCGCCGAATGCTCCTCCAACCTTGCCCGCTACGACGGCATCCGTTTCGGCGAGCGCGTCGACGCCGACGCCCTGGACCAGCTCTACGAACGCTCCCGTGCCGCCGGCTTCGGCACCGAGGTCAAGCGGCGCATCCTGATCGGCACCTACGTGCTCTCCGCCGGCTACTACGACGCCTATTACGGGCGCGCGCAGAAGGTCCGCAGCCTCCTCCTGCGCGACTTCACCGACGCCTTCACCAAAGTTGACGCCCTCCTGACCCCGACCGCCCCCTCCGCCGCGTTTGCCCAGGGCGAGAAGATGACCGACCCCGTCACCATGTACCTCAACGACATCTTCACCGTGCCCGCCAGCATGGCCGGCATCCCCGGCCTCTCGGTTCCCGCGGGCCTCGACCGCGACGGCCTCCCGCTTGGCCTGCAGCTCCTGGGCCGCCCGTTCGACGAGGAAGGGTTGTTCGCGCTGGGTGCCGCCCTGGAACAGGCCGCCGCCTTCTCCCACCGTCCCTCCATCCGAGCCGGAGCCGCCTCGTGAGCTACACGGTCGACGGCGCCACCGGCCCCTGGGAGCTGGTAATCGGCCTGGAGGTGCATGCCCAGGTAATCAGCCAGGCCAAGCTGTTCTCCGGCGCGTCCGCCACCTATGGCGGCGAGCCCAACGCCCAGGTCAGCCTGGTCGACGCCGCCTTCCCCGGCATGCTCCCGGTGCTGAACGAGCACTGCGTCGCCCAGGCCGTCCGTACCGGCCTCGGCCTGGAGGCCCGCGTCAACCTGCTCAGCCGCTTCGACCGCAAGAACTACTTCTACGCTGACCTTCCCGCCGGCTATCAGATCAGCCAGTTCACCCACCCGATCGTCGGCGCCGGCCGCATCGAGATCGAGCTTGCCGACGGCACCCGGCGCGACATCGGCATCACCCGCCTCCATCTGGAGCAGGACGCCGGCAAGTCGCTGCACGACCAGGACCCCACCCGCTCCTTCATCGACCTCAACCGCTCCGGCGTCGCGCTGATGGAGATCGTCAGCGAACCCGACCTGCGCAGCCCCGAGGAGGCCGGCGCCTACCTGCGCAAGCTGCGCACCATCCTGCGCTACCTCGGCACCTGCGACGGCAACATGGAGGAGGGCTCCATGCGCGCCGACGTCAACGTGTCGGTGCGCCGGCACGGCGAGCCGTTCCGCACCCGGTGCGAAATCAAGAACGTCAACTCGATCCGCTACGTGACGCAGGCCGTCGAGGTCGAGGCCCGTCGCCAAATCGCGATCTGGGAGGCGGGCGGCACCGTCGACCAGGAAACCCGCCTGTTCGACCCGCAACGCGGCGAGACCCGGTCGCTGCGCACCAAGGAGGATGCGCACGACTACCGCTACTTCCCCGACCCCGACCTGCTGCCGCTGGTCCTGGACGAGGACTGGGTCGCCTCGCTCAAGGCCGCCTTGCCCGAACTTCCCGACGCCAAGCGCCTGCGCTTCGTGTCCCAGTACGGCATCCCCGCCTACGACGCCGCCGTCCTGGTCGCCGAGCGTGACACCGCGCGGTTCTTCGAGATCGTCGCCACCAACCGCGACGCCCGCCTCGCCTCCAACTGGGTGATCGGCGAGCTGTTCGCCGCCCTCAACCGCACTGGCCGCACGATCGCCGACAGCCCCGTCACCGCAGACGCCCTCGGCGGCCTGCTCGACCTGATGGCCGACAAGACCATCAACGGCAAGATCGCCAAGGAGGTGTTCGAGGCCATGGTGGAGACGGGGGAGGGGGCGTCTGCCATCGTCGAGCGCAAGGGTCTGCGCCAGGTGGTCGACCTGGGCGCGATCGACACTGCCATCGACGCCGTGCTGGCCGCCCACGCCGACAAGCTCGCCGAGTACCGCTCCGGCAAGGACAAGCTGTTCGGCTTCTTCGTCGGCCAGGTGATGAAGGCCATGGCCGGCAAGGGCAACCCGGCTCTGGTCAACGAGGCCTTGCAACGGCGCCTGGCGCCTGATTGACGAGCTTCTCGGGACACCCTAGAACCGGCGATGCAAACGCCGTGTGATGAGCACGCTCTTCGGCGGAGGGGTGGCCGAGTGGCTGAAGGCGGCGGTTTGCTAAACCGTTGTACACTGTAAAGGTGTACCGTGGGTTCGAATCCCATCCCCTCCGCCAGTTAAGTTATGCAGAGCATCAAGTTCTCTCGTAATTCCTGCTTCCGATTTTTGCTGCCCCTTTTCCTACATCGTTCTTGTAGCTGAGCGGCGACTATGCTGCTCCAGCATGCCCTGGGAAGGGGTCATCGTGATCGGTGCCTCGCCGCAGTGTGTCCGGTGCACCGGCGAGAGGAGTGGTGCGGTTCTCTTCTGATGGTGACCTGGGCGAGGTTGTGGGTTGACGCAGATCAACACTCATCGCGGCCGCGCTCGATATTCGGACGAAGAAATATCGGAAGCCGGGAGCAGTTTCGTTTTCCGGCTTGGTTCGTCGCAAGCGGGTGTTTCTGGCACACCCGGATCGAGCCGACACTGGAACCGGCCACTTCGCTCCAGAGGCCTGGCTTGTCCAGGAACCGTTCGTGCCAGTCGGCGTCGCCCGCCTGCACATCGTCGGGTTCAAGAGCTTTGCCGAGCCGGTCTCGATCGAGATCCTGACCCGGATCGTCGAGCCGAACGGCTGCGGCAAGTCGGACGTGGGTGAGGCGCTGCGCGAGCGCGCCGTGCTCCAATGACGTTCGGGTCCCATGGTTTTCAGTACTGGAAACCATGAGTGTCCGGATGTGTCGGAAGAACGTCCTGGGCGTCCGGATGAAGTTCGCTATTGTCCGACCATGCATGTGCAACCTCCGTCGCCAAGCTGTCCGCCCATCCGCAGGCGCATCGGGCTTCTCGGCTTCGATAGGGTGGCCGCGCTCGACCTGACGTGCGTCCTGGAGGCCTTCTCTATAGCCTCTCTGCTCGGCGGCGCTTCCGGCGCACTTTACGAAACCCTGGTTGTTGGACTGTCGGACACACCTTTTACGTCCGAGTCCGGGCTTCGGGTGCTGCCTGATGTGACTCTCGCAGACTGCCCTGTCCTTGACACCATTGTCATTCCCGGCGGCTCTCTTCTACGCCGACCCGAAGTCGCCGAGGTGGTGGGACCCTGGCTCCATCACCGCAGGAACAAGATCCGACGTTTTGTCTCCGTCTGCACCGGCGCCTATGGACTTGCTGTCAGCGGGCTGTTGGACGGTCGACGCGCCACCACCCACTGGCAGCATGCAGCTCATGCGGCGCGTAGTTTTCCAAAGATCACGTTTGTTCCGGATGCGATCTTCATCAAGGACGGCCCTTGCTACAGCTCGGCTGGGATGACGGCCGGAATCGATTTGGCGCTTGCGCTCATCGAAGAGGATCACGGCTCCGCATTGGCGCTCGCCACGGCCCGGCAGATGGTGGTCTACATGAAGCGGTCAGGCGGCCAACTTCAATATTCTGAGCCGTTGCAGTTCCAGACCCGCGGCAGCAGCCATTTTGGAGATCTGATCACCAAGATATTGTGCAACCTCAGAGCGGATTGGAGCGTGCAAGCCATGGCTGAGCAGGCTGCGCTGAGCCCGCGCCAATTTGCCCGTCGCTTCAGGGCGGCTTTCGGTGTCACGCCGGCGACACATCTGGAGCTCCTCCGCCTGGACGAAGGTCGCCTACGATTGGCGAGCAGCCGGGACAACATGGCCAGCATCAGCCATGCCATCGGCTTCCGCAGCGACGACGCCTTCCGGCGCGCCTTCGAGCGACGCTTCGGCGTCACTCCGACTGTCTACCGTAGCCGCTTCGTTGCCGGCGGTGATGCACGAGCAGCGGGTATTCAGGAGGCTTCCGAGCGAAGCGTCAGAGCGCCCTGTGCAGCCGGGTAGAAGAGCAGCGACGACCGCTCGACTCCAGGATGTTGACTGAAACGAAACGCTTTGGAACTGAACATGAACGCGCTGGCGAAACTGGGCTCGGCAATACTCTTCTCTTCGACGTTGGTTTTCTCGACGGGGTTGAACATGCGGTCACCCTCGGCCCAGCCGGTCAAGGTCACCGGCCTCGATCACGTCGGCTTCAACGTGCCGAACATGGCGCAGGCCGTCGGCTTCTTCAGGGATACCTTCGGCTTCGAGCCGCTGACCGACCTCGGGCCCTATCCGCTGAGCGACGACTTCAGGAAGCGGTATCGCGTTCACCCGTCGACCGAGCTCCCGCATCTGGTCACGCTCCGCGCTGGCGACGGTCCCAACATCGAGCTGTTCGAGTACGACTCCCCCCATGGATCGAAGAAGCAGCCATACTTCGACGATCTCGGCGGGACCCACATCGCCTTCTATACCGAGGACATTGCTGCCACCCTGGCTGCGCTTCGCGCCAAGCACGTCGAGATCGTGAGCGATCCGGTTGTGAACATCGCCGGACCGACCGCCGGGGAGACTTGGTTCTACATCCGGACGCCATGGGGATCGCTGATCGAGTTTGCCTCCTACCCGAACGGGGTGGCGTTCGAGAAGCGGCCCGGCGCGCGTCTGCTGTGGCATCCCCACCGCGTCGAGGCGGAGTCGCCGCACGAATGACGAAGGGAACTGCGTTCAGTGAGCGCCCGATCGCCCGGCTGGCGTCACACGCTTCTGTCGCCTGACATCGAGGCCGACGCCGACCAGGGTGCGCAGGATGCGCGACCCGGCGCGCAGCGTGCCGTGCAGGTTGCCCGCGACCTTGGACTGGCCGCTGATCCGGCACCGGTACGGCATCGGGACCTCGCGCACGCGCAGGCCCGCGGCGGCGGCTCGGATCTGCATCTCCAGGTTCCAGCCATACGTCATCTCGCGCATGCCGAGGCGGCCGAGCCCATCGATGCGGATCGCACGGAACGCGCACATGTCGCGGTAGCGGGTGCCCGTCATCAGCCCGACCGCGGCGCCGATGAGGTGCCCGGCCAGCACCTGGTGCATGCCCATGCTGCCGGGCTCGCGTCCGGCCTTCCCGCGCAGCGCCAGCACCAAGTCGGCGCTGCCATCCGCCACCGGGCCCACGACGCGGCCGGCCAGCTCGCCGGCATCGCTGCCGTCGCCGTCCAGGAACAGCACGATCTCCGCCCCGAGCGCCCGGGCCCGCTCGGCGCCGCTCAGGCAGGCCCGTCCGTAGCCGCGGCGGCGCTCGTGCAGCACCAGGGCGCCGGCCGCCTCGGCTTCCGCCACCGTGTTGTCGCGGCTGCCGCCGTCGACCACGATCACGTGGGCGACCAGGTCGCGCGGCAGGCGGTCGACGGTCGGGCCGATCGCGCCCTCCTCGTTCCAGGCTGGGATGACGGCGGCGACGCGGGGCGCGGCGGCTGCC